>JBOHCG010000148.1:0-14045 GCA_050698735.1 Streptosporangiaceae bacterium | reverse complement strand
GCTCATCGCCGTGGTGCTCAGGTTCCATGACCAGGGCCGCGAGCCGCGCGGACCGGGTCGCCATCAAGGTCTCGGGGTGTCGGCCCACACCCGGGTGCTTGACCTTGCCGACGCGGCGGCCGCGGCGTGCCGGGCCGAGCGGCTGCCCGCGCTGGTCGGGACGCTGGACGACACGAGGGCGGGCGCCATGCTCTCGCTCAGCCAGCACGCCGACCCGGACCGGGTGCTCACCAGCCTGGCGTCCCGGATCAGGGAGCGGGCCGGCGCCGGTCCCGGTCCCCTGGGTGCCCTCGACGGCCTGGTGATCGGGGTCGGCGCGGCGGTCTCCTCGATCAGGGACGTGCGCCGCTCGTTCCTGGAGGCCAGCCAGGTCGCCGACGTGGCGGCCGAACGCCCCGGGGCAGCCGATCCTCCCCCGTTCTACCGGCTGCCGGACCTGCGGCTGCGCGGCCTGCTGCACCTGCTGCGCGACGACCCGCGGCTGCAGACCTTCGTGGAGCGTGAACTCGGCGCGCTGCTCGCCTGCGAGCCGGACAGCGACCTCCTCGACGTGCTCGCCGCCTACCTGGCCGCCGGGGGTAACAAGGCCGCCGCGGCCAAGAGCTCGCACCTGGCCAGGCCCACGTTCTACGAGCGGCTGCGCCGCATCGAGCGGATCCTCGGCGCCGACCTGAGCTCGGCCGAGTCGCGCACCTCGCTGCATGTCGCGCTGCTCGCGCTGGACGCGGTGCGCGCCGCGGGTGACTGAGCGGCCGGTTGCTCAGGGCTCTGGCAGGACGCCGGCCAGGACGGTGGCCACGTACCTGCGGACCGCGGCGGGCTCGGGCGGCCCGCCTTCCCAGCCCGCGAACAGCATGTGCGTGGCCCCGATCAGTGTGGGCGCCAGCGTGTCGACGTCGGCGTCCGGCGCGATCCGGCCCAGATCATGCTCGGCGGCCAGATAGCCGGTGATCATGGCCGCGGCCTCGGTCAGCACGGGGATTCCGGTCGGCGTGGTGCGGCGCAGCCGGGCGCGCAGGTCGTCCCGGAAGATGAGCAGGCTGACGATCGCGACGGCGACCGAGGAGAACAGGTCCGTCAGCACGCCGGCGAGGTTGCCGACCACGGTGCCGGTGCCCGCCGACTCGCGCAGCGCCGCTGCCTGGTGGCCGATCCTCATGATGCGGTCTTCGACGAGCTCGGCGAGGAACGAGTCGAAGTCGGCGAAGTGCCGGTGCAGCACGCCCTTGGCGACTCCTGCCTCCGCGGTGACCGCCCGGCTGGTCAGCGCGTTCGGGCCGTCGGAGAGCATGACGCGCTCGGCGGCGTCGAACAGCTGGGCACGCGCGTCCCTGATGGCCACGCCGGTCGGCACCTGCTGGTCCTTCCCTTCGCCGTACGCGAAAACGCTCGATGAGTGGGCATGTGCCCACTTAAGGTGGGCGCATGCCCACTATACCGTCGCAGCCAGCGCCCTCCTCCCCCTCCGAAACGCGCGAGTCTCACCAGGTCCGGGAGGTGGCGGAGTCGTTCGGCCTGGAGGCCGAGCGCTACAACCGGGCCAGGCCCAGCTATCCGCACGCCCTGGTCGAGCGGATCGTCGCCGTCAGCCCCGGCGTCGACGTCCTGGACGTCGGCTGCGGGACCGGCATCACCGGCCGGCTGTTCCAGGCGGCCGGCTGCCGGGTGCTCGGGGTCGATACCGACGAGCGGATGGCCGGCCTGGCGCGGCGAAGCGGTGTCGAGGCCGAGGTGGCGACGTTCGAGTCCTGGGACCCGGCCGGCCGGGCCTTCGACGCGGTCATCGCCGGGCAGGCCTGGCACTGGGTGGACCCGGTCGCGGGCGCGGCCAAGGCGGCGCAGGTGCTGCGCCCCGGCGGCCGGCTGGCGGTGTTCTGGAACGCGTTCGGGTTCCCGCCCGAGCTTGGCGCGGCCTTCGCCGCCGTCTACCAGCGCGTCATACCGGACTCACCGGTGTCACGGCGCGGGCTGACCGGCCGGAATGCCTACCAGATGATGTGCGACAAGGCTGCCGGCGGCATGCGCCAGGCGGGCGGGTTCGGCGAACCCGAGCAGTGGCAATTCGACTGGGACCGGCCGTACACCCGCGCGGAGTGGCTGGATGCGGTGCCAACCTTCGGCGGGCACAGCCTGCTCCCCGCGGATGTGCGGGAGGAACTCCTGGCCGGCATCGGCGCCGCCATCGACGTGGCGGGCGGCGGTTTCACGATGCACTACGCCACGATGGCGGTCACCGCGCAGCGCCGGTAGCCGCCGTGGCGCGGTCCCGCGCCGCGATGTATCAGCACGGGGGGCCGGGCCTCTGTCAGGGCGAGGACCCGGTACTGCGCGCGCTGAATTAGGAGACCCGCGACGGCAATCCGGGTACCACCAGAGCACCGAATATATGGCGGAGCCGGGCTGGGTTCGCGAGACGAGGCGATCTTCATGGCGGAGTGGAATGTCCCCGGATATACCGAGCTGAAGGAGCTCGGCTCGGGCGGATTCGGCAGCGTGGTGCTGGCCAGGCATGACGCGTCGGGCACGCTGGTGGCGATCAAGTACCTGCGTGCCGACCTGCTGACAGACCCCGAGTTCGCCCGGATGTTCCGCGCCGAGGCCGGCGTGCTGGCGTCCCTGGATGACCCGAACGTGGTCCGGCTCTATGAGTACGTCGAGTCCCCGTTGGGCGCCGCCATCGTGATGGAGCCTGTCGACGGCGTTTCGCTGCGGGAGATCCTGCTGAACCAGGGCGCGACCTCGGCGGAGGCGGCGCTTGTGGTGTTGCAGGGCTCGCTGCTTGGCCTGGCGGCGGCGCACCGGCGCGGCGTCGTGCACCGGGACTACAAGCCGGAGAACGTGCTTGTCAGCGGGGACGGTGCAAGCAAGCTGACCGACTTCGGCATCGCTGCGCGGGCCGGTGACAGGCCGATGCCGGCGGGCACCTTGGCTTATGCGCCGCCGGAGCAGTTCGCCGGGTCGCCCGCCACCCCGGCCAGCGATGTCTACGCGGCCACCGCCACCTTCTACGAGTGCCTGGCGGGCCAGCCGCCGTTCACCGGCAAGACCGCCGAGGTGCTGATGTACCAGCACATGGCCGAGCCGGTGCCGCTGGACCCGGTACCGGAACCGCTGCGACCGCTGGTGATAGCGGGAATGGCCAAGGGGCCTGGGGACCGGCCGACCGACGGAACCTCGTTCGTCAACGCGCTGCGGGCGATCGCGGCGGGCACGTACGGCCCGGACTGGGAGCGGCGCGGGCGGTTGCACCTGGGCGAGGCGGCCCTGCTGCTGGCGCTGCTGTGGCCGTCGAGCGCCGGGGCGGGGGTGCACGGCTCCGCCGCGGAGCGGGTCAACCTGGCCAGGCATGCCCGGGCATCACAGCCCGCGTCCCGGCCGGCATCCCAGCCGTCCGCGGAATCCCGGCACATCTGGCACCTGCGCCACCTGCGCCACGTGCTGCATCTGGAGCACCTGCGGCGTCGGGGCCTGACCCCGGTCAAGGCGGTTATAGCGACCGCGGCCGCGATCGTGGTGGTGAGCGCGGGCACGGCCCTGGCCGTCGGCCTGAACGGGTCCAGCGCCGCGAACCAGCACCCGCTGGGGTCAGCTACGCCGCATCAGTCGGTGTCCCCCGATGCGACCTCTTCGGGTTCCTCCACCTCGCCGCCGCCAACAGGGCCCACCGCGCCCGCCGCTCCCCCGGCGCTCACCGGGATCTCCCCGGCCAGCGGGGGCACGGGAGGCGGGACCAAGGTCGTCATCTCCGGCACCGGCCTGGGCGGCGCCACCGGCGTCAGGTTCGGCGGCGCCGCCGGGAAGATCCTGCTTGACTCAGCCACGCGGATCACCGTGATGAGCCCGGCGGGCAAGGGCACCGTGAACATCGTCGTGACCACCATGGGCGGCACCTCGGCCGCGGCCACCGTCGGCCGGTTCACCTACGAGGCTGCCAACAACCAGTCGCCGCCTCCGCCCGCCCATCCGACGGTCACCGGGATCTCCCCGGCGAGCGGACCGGCCGCCGGCGGGACCAAGGTAACGATCAGCGGCAGCAACCTGAGCGGCGCCACCGGCGTCGGCTTCGGCGGAGCGGCCGGGAGGATCGTCTTCGACTCCGGTTCGCAGATCACCGTCACCAGCCCGGCCGGCACCGCCGGCACGGTGAACGTCACGGTGACCACCAAGGGCGGCACCTCCGGCGCCGTGCACTTCACCTACGTCACCCCGGCCCCGGCGGTCACCGGGATCTCCCCGGCCAGCGGGCCCGCCGCAGGCGGCACGAAGGTCACGATCAGCGGGACCAACCTGAGCGGTGCCACCGGCGTCAGCTTCGGCGGCACCGGCGCATCGATCAGCGCCGACTCGGGCACGCGGATCACCGCGACCAGCCCGGCCGGCACCGCCGGAACGGTGAACGTCACGGTGACCACCACGGCCGGTACCTCGGCCACCAGCAGCGCCGACTACTTCACCTACACCGTCCCTGCCCCGACCGTCACCGGGGTCCGTCCGGACGGCGGGCCGACCGAGGGCGGGACCACCGTCACCATCCTCGGCGACAACCTGGAGAACGCCACCAGCGTCCGCTTCGGCGGCGTCGCGGCGACGATCGTCTCCGACTCCGACGAGGTGATCACCGTGACCAGCCCGTCCGGCGAGGGCACGGTGGATATCACGGTGACGACCGCGGGCGGCACCTCGGCCACCAGCGCCGCCGACCACTTCATCTACAGCGAGCCGATCCAGTAGGTCCGGCCCGCCAATAAGCCGGGAGCCCGGGTGGATCGGGACACCCGGGCTCTCTTGCTGCCGTCTTAAGGCGGCTCCTGCCGCTAAGGCGTCGAGGACCTGGCCCGCGCGCTGGACGACGGGGGCCTGGCTGCTCCACGGGAAGTTGATCCAGCGGTCGGTGTGCTTCCACACGTAGTCGCACTTGATCACCGATCGCGGCTTCTCGTAGATCACGGTCGAGCGCACGTCCTCGACGTGGTCCTTGATGAAGGTGTAGACAAGCTCGATGGTCCGGCCGGAGTCCGCGACGTCGTCGGCGATGAGGACCTTCTTCGCGGAGAAGTCCACCGCGCTGGGCACCGGCGGCAGCATGACCGGCATGTCCAGGGTGGTACCCACCCCGTCGTAGAACTCGACGTTCATGACGTGCAGGTTCTTCACCGCGAGGGCGTAGCCGAGGGACCCGGCGAGGAACAGGCCGCCACGGGCGATTGACAAGATCAGGTCGGGCTCGAACCCGTCGGCGGCGATGACCTTCGCTAGCTCCCGGGACGCCTCGCCGAAGCCCTGCCAGCTCAGATTCTCACGCTCGTCCATGACCTGCTCTCATCGTCAGTGTGCTCATCTCTCATCGTGCCACGGGCGGGACGGGGGCCGGCAGCCCACCCGGGGGCGTTCCGCTGGTTTACGGTGCTCTTAGGGGGTGTGAAGCCGGTGGTGCCCGATCCTCGCGACGAGCTCGGCGCCGTCCCTGACATCGTCAGCGGCGGCGGCGACTCCAGCGACTTCGCGGCTGCCCGGTGGCCGGGCCTGGTCAGGCTGGCCTTCTGCCTCGGCCTGGCCGGGATCGTGGCGGCGGCCGAATCCAGCGGGTCAGTGACCCTGGGAACCGGGGACCCGGGGTTCTCCTTCGGGTTCATCCAGGTCCCGCCCCAGGTCGGCATGCTGGTGATCGACGGCAGCAGCGCCCGGGCGGTGACGGCCACCGCGTGCGGAGACCGCTACCGTCTGATCGGTTTCTCCTATCCGCTGGATGGAGCGCTCCCGATCACCGTGGTCGAGCCCGGCACGAGCGCGCCGGCCTCCTTCCCCGTGCCGGTGCCGGTGGTCAGCGGCGGACCCTCCGGGTCCTTCCCCCAGAACGTCGGCATGTGGGACAACGTGGGGGCCGAGGCTCCGGCCGCGTCGGCCACCATCGCGTCGGGGACGGTCTCCGGCAACCGCTGGAGCCGGCCTACCCGAGGATCGTGGCCGGGCGGAAGTACGCGGCGTTCGCCGTCGGAGGTTCGGCCCGGCTGACCCGCCTGGCCTGGCTCGGCGGCAACGGCGAGGTGCTGGCGAGCACCACCGCCATACCGCGGGACGGGTACGTGCAATTCCAGCCCTGAGGCCGGTCAGCCGGGATCCGGATCTGTGGGCACGTAGAAGCTGATGAACAGGTGCATTGCCACGCCGTCCTCGGCCTCCGCGTCCTTCAGCGAGATCATGAGCTTATCGAGCTTGTCCCGCACCTCCGCCGCCTTGGCCGGAGATACCTTCAGGTCGGACATGTGCAGCAGCGGCTTGCGGTAAGACTCCTCGGCCGGCACGTCACCCCATGCCAGCCGGCCCGCATGGGCCGCCGCGAAGAAGTCGTCACGGTAGCGGTCGAGTACCGTCCGCAGGACCCTCTCGGACTCATCCGCGTTCTCGGTGACCAACCCGCGGGCGAACGTCAGGTCCCGCTGGCAGGCCTGGTACCGCTGCTCGAGGATGCCCGACACCATCCTGGTACTTGCCACCCTTATCAGTCCGGCCGCCTCAAGCTGCCGGACGTGCCGGTAGAGCTTCGTCTGGGGCTCGCCGAGTTCTGCCGCTAGCTCCTTGACCGACATGACCGGCAGGTCGCTGGTGCGCATGAGCGCGGCCAGGATCGCGAACCGGGTCGGGTCCGCCATCGCCTTGAGCACCGCCACGTTGTCCACGGTCCTGACCTCGGGCGGCTCGGTTCCCGCGTACGCCGTCTGGGCCGCGCGCGCTGCCTCCGCCGTGGCCGTGGGCTTTTCCATAAAGGACATCTTGCCATACTCTCACGATCGTGTCATCATTCACGTAGACATGAATGGTGACTTTATCCTGAAAGATCACCGAGAGCAGAACATTCGCAGATCAGTGAGAGGAGACCAGGGACGATGAGTGCCACGCAGACGGCCACGGCCGGCGCCCGGCAGGACGCACACGCGACGACCGGAGGACCGGGGCAGCCGGGCGCGGGTCCCGCCGACAGGACGCCCGACCCGATCAGGGCGGGGCGACCGGTGCCATTGCGGCGCAACCTGCGGTTCCAGACGCTGTGGGTCGGCACGACCGCTTCCACCCTCGGGGTGTCGGTTGCCGACGTGGCCTACCCGCTTGCCATCCTGGCCATCACCCGCTCCCCCGCCATGGCCGGCCTGTTCGGCGCCGTGCAGGCGGCCGGGATGCTGGTCGCCGGGCTGCCCGCGGGCTCGCTTGCCGATCGGTACGACCGCCGCACGATCGTGATCGCGACCGAGGCGGCCCGCGCCACGGTGACCGCCGTCGTCGTGCTGGCGCTGATCGCCGGCTGGCCGTCGCTGCCCGTGCTGCTCGCGGCGGCCGCACTGCTCGGCATCGGCCAGGCGGTCAAGGGCGCGGCGAGCATGCTGCTGCTGCGTTCGGTGGTGCCGCCCGAGCAGCTGACCCGGGCGCTGACGCAGGACGAGGTCAGGCTGAACGGCGCCGCGCTTGCCGGGCCGGCCATCGGCGGAGCGCTCTACGCCGTGCAGGCGCTGTCGCACACGCTGCCCTTCCTGTTCACCGCGGCAGGGTTCCTGATCGCGCTGGCCGCCGCCGCGCTGATGAGGATCATGCCGGGCGGCGCGGACGACGCTTCGCAGGCCGGGCCGGCCGGGCGTCCCCGCGGCGGATCCTCCGTCGCGGAGACCGGCGGCATGCTGGCGGGCATCCGGACGCTCTGGGGGCAGCCGGTGCTCCGCGCGGCCACCCTGCTGATCATGTTCGTGAACACGATCGGCGCCGGGCTCGAGGTGGTCATCATCGTGATCCTGCGCCACCAGGCGGTGTCCTCCACGGCTATCGGGGTGACCCTTGGCGTGGGCGCGGCGGGCGGGCTGGCCGGGGCGCCCCTGGTCAAGGTGCTGCACCGGCTGCGGCCGGGCGTGCTGATGCTGGCCCTGTGCATGCTGGACGTGCTGATACTCGCGCTGCTCGCGGTGCCGTTCGGCCCGTGGTGGGTCGCCGGGCTGCTGTTCACCGCCATGCTCGGCGTCCCGGCGCTCCGGGTGCTTGCCGACATCCTGGTGATCAGGCAGGCACCACCTGAGCAGCGAGGCCGGACGGTCGCCGCGCTGATGACGCTGATCGGCCTGGGCATTCCGGCCGGGCTGGCGGGCTGCGGGCTGCTGCTGCAGTACCTTCCTGCCCAGGTCGCGATGCTGATGCTGGCCGGCGCCGAGGCGATCGGGGTAGCGTACGGCGCGATCAGGCGCGAGCTGCGGCGAGCCGAGTGGCCGGCCGAGCCCGCGGCATAGGTCGCAGCGGATCCTACTATGGTCGGGGCACCCGGCCCGGGCTACCACGGAGGCACCCGTGACCAAGACGGCGAGCGCCGCCGACGCCATCGTGGCGTCGCTGATCGAGCACGGCGTGGACACGGTCTTCGGGATGCCCGGGGTGCAGACCTATCCCCTGTTCGACGCGATGGCGCGGTCGGGCCTGCGGGTGGTGGGCGCGCGGCACGAGCAGACCGCGGCGTACATGGCGTTCGGGTACGCCCAGGCGACCGGGCGTACCGGCGTCTGCACGGTGGTGCCCGGCCCCGGGTTCCTGAACGCCGGCGCCGCGCTGGCCTCGGCCTACGGCGCCAGCTCCCCGGTGCTGTGCATCACCGGGGAGATTCCTTCCCGGTTCATCGGCCGGGGCCTCGGCCACCTGCACGAGCTGCCCGACCAGCTGGCCACGATGCGCACCCTGACCAAGTGGGCGGCCATCGTGGAGCACCCGGGCCAGGCAGCGGAGCTGACCGCCCAGGCGATATATCAGGCGAGGTCGGGACGGCCCCGCCCGACCGCCATCGCGGTGCCGTGGGACGTGCTCGGCGCGGTCGCGCCGGTCAGCGCGGTGCCGCCGATCCCGGTGCGCCCGCCGGATCTCGACCACGCGGCCGTTGCCCGGGCCGCCGACCTGCTGGCGGCCGCGAGGAACCCGATGATCATGGTGGGGCGCGGCGCGCGCGACGCCGCCGGGGAGGTCGCCGAGCTCGCCCGGCTGCTGCAGGCGCCGGTGGTCTCCTTCCGGGGCGGGCGGGGCATCGTCGACGACGACGACCCCCTCGGGTTCAGCTGCGTGGCCGGCTTCCGCCGCTGGGCCGACACCGACGCCCTGCTCGGCATCGGCTCAAGGATCGAGCTGTCCTGGCACCGATGGGGGTACCGTCCCGCGCAGCTGCGGACCGTGCTCGTCGACATCGACCCGGTGCAGGCGGTCAGGCTCCAGCCCGACGTGTCGGTCGTGGCGGACGCGCGGGAGGCGGCGCAGGCCCTGGCCATCCGGCTGGCCGACCGGACCCAGCCGCGGCCCGACCGGGGCGCGGAGTTCCGTGCCGTGAAGGAAGAGGCGGCCATGCAGGTCCGCGACCTGGGCACCGACCTGGACTACCTGGCGGCGATCCGGGCCGCGCTGCCCGCCGACGGCTTCTTCGTCGAGGAGATCTGCCAGGTCGGCTTCGCCTCCTACTTCGGGTTCCCTGTGCACGCGCCGCGCCAGTTCGTCAGCTGCGGCCATCAGGGCACGCTCGGGTTCGGCTACCCCACCTCGCTGGGTGTCAAGGCCGCCTTCCCCGACCGGGCGGTGGTGTCCATCGCGGGCGACGGCGGGTTCATGTTCGGCATCGGCGAGCTGGCCACCGCGGTCCAGCATGACCTTGGCGTTGTCGCCGTCGTGTTCAACAACGGCGCCTTCGGCAACGTGCTGCTCGATCAGCAGCGGCTGTACGAGGGCCGGGAGGTCGGCGCGCGGCTGCACAACCCGGACTTCGCCGCGGTCGCCGAGGCGTTCGGCGCGGCCGGCTACCGCGCCGGATCCCCGGAGGCGCTGCGGGCCGCGCTGACCAAGGCGCTGGCGGACGGCCGCCCGGCGGTGATCGAGGTCAAGGCGGAGCTCGGCGGGACGGCCACGCCATGGAAGTACCTGATGCCCAGGTGAACATCCACGCCCGGAGAGGCGCCGGAGTCCGCCATCACCCTTGACGGACGGCCGATCATCGGCTGACGATGGCGGTATGGCCGAGCTGCCGACATGGGCACGCGACGCGCTGGCCGGAGTCTACGACCCCTGCTGCCGGGAGAAGGGCATCTCGGTCGTGGACATGGGCCTGGTGCGCTCTGTCCAGGTAGAAGACGGTGTCGCCAAGGTCGAGCTGCTGCTGACCTCGGGGTGGTGCCCGTTCGCCGCCACCGTGCTGACCCAGGTGAGGGACCAGATCATCGGCCAGCCGGGAATCAAGGACGCCGAGGTGTCGATCGTCTGGGACGAGGCCTGGACCACCGACCGCCTATCGCCCCGTGCGCAGAGCATCCTGCGCTTCCTGCCCCCGCCATCGGCCGTGTCCGACCGGGACGCCTACATCGCCGCCCATACCCAGCCAAAGGAGCAGCGGCCATGATCGACGACGCCTTCGTCTTCGACTGCGTTGCGCACGTTTTCAACTTCGAGCCGAAGAACGCGTTCGGCCAGGCGGGCCTGATGTTCGACAACCACCTGTACGCGTTCCACAACGCCCTGACCCCGGAGGATGACCGGCACAAGCTGCCGGCGGAGGAGTTCCTGCGGGAGTGGACGCCCTCGGACATCCGCAAGATGGTCTACGAGGAATCCGACACCGACATGCTGGTGGCGATGCCGCTGCCGCTGACCGACCTGTTCCGCGACGGCCTGTCACCCTGGGAGGCCTGCGCCGACCTGGCCAGCCGCGACCCGGACCGGACCATCTTCTGGGGCTCGGTGAACCCGCTGGAGGGACGCAAGGCGCTCGACCTGATGGAGCGCCAGGTCGGGGAGTTCGGCGCGCGCGCGTTCAAGTTCTACAACGTCCGCTACGACTTCGGGAAGCCGTACCCGTGGCGGATGGACGACCCGGATATCGCCTTCCCCATCTTCGAGAAGGCGCGGGAACTCGGCGTGAACCTGATCGGCGTGCACAAGGGCGTCCCGCTCGGCCCGCAGCCGATCGAGCACACCCAGACCTGGGACATGGACGGGGCCGCGGCCAACTTCCCCGACATCAACTTCGTCATCTTCCACGTCGGGCTGCCGTTCCTCGACGAGACGTGCTGGCAGCTCATCAGGTACCCGAACCTGTACGCGTCGATCGCCGCGACGATCAACTTCGTGGTCCGGGCGCCGCGGATGTTCGCCGAGATCATGGGCAAGCTGCTTTTCTGGTGCGGCGAGGACAAGATCATCTACGGCTCGGAGGCGCCGCTGTTCCACCCGCAGTGGGCGCTGCGCGCGTTCATGGACTTCCAGATCCCCGAGGACCTCTGCGCCGGCTACGGCTACCCGCAGCTCACCGACCAGGCCAAGCGCAAGATCCTCGGCGAGAACCTGCTCCGCCTGCACGGCATGGACGTCGCCGAGACGAGGGCCCGCCTGGGCACCAAGTCATAACTGTTCCCCTCTGCCCAGCCCGAAGTTACCGCCCGATAGACGCGCGGCGAACCTCGACGCTGGACGCTGGCGGCTACTGACCATCTGGCGAGCGGCGGTGGACCGTGCGCCACTGGCGAAGCTGCTTCCGCAGGCCCGGAGCATGTTCGCCACGGCGTAGCCGGTGCACAATGTCGTCGGCTTCTGCCTGAGTCAAGCGGCCCTCGGCAACTGCGGCGTCCATCTCCGGGCCGGCGTGGCGAGCCCTGACTTCGCCCATGACGGCCTCGAAAGTACCGGCGTTGTCCGCCGACCGCAGCCGCTCTGCTTCCTGCTGAGTAATGCGCCCGGCCGCCACCATGCGGTCGAGCTGCTGAAGTATGCGCTTCTCGTCTTCACCTGGCCAGTCGCCGGTTTCGGTATCATCCATGACCTCACCGTAGTCTATACCCCATGGGGGTATCTAGCGAGGCGGGACTCGCTTGCGTGTCAAGACGGACTTGACAGTGTTCTTGGCAAGCATTCACGTCTGGCAGAGTGCTTGATTTAAATGCGTTACCCGAACCGGTCCGGGTGCGGGGCGCTGTTGCGCAGCCGGGAGCCGCTGAACTCTACGGTGGAGTTCGCAACCCGCCGCCAGAACGGCCAGATGGACGGCGTGATCCGAAGCTCGATCCGGGCGGCGGCGTGCCTGCCCGCAAGATCCTCGATGATCACCTGCTCGATCGCCTCCACCGGTTCGCCGGCGACCCAGTAGCCGCCCACTTCATGCGGCCGGAACGCCTCGGCGGGCAGCCGGTAGGCGTACAGGCGGCACCCCTGCGTGCCCGGCAGCCAGCCCGCCTCGATGACGTGGATCCGGGTTGCGGCGCTCTGGCCGAAGAACCGCTCCCGATCCTGCGGTGTGGTGGCCGGCCCCGGCCAGATGCATCCCCGCGGGCAATCCCTCGGAAACCAGAACATCGGCGCATGGCGGGTATCAACCGCCCACACCAGCGGCGGCGCCTGCGGGTTGGTGGCCGGCCTATGCGGCCGGAACCGGCCCAGAGAAGGATCCTCGCTAAAGTGCCACAGCGCGAACGGGGCCTTCCCCCTCATACGGCGGCGCCGGCTCGCGGGCCAGCAGATGCTCCGGGTAGTCCGCGTCCATGGCTGGCAGTCTCCCACGCCCGGCGCGTGCGCGTGGCACCCAAGGCCGACGCCCGCGGGGGAAGATCACGATCTACGACCAGGGAAAGTAAAACGAGTCATGCCTAAGTTGCTGTGCGTGACGGGTTTCGGGTGCGGTTCAGGCGCCGACGGCGACGGGCGGGATCCAGGGAGTGCCGGCGAGGGCGTCGCGGATGGCGGGGAAAATCTGGTGCCTGTGTCCAGCCGCATGTCTGAGCTGCTCCGGTCCTGCGCTGCCGCCCTGATTCACGAATGCGTGGTCGCGTAGGCGATCACGGTGCGGGCGTCGGTGTTTTCGGCGTACAGGTCCGAGCGCGGGTCGTCTTCGGCGACCCGCCAGACTCCGTATGCCTTATCCCAGAAGGCGGACCACCCGGTGTGGCTGTCGAGGAAGGCTGCTATCTGGGCTGCGTCATCGGGGGCGGGGGTGTGGATCATGGGGTTAATGTCCTTAGCGTCCGGCTCGGCTGGTTGACGTTGGGGCGGACCCGCCAGGGCGGGCTGGCGTTTCTGGGAGGGGTCCGCCCGGAGGGCTGCCGTCATCCGGTCCCGGGCGGCGACCTGTCCGGATCGCGGCGAGGGGCCGGGGCTATCGGGTCAGGTGCCGGGGCTGGCCTGCTGCCCGGCGTCGTGCGGCGGACAAGCTCGGCGTCAAGCAGGCCGAGGTAGGCGTGGGCCGGGGCGTACATGAGTGAGCCGGGCCTGAGCAGACTCAGGCCGACAGCGGCGTCGTGGCGGGCGGCGCGCACTTCATCGTCGGGCATGTCCTCGATGAGCCGGGCGAGGGTCTGGTCACGCATTACGGGTCGCGATCCTGGCCCGGTCGTCCTGCTCGGCGGTGACCTTTGCGAGGGCGTCGCGGAGGCCTGCCAGGGCGGGCTCTGCGGGGCGGTGCTGCTCGCAGGAGCTGATCGCGTGCTCGAGCTTGCGGCGGTAGTCGGCGAGTTCGAACGTGGCCAGGGCATGGAGGGGGTGTTCGGGTGTCGGGACTCCGAGTGTGTGCTTTGGGGTTACGGTGGTCATTGGCGGCTGTTCCTCACGGGGGAGGGCGGGCGTGATCTCGCTACCCAACGTGCCAGGCCGACGGTAGGTTGATCTACGAAAGCCGCCCCGACACATGGGCCTGTAGAATCTGGCGGTCGCGTATAGAAAGCCCGGGTGGTGCGATAGTGGCTGCCGACCCTTACTCCAGTCCGCTGGCGTTCTTCAGTACGAAGTTGAAGCGGTTGCGAGAACGTGCTGGCTTGACGCAAGGTGATGTCGCGGCGGGGACTAATTATGCTCTGTCGACTGTCTCGGCGTACGAGACGGGCAGGCTCATACCGCCGTCCGATTTCGCGAAACGAGCTGACAGGTTGTTCGGGACGGGCCTCAATGCCACGGGGATAAGGCCGGGACTGTGCGAGACACGGGCCGTTTGCGGCTACTGCGGGTGATATCTGCTGGTCCCGTGCTGGGTTCCCTGCGAGACGGGTGAGGCTCCTGCTAGAAGAGGG
>JBOHCG010000147.1:0-14127 GCA_050698735.1 Streptosporangiaceae bacterium | reverse complement strand
GGATCAAGGCCGGCCCGCTGCTACCAGGCCACGGCGAACCATGGAGCGGGGCGTCGAGGAAGCGATCCGCCAGGCTCAGGCCGTCGGCTCTCATGAGCCGCGCGCAAGTAAGCTTGGCGAACTGAATCGCGCCCATGCACCCGAACGAGCGTTAGGCGCGCATGGGCTCACATATGCCTATTGACTCAGTAGGCATTCCTATTTGGCGATCTGATTCCCTACCGGTCTGATGGGAATACCGCGCGGCGATCGCTGGCAAGGCGGAGATCGCTGGTAGGTATTCCAGTTCGTGCATGGGTATGCGTGCGGACGAAGTGCTCGTTTCGGCAGAATCGAGTGCCGGGACTGGCAGGCGTGGCCCGGGTTGCGGTTCAGGCGGCGTGGGGGGCTATATCCACGATGAGCTCGGCATCGAGGGCCATGCTGATCCGTTCCAGCAGTGGGATGGTGGGCACGACGCCGCCTGCTTCTAGCCGGGAGAGCGCGGGCTGGGTCATGCCGGCGCGGGTGGCCAGTTCCACCTGGGATAGGCCCAGGGCCAGACGGCGCTCGCGGACGGCCTGGCCGATCAGGAAGGCGCGGCGGGCCTCGGCGTATCCCTGGCGGTATTCCTCGCTGCCGCGGCGCTCACGGGCGAGCCCTTCATAGGCGGTGTGCTCGTTTGTCATGTCAGTTCACCTCCCGGTCGAATATGTCGTGGGCCTGGCTGTGCTGGGTTTCGCAGGTCATCTGGGCGCGGAGGGCACGGGTGACCTCGGCGGTCTCCGCGCTGCGGGTCTTGCGGAAGACTGTCAGTAATATCACCCGCCGGCCCGGTGCCAGCCAGTAGGTGACCCTGGTCTGCTGGCGCAGCAGGTGGAACCGCAGTTCCCTGACCTTCCCGCCGAGGTGCCGGGTGTAGGGCTCGCCGAGGTCCTGGGCGTGCTCGGCGAGCAGGCCGACGAGGAAGTCGACCCGGCCGAAGTCGCGGTCGGGCAGGCTGGCCAGCCAGGACCGGACTTCAGGCTCGATCTCGACCTCATACAGCCCTGTCATGCATCTGATGCTATATGCATCTGCTGCTATAGCCAAGGCGGCGCGGTGTCGCGTGCCGGAGGCCGTGTAAGCGGCGAGGATGCAGTTCGGGTGCCGCCGCATCCGTTCGGCCCGGCCGGGCTCGAGGGCTTCTTGCGCCACTTCATCGTGACGACCCGGGCCTATGACGGATACCTCGATACCGATCCTCAGCCCTAGCCGCAGGAACACCCCGTCCCTCGGCGGCGTGGGTCTCGGCAGGCTGCCAGTCCTGCGCAGCTCTGCAGCAGGACAACACGAACGGGAATTCGCTGGGGCTTGCGTCTGGTCAAAGGCGCTGAGCTTGGCGGGCACGGGAGTCGATGGGGAGCAAAACGGGGAGCAAGCGAGCGGCGATATCAAGCCATGCCCGGCGACGTGCAGCGACTAACGCTGCTGGCAGAGCGACATCCGGCTACATTGCGAGACGGTAAAGATTTATATGGCATGCAAGGGGTCAGGGGTTCGACTCCCCTAAGCTCCACATTTTCGCAGTTCAAAGGTATATTTTGATTTAAAAGATGATCTTTGACCTCTTGCAAATCACCAAGAAGGGTCAGGGCTCTACTTCGCCAAGCTCCACGTTCCCGCAGGTCAGCGACATATTTCGATCCCCGACAAATGGCCTTTGACCTCTTGCAACGCATGCAAGCACACACCCCGGGTCTCGGCTTTCGGCACGGGCGTTTCCGCAGCTCAGCCCTGTGCTGCGGGTAGCGGCAACAGGGAGTCCCTGCCGAAGCGTCTGTCCGGGGAGCAAGATGGGGAGCAACCGGGGCGAGCAGGCGATGGCCTGGGGATGTGCCTGCCGGTCACCGGTGCTGCACGCAGCACCTGGTCAGCCGTTTCAGGGTATGATCTCCCACTGGAACGTCGCGGACCCGGACGCGCCGGTGGTGTCCCAGGCCGTGATGGTGACCTGGCGGACGAGGGGGGTCTCCAGGATCGGGGCCCCGGAGATCATCCCGGTAACCTGGTCGAGCGACAGGCCGGCCGGCAGTCCCGAATAGGCCCAGGTGAAGGCCTGGCCGGCGGCCGAGTCGGTGGCCCGCATCTGCAGGCTGACCGCGGATTGGGCGGCGGTGACCTGGTTCCCGGGACTGGTCACCGTGACCAGGTTTTCGACAGTCCAGCCGAAGGTTGCCGATCCGGACGCGCCGGTGGCATCCCGGGCCGTGACCGTGACGGTGAAGTCCCCCGCCTGGGCCGGGATCCCGGAGATCAGCCCGGTGGCGGGGTCGGCCGACAGGCCGGGCGGCAGCCCGGCAGCGGTCCAGGCCAGGGCATGCCCGGCCTGGGAGTCGGTAGCCTGGACCTGCACACTGGCCGGGGTGCCGAAGGTGGCGGTCCGGCTGCCGGGGCTGGCTACCGTCACGGTGTTGGTGACGGTCCAGCCGAACGTCGCCGATCCGGACGCGCCGGTGGCGTCCCGGGCGGTGACGGTGACGGTGAAGTCCCCCGGCGCGGTCGGGGTCCCGCCGATCATCCCCGCGGCGCCGTACTCATCCCCGATGCCCAGCCCGGGCGGCAGGCCGGCCGCGGTGAAGGTGAGGGCCTGACCGGGTCCGGTATCGCTGGCGCCGACGGACAGGCGGACCGCGGTGCCGGTGACTGAGGCCTGGTTCCCGGGGCTGGTCACCGCCACAGTGTCGCGGACCGAGAACTGAGCCTGCGCGCTCAGCCCTGAATGCCGCCCGACCGCGGTCAAGACTGCCGTGCCGGGGTTCGGGGCGCTGACCGGGATCTGGGCGGCGATGCCCGAGAAGGTCCCGCCGCTGGTGGCGCTGGCCAGTGCCTGATCGGTCAGGCTGAAGTCCGCGCCGAGGTAGATGTCCACCGCCTCCTCGGCCGCGAACCCGGCACCGGCCACCGTCACGGTCGTGCCCGGCGGGCCGCCCGGCGCCGACAGCGCGATGCCTGGCCTGACCGTGAACGCATCCCGGCTGGCCGTCGTCCCCGCGCGGCTTGTCACGGTGACCGGCCCGGTGCAGGCCCCGGCCGGTACCGTGGCGGTGATCTCGGCGGAGGACTTCACGCTGAACTGGCCCGCCGCACCGCCGAACCGCACCCCGGCCACGTCGGCGAACCCCGAACCCCTGATCGTCACCTCGGTCCCGATCGTGCCCGAGGCCGGGCTGAACGAACTTACCGCCAGGGCCGCAGCCGCACTAGGCATCGGCACTCCCTTCCAGGTCAGCACTCGCGCCGCGCCGGCCAGGCACGCCATCAGCACCGGCGTGGGCAAACTTTCCGGGCCCGGTACCGCCGACCCGGATAACCCATTATCACCATGACCACCCGCCGCCGGCCTGCCGCCAGCCGCCATCAGCAGACGGCCAGCTCGCGGCCTGCGACAGCATGCACCGATTCTTCCGGGCAGGTCGTGACAGCCATTGACTGGCGACCAGGAAGCCTTTCTTGATTGCGGCCAGAAATGGCTCCTATCCAGGCCCGAACTGGCCAGCGATATCATGCTCTTATCGGCAGATTCGGGAGTCAGTCGTCCATGAGACATGTTCGTGGCAACGAGCGGATCGTCGGGTTCGGCGCGGCACTCGGCGGCCCGTTTGGCGAACATATCAGGCGGCTGCTTTGTGTGCCGGATACGTGCCAGGCTTGTTAGCGGAGGTGATCCGACCTCTTGCTCTTCCGGCTGCCACGAGGGTTTCTGGCCTGCTGTCCTCTTGGCTGCGCCAGCCAAGTAACCTACAGTAGAGACGAAGCAGAGAATATGTTTCAGAGAGTACTGATCGGAGATCCCGCCATGTCCACCATGACAGTTGCCGGCCACAGGTACGAGCTTGAGAGCCGTGGCGTGGAGGCGGCGCTGGAAGGGGTCCTGCCGGAGCCGATCCAGGAGCACTTCGTCGTGATCAACGGGCGGCGCTGGCCACCCAAGCAGGTCCTGGCCCTAGTGACGGGGCTGGATCGGGCCGATTTCACCACTCACCAGGCGCGCCGTGCCCTGACCCGGCTCGGTTTTCCGGCCGCGAGAGCGGCACGTTCCCGAGGGCACCATATCCGGGCTGCTCAAGCAGTTGGGCAAGCAGGCCTCTCGGTCGGCGAGATCGGCGGCACGCCGCGGACCCTGGTCGAGGCACTCCGCCCGTTCATTGGCTTCTGGGTGGCCGTGCGCGGGGACGAGGTGCTGGTCGCCGCGTCCTCGCCCAAGGAGGTCGTGGCCTGGCTGGCCCAGCATGGTCAGCGGGCGCAGTCGATGTTCCGGGTCCCGGACTCTGACCAGGCCATTACCGGCGCGGCGCCGCAGTGAGGTTCCCGTTCCGGGCGCTTCCCGCCGCTAGCGGCGGCGAGTTGACGCCGCGGCCCGTCGTCGACATCGCTTTGGAGGGACTGCCTGCCGCGCCGATGGAGTGCCTGCTGGACACCGGCGCGCTGCGGACCCGAATGAGTGCCGAGCTCGCGCCGCTGGCCGGGATAGAACTGGACGGCGCGCCGAGTGAGGAGTTTTTCGTCGGCGGGCTGAAGACGGCCGGGACGCTCGCCCGGGTCAACCTCACCGTGACCGACGGCACTGAGGAGTTCTCCTGGGACGCGCCGGTCTGGTTCTGCGATCCGTGGCCGCATCCGTTCGGCCTAGCCGGGCTTGAAGGCTTCTTGCACCACTTCATCGTGACGATCCGGGCCTATGACGGATACCTCGATATCGAGCCTCAACCCTAGACGCAGGAACACCTGTCCCTCGGCGGCATGGATCCCGGCGGGTTGCTAGCCTGGTGCAGCTCTGGAGCAGGACGATACGAACGGGAATTCGCCTGGATTTGCGCATGGCCAGAGGTTCAGCGATTTGCGGGCGCAGGAAGTCGGCGGGGGAGCAAAACGGGGAGCAAGCGAGCAGCGCTATCAAGCCACGCCCAGCGACGTACGGCCACGAACGCTGCTGGCAGAGCCACATCCAGCCACATCACGCTACGATAAATATTTATATGGCATGCAAGAGGTCAGGGGTTCGAATCCCCTAAGCTCCACGCTTTTTCGTGAACTCGTTCGAGTAAAAAGTACCTATCAAGTGACAACGGCGCCGGATTTTCCGGGCCGGAGCCCACCAGGATGAAGGACGCCGATCCGGGCCCGGCGATGCGGACAGGCGCATCCGGCCAGGTCAGCGGGGTGGAAGCATCCGGATGCCCGCCGAGCGCGCTCTGTTGCGACCCCGGCGGCATGCGTGGCACGTAAGAGATCAGCCATTAAATGGCGGCCGTCCGTCGGCCGTTCACCCAAGGTCACGCAGCTGCGGATGGGCACGCGCAAGTAGCCGCCGATCTGGCGCGCCTAGGCTGTGTCGAGAAGAGAGGAGTGGAATCGGCCCCGATTTGTGATTCTGTCGCCTTCGGTACGCCACAGAGAGTCTTGATTCCAGCCGATGAGGGTGGTGACCCATACGACGGCCAAAGCGATCCCGGTCGTCATCGGTCGGTACGTGGAGTGGTCGGGGAGGCGGGAACGGCGCAGACCATGCCCTCGCTGAAGCCGGCCGAGCCGACCCCGAGCGCCAGGTTGAACCGGCCGCGCAGGTTCTCAAGGGCGATGTGGTGGGTGAGCTCGACGAGCTGGCCGTCGTCGAGGTGCTGACGGAGCCGGTCGAACAGCTCGTCGGAGACGTCCACGGGGGTGCTGCTCATGCCAATGGCGTAGTCGAGGACAAGCTTGTCCAGCTCGGAGAACAGCGGGCTCGTCTGGTAGGCGGGAAGGGCGAGAAGCTCCTCATCGGAAAGCCCCCACCGTCGGGCAATCGCCGAGCCCATGTCGATGCAGTACTCGCAGCGGGTGAGCGTGGCTGCTTTCAGCTCGGCTGGGGCGTGCAGGCGCCGGTCCAGGCGGTGCGCCTTGGCGGTTGCCTGCTCGAGCTTGGTGTATCCCTTGAACAGTGACGGGACGAGCGCGTACAGCTCGAGGGGCTCGAGCATCGACTGAGTCTCCCGCCCGGTCAGCCGGGCGATCGCCCGTCGGGTGAAGCGGAAGGCAATCCTGACGGAGAGGCTGGCCTTCTCGGGCAACACGCCGGTGATGCGGGCCATGTGACGCTCCTCTCGTTCAGCCAGACCCGGAGCCCGGTCGTGCCTCCTGGACCGGACGCCCAGCTCACGGCGGTGGCCGCCAGGGGTGTAGGCGGGGGATCCAGGCACGAACGGCGGCCTTGTAGGCGGTGTAGTCGTCGCCGAAGCGTCGGGCGAGGGTTGGTTCCTCGTAGAAGCGGACCGCGGCTGCCCCGATGCAGAACGCGACGGCCGTGTACTTGAGGAGACCGAGCGAACCCAAGAGCAGCGTCTGGCCGAGGAGCACGGCGAGGAAGCCGACGTAGATGGGGTTGCGCACGTAGCGGTAGCAGCCGCGGATGACGAGCCGGGGCGGCGAGGCCAGGGGGATCGGGGTCCCTCGCGCTCGGACGAACTCGACGAAGGAACTGACGATGGGCAACAGACCTACGGCGATGAGGATGCCGCCGAGTGCCTCGCACATGACCCAGCCCGCCCCGAGGTGGTGGAGACGCCAGTCCCCGAGCAGGTAGGGCAGCGCACAGGCGAAGGTCCCGCCGAGGGCGACGCCCCACGCCACGCTGAGGGTCGCTGCCACCGCCGGGCGCGCGGGGTTCACTCCGTCACCTCGATCGCGGCTGGCTGGAGATGCGTCGGCCGAGTAGCGGCCGCGCTGGCACCTTCGACGTCAAGGTTCGGCACTCTCTTTCCGAGCCAGCGAGGGAGCCACCAGTTGGCGGCCCCGAGGAGCTGCATGACGGCGGGCACGAGCACCATCCGCACGATGGTGGCGTCGACGAGCACGGCAACGGCGAGACCGAGGCCGAACACGTCGAGGATGCGGAGCGGATCGCCGATCACGAAGGAGCCGAAGACGCAGACCATGATGGCGGCAGCGGCGGTGATCACCCGGGCGCTGCTCTGTAGCCCGTAGCCGATCGCCCTGGTGTTGTCACCGGTGCGCAGCCACTCCTCCCGCATGCGCGAGAGCAGGAAGACCTCGTAGTCCATCGACAGCCCGAACACGACGGTGAAGATCATGAGCGATATCCACGGGTCGATCGGCCCAGGGGCGCTCGCCCCGAAGAGACGCTCCAGCCAGCCCCACTGGTAGACGGCGACGATGACCCCGTAGGCGGCGCCCATGGAAAGCAGGTTCATGACCGCGGCCTTGAGCGCGACGGGCACCGAGCGGAACACCACCGTGAGCAGCACGAAGGCGAGCAGTACCACCATCGCGATCACGAGCGGCAGACGGCTTGAGAGATAGGTCGAGGTGTCGACTCCCGCTGCGGTCTCGCCGCCGACGTAGGCCGTGACGGCCCCTTGCGCAGTGACGTTGGCGATGACCTGGTCGCGCAGGCGCTGGACGAGAGCGGCGGTCGGAGCCGACTGGGGGGCGGTCGTCGGGTAGGCCACGATGACCGCCGCGTCCCGGTCGGCGTTGAACAGCGGCGCCGTCACCGTGGCCACGCCGGGAGTGTCCCGGAGGGCCGTGTCGAGCCGGGCGATAGTCGCGTCGGCCCGGTCGCCGTGCAGTTCGCAGGCGACCACGAGCGGCCCGTTGAACCCGGGCCCGAACCCTTGGGCCAGCAGGTCGTAGGCCTGTCGGGTGGTGAGCGAGGTCGGGTCGTTGCCGGCGTCGCTGAAGGCCAGGCGCATCGAGAAGAGCGGCACCGCCAGCACCACGAGCACTCCGAGCGAGACGGCGGCGCAAGTCCAGGGGCGGCGCTGCACCGTCTCGCTCCACCTTTGCCAGAACCCTCGCCGCTCGGTGCTGGGACTGGGGTTGGCGAGCAGGCCGGGGATGTGGAGCCGGTCGATGGAGCGACCGGCAAAGCCGAAAACCGCCGGCAGGAGGGTGAGCGCGGCGAGGAGGACCAGGGCGACGGCGATGATGGTCGCGAGCGCCAAGCCGTCCATGAACCCGAGCCCCACCACGAACAGGCCGCAGAGGGCGATCACGACCGTCGAACCGGCGAAGAGGACGGCGCGCCCTGCGGTTGACAGGGCGACGATCGTGGCGTCGCGCGGGGGGTGTCCCTCGGCCAGGCTCTGGCGGTAGCGGGTGACGACGAACAGGGCATAGTCGATCCCCACCCCGATCCCGATCATAACCATCATGTCCGGCCCGAAGGTGGGCACGGTCACGAGATGGCTGAGCGCTTCGAGGATCCCAAAACCGAGGCCCACACCGACCAGGGCGGCGAGGATCGGCAGGCCCATCGCCACCACCGAGCCGAAGGCGAGCAGCATGACCACGATCGCCGCCAGCAGCCCGATCGTCTCCGCCGAGCCGGGCGCGGCGGAGACGACCTGCTCGATGGGCGGACCGCCGAGTGCGACCTCCAAGCCGGGACGGGCGAAGCGCTCGGCGGTCGTGATCAGTCGCTTGACGGCGCTCGCCGGCAAGGAGGTGGCAGGGGCGTCAAAGTGCACCACCACGAAGCCGATCCGGCGATCGGCCGAGAGCTGGTCAGCACCACCCGGAGAGAGCGGGCTTTGCACACCCGTCACATGGCCGAGAGGTTCGAGGGCGCGCACGAGCCGGTCGACCCTTGGTGCGTTGAGGGCGCTGTCGAGAGGGGCCGACGAGCGCAAGACGACGTCCGCGCTGTCGCCCCCCTCCGCGGGGAACCGGCTCGCCAAAACACTCTGGGCCTGCTGCGAGGGCGACCCCGACAAGGAGAAGTCGTTGTCCAGGCGACTGCCCACCGCCTGCGCCAGCCCGACGACGAGGATTACGGCAAGCACCCATATCCCGAGCACACGGCGGCGGTGGTCATAGCACCAAGCCGCCAGTCGGACGAGAGCGCACTGCGACGGTTCCTTGACGCTCGCATCGCCAGCGTCTGCCAATTGGGTGTCGATCACCGTGCACCTCCTCCGGATTGATAGTAGTACTCTCAGTTCAGTAGTGCTAGTGTCATTTCTGTGAGCGCGAAAGTGAAAGGCAAGGCTTCCTCTGTGGATCGGACCGGCCAGGCCCGAACGCGTCTCGCCCGTCGTGCCGTCGTCGAGGCGGCCCGGGACCTCTTCGTCGACAAGGGCTACGCGGCGACCACCATCGAGGCGATCAGCGAACGCTCCGACGTTCCCCCAGCCACGATCTACCGGCTGTTCTCCTCCAAGCTCGGGATCTTGAAGGCCCTGCTCGACACCTCCATCGCCGGTGACGACCAAGGGCTCACCTTGCAAGGACGGCCCGAGGTCGCCGTCCTCTTCGCCGAGGCCGATCCCGAAAAGCTCCTCGCCGGCTTCGCCAGCATCAGCGTCGGGATCAACACGAGAAGCAGCGACATCTACTCGATCCTCCTCAGTGCCGCAGCCGCCGACCCCGAAGCGGCCACGCTGCTCGCCAACTACACCAAGATGCGAGACCTAGGCCAAGGGCTCATCGCCGCCACGTTGGCACGGGCTGGCGCGCTACGGCCCGGCGTGCGAGAACATGATGCCGCCGACATCATCCACGCCCTCATGTCCCCCGAGCTCTATCGGCTTCTCGTTGTCGACCGCGGGTGGTCACCCCAGGGCTACCAACGTTGGCTCGCCCGGGTACTCGCCGACCATCTCCTACCTCCAGGGCAAGAGAAACCGCCACCGCGCCGCCGAACCGATCGGCGGCCGCGTGTTTGAGTCGTCACCACGGAGTGCCCTTCGGGTTCCGATTGCATCTGGAGGGCCACAGACGGCGAGACGACCTGAACGAAGGAGGTTGGATTCCGCTTCCGGTCGGCGCAGCTGAGAGGTCCAAACCGCACATAATCCCGGTGCCGGGCTTGCGTCAAGGTCGCGTGCTTCCGCGCCCGATTCGGCGATATGGCCGTTAGGCCTTTCTATTGCGCTCGCCCTGTGTAGGTGGCGTTGTCGCCCCATATATTCGCTTGCCCCTTACCGTGGCAGATCACGATGGCAGCTTGGCGGGTGGCACTAAAGATCTTCAACGGCGGAGGTTACGCAGTGACGCCGCCCGCACTGCGCACGACTGATGGCGGCTTCAGCCGGCGGGCTGCCCAGGCCGGGCGCGCTCGGTCCAGGGCATCGTGCCGACCAGGTTGGCGGCGATCAGCGTGCGGTCGGCAGGATCCCAGGCCAGGACGGTGCCCGCCTGGGTCAGCGCGATCAGGGCAGTCATGGCTGCGGGACTTGGGGCGACCACGTGCCGCTGGCCATCCTCGGTGATGATCATGATCTCGAACCGGCCGGGTTCGCCGTCCGGCCCGGCCCTCCAGTTGGCGTTGACGATCTTCACCCGTCGTGTCTGCTCGCTTGCGCCCGGCATGAGATCCAGTAAGCCGCGGCCGGCCGCCGCCGGCAATTGATTCGCACCTGGGCGTATCTTGGGCCGTGATGACGCTGTTTGCGCTGCGGACCCGCGATGATCTGCTGGCCGTGCGCGCTCCCACCACGAGCCCTGGCTGCGGCTGGTCCAGGCCAGGGCCGCCCGGCTGGACCTGGCGCCGCTGCTGGCCGTGCTGCCCAGGCGCGGCTACGTGCCGGACTTCTTGACGCCGCCGCCGCGGACCCCGGCGCCGCGTCTTCGGGACCAGCTGGCCGAGATCCGCGCGACCGCCCCGGCGCAGGTGGCACGCGAACTCCAGCGGTGCCGCCAGGGCGTGGACCACGAGCCGCATCGCGGTGTGCTCGCCGGCCTGCTGACCGATCCGGAACGCGCGCGAGATCAGCTTGCCGCCCAGCTCCAGCAGGCCTGGGCCGGCCTGGTGGCACCGTTCTGGATTCGCGTCCGCGCCCTGCTCGACCTGGACATCCGGGAGCGCTCCCGCACGCTGGCGCGGCACGGCCTGCGCCGTGTCCTCGACGAGCTCCATCCGAAGATCCGCTGGACCAGCCGCGGCCTCTCGCTGGCCGACCGCAGCGGCCGCACCGTCGAGGCCGCCGAGCGCGGATTCCTCCTCATGCCGAGCGCCTACCTGTGGCCGCACGTCGCCGCGATCACCGAGCCGCCCTGGCTACCGACGATCGTCTATCCCGCCAGCGGCATCGCAGAACTCTGGCAGACGCCCCCCGCGCCGGCCGAATCGCTCGAGCGGCTGATGGGACGCACGCGGGCGCTCGTTCTCACCGCCCTCGACCAGCCCGTGTCGACGACCGCGCTGGCCGCGCTGATCGGGCTCAGCCCAGCCGGTGCCTCCCGCCATCTGCTCGCGCTCCGCGGCGCAGGACTTGTCTGCACCGCCCGGCACGGCCACGAGGTCCGCTACCGCCGGACCGAGCTCGGATCCACGCTCTTGCTTTCCGGCCGTATGCAGCGCCATCCCGCCGGGGACCGCAGGCCGCCGGGACCGCCGTAGACCTCGGACCCGGCCTTCCAGCCTGTGTAGCTGCCAGGCGTCTCAGCATCCGAGAACGACCCGAGCCCTGGGAGGTTGCAGTCTCCGCTGACAGCGGGTGCGTCGGTGCGTTATGCCGGAGTCATGAGGTATCACTTCCGATGGCGGCGGCCTGGACGTGGCGGAGCGGGCCGCCGGGAGCAGGTGCGGTTCGCCGCGGCTGAGCTGATCGAGGCGGGGGCCAGTGACCGGGAGCTGGCCCGGCATTTCCAGGTGACGCCGATGTCGGCGAACCGGTGGCGGCGGGCGCTGGGCGCCGGGGGCAGGCAGGTCCTGGTCTCGAAAGGGGCAGGTGGTGCCCGGTGCAGACTCACCCTGGCTCGGCTGCGCGAGCTGGAGACGGTGCTGGACGCCGGGCCGGCCGTCTGGGGGTGGGATGAGGATCAGTGCTGGACGCTGGCCCGGATCGCGGAGATCGCCCGCCGCCGGTTCGGGGTGGACTACACCCTGGCCGGGGCTGGATCTGCTGCTGCACCAGATCGGCTGGAGCGTGCAGGTCCCGGCCCGCCAGGCCACTGAGCGGGACGAGGCGGCGATCGCCCGGTGGAAGGAGGTGTCATAAAGCACGGCGGCGGACCTGGCGCCTGGCTGCTTCGAGGACGAATCTGGCCAGGGCTTAAGGCCGCCCAAGGGTCGCACCTGGGGCCGCCGCGGCCACACCCCCGTGGTGCGGGTGACCGGCGGCAGCAACAAGCGCATCTCGCCGGCCGCGCTCATCGCCGTCAAGCCCGGCTGCCGTCCCCGGCTGATCTACCGCGTGCATACCGGCCGCGGGAAGGGCAAAAACCGCCGCGAGGGCTTCACCGAGGCGGGCTACGCCCGGCTGCTGGACGCTGCCCACCAGCAGCCCGGCGGGTACCGCGTCCATCGTCCATGTTGACTGTCATCGCGGCCGGTTGCGTCTATATCCGGTCGCGCTGCTCGGCGCTCGTGTCACGAGCCTATGCGGCCTCCCGCGCGGTCGGCGGTCTGGGTAGTCCGGACGACCGCCACGTCAAGTCGCTCCGTCGCGGCCGCGATCAACTTGACACTTCGGTTAGCCCGTATATAAATTCAGTTTATGCGAAGTGCGGCGCCTGCGTTGCTGCCCATCTTCCGGTCGCGGCTGCAAGCCGACATCCTGGCCGCGCTGCTCCTCAACCCCGATGCTGAGTACAGCCTGACCGAGCTCGCGGCGCGTTTCAAGGCTCCCCTGAGCACGGTGCACGGCGAGGTGAAACGCCTGACGGACGCGGGCCTGCTCCGGCGGCGCGAGGTGGGACGCTCGGCGATGGTCCGGGCGGAGCCCGGCAACCGCGCGACCAGGCCGCTGGCTGAGTTGCTGCTCCTGTCGTGGGGGCCTTTCCAGGTCGTGGCTGAAGAGTTCTCGGGCCTGGAAGGAGCAGAGCAGGTGCTGATCTTCGGCTCCTGGGCGGCCCGCTACCACCAGCACCCTGGAAAGCCCCCGCACGACCTAGACGTCCTAGTTGTCGGCCGGCCAAGCCGCGAAGATGTCTACGACGCCGCGGACAGGGCACAGCAGCGTCTCGGGATGCCTGTCAATCCGGTGACCCGTTCCGCAGACGCGTGGCGCCTGGCATCGGACCCCCTTGTCCGGCAGATCCAGTCCAGCCCGCTCGTGGCTGTCCTCACCCCGGAGGACAATGGCTCCTCCGGCCCGCTTCCGGGCACCAGGGAGTCTGGCGATGCCTAGGTGGGCGCGCGGCGAGGCAGAGGTCGAGCAATTCATCGCTCGCGGGGAACTGGAGGCAGTCACGGGCGCGGCGGCCGACGGGGACCCGCTGCTCGAGCAAGCACGAAGGACGGCCACCACGGCCGCCGGGCTGGTCTCCAGTGATCCCTACAGCGCCTACGTCCTGGCCTATGACGCCGCACGGTTCGCCTGCATCGCCCTGCTCGCGCAGCAGGGCTTGCGCGCCACGACCAGCGGCGGCCACTACGCGGTCGAACAAGCGGTCCGGGCTCAGTTCGGAGACGGATTCCGGCCGTTCGGGGTTCTCCGGCGTCGCCGCAACGAGCTGGAATACCCGCACCAGCCCACAGACACAGCCACCTTCGAGGAAGCCGGGCAGGCAACAGGAACAGCGCAGCGACTCATCACCGCGGCAAGCACGCTGCTTCCCCAGCTGTCATTCTTCAGCCAAGACTAGGAGTACAGGCTCCCGCGTGAACTGCAGCCCGGGTTCGCACCTGAGTATTGTCGGCCTTCGTCGGCTGGCCCTGACGTGGCATGCTGGTCCTGCCGGACGAGCAGGCTCAAGAAGCACCGCATGCGAGTCTCGACCTTCCCGGAGTGAGACCTGAAAGCCAGTGACAAACCAAGTGACAACGGCTCCAGGCAACGGCAGACAGAGTGCGACGTAGGCAGACGCCGGTGTCCTTCTGGCCTGCGGTAATCCGACCCAATGCGACGCGAGCAGACGAAACCGCCAGGCATGGCATGCAAGAGGTCAGGGGTTCGAATCCCCTAAGCTCCACATCTTCGCAGGTAAAGCGGCATATTCCGATACTGAAGATGATCTTCGACCTCTTGCATGCCAGCAGGAAGGCCAGGGCCCGGATCCCCCGAGCTTCACGTTTCCGTAGGTCAGCGGCATATTATGATCCCGGGAAGTGGCCTCTGACCTCTTGCGACGCAGGCGAGCACACGCCCTGGGCGCTAGCTTCCGGACGGGAGTTTCCGCAGCTCAGCCCCGTGCTGCGGATCCCGGTCGCAGGGAGGGGACGTC
>JBOHCG010000146.1:0-14129 GCA_050698735.1 Streptosporangiaceae bacterium | reverse complement strand
TCCCGAGGCCCGCCGCCAGCCCGGCCACATCCGGCGGGGCCACATCCGGCGAGGGCTTGAACTCGGCCAACTCTGTCATCTCAGGAAAACAACTTCTGTCATCTCAGGAAAACAACTTCTGTCATCTCAGGAAAACAACTTCTGTCATCTATGGACCGACAACCGCCGTCAGCCCGGTCTGGCGCACCGTTTCCTCGTCTTCCGGATACTTGAGCACCGTGCTCAGCGTCTGGCCGGCCACCGGCGCGGACAGCTCCCGGGCCCCGAACACGCTCACCGCGAAAGCCCAGCTGATCGCCTCCGAGATGCCGGGAGGCTTGGTGAGATCGAGGCTGCGCAGCCGGTTGACCGCGGTCGCGATCTGGCCGGCCAGCCGCTCCCCCGACTCAGGCACCCGGCGCCTGACGATCTCCGCGACGCGGGCGGTGTCCGGGTAGGCGATCCAGTGGTACAGGCACCGGCGCTTGAGCGCGTCGTGCAGGTCCCGGGTCCGGTTCGAGGTCAGCACGGTGACCGGGGGCAGCTCGGCCCGCTGGGTGCCGAGTTCGGGTATCGTGACCGCCGCCTCGGCCAGCAGCTCGAAAAGGAAAGCCTCGAACTCGTCGTCGGCCCGGTCTACCTCGTCGATGAGCAGCACGGCAGGCCGGGGACCAGGGTGCAGCAGGGCGGTGAGCAGCGGCCGCGGCAGCAGGTACTCGCTGGTGAACAGGTCCTTGTCCTGGATGTGGTCACCGGCCGCCTCGGCGAGCCTGATGGCCAGCAGCTGCCGCGGGTAGTTCCACTCGTACAGCGCCTCGGAGGCGGTGATGCCCTCGTAGCACTGCAGCCGGACCAGCGGCGTGTCGATCGCGGCGGCCAGGGCCTTGGCGGCCTCGGTCTTGCCTACGCCCGGCTCGCCCTCGAGCAGGATCGGCTGTCCCATCCGGACGGCCAGGAAAAGCGCCGCCCCGAGCTGGTCGCCCGCCAGGTAGCCGACCGACTCCAGGACGGCAGCCAGGCTGCCGACATGCGGGAAGCGGTCCTCGAGATCGTGGGTCACAGTGCTCACAAGGTGCGAGTTTATCGTTGCGGTCCAACCACGCCGGTCAGGTGATGGCCAGATCGGTGCGGAACGGGCGGCCCTGGATGGCCCGCCACACCTGGGCCGGGGTGAGCGGCATGTCCGCGTGCCGCACGCCGTACGGCCGCAGCGCGTCGATCACCGCGTTGACCACGGCGGGCGGCGACCCGACGGTGGCGGACTCGCCCACCCCCTTGGCCCCGAGGGGGTGGTGCGGCGACGGGGTGACGGTCGCGCCGAGCTCGAAGGACGGGCACTCCAGGGAGGTCGGCAGCAGGTAGTCCATGAACGAGCCGCCCAGGCAGTTGCCGTCGGCGTCGAAGGCGATGTTCTCCATCAGCGCCATCCCGATCCCGTCGGCGAGCCCGCCGTGCACCTGGCCCTCGACGATCATCGGGTTGATCCGCACCCCGCAGTCGTCCACCGCGATGAACCGCCGGACGCGGACCTCGCCGGTGCCAGGGTCCACGTCGACCACGCAGATGTAGGCGCCGAACGGGTAGGTCAGGTTGGGCGGGTTGTAGACGCAGGTCGCGTCCAGCTGGCCCTCGACGCCTTCGGGCAGCTCCAGGTGAGAGTGCGCGGCCATCGCGATCTCCGCGATCGTGCGGCCGGAGTCCGGATCGCCCCGGACGAACCAGCGGCCGGGTTCCCACTCCAGGTCGGCCGGGTCGACCTCGAGCATGGCCGAGGCGACGATGCGGGCCCGGTCGCGGACCTTCCTGGCCACGATCGCGGTGGCCGCGCCGGACACCGGCGTCGAACGGGATCCGTACGTGCCCAGGCCGAACGGGGTCTGGTCCGTGTCCCCGTGCACGACTTCCACGTCGTCGGGGGAAACGCCGAGCTCCTCGGCGACGATCTGGGCGAAGGTGGTCTCGTGCCCCTGACCCTGGGTCTGCACCGAGATCCGCAGCACCGCGGTCCCCGTCGGGTGGATCCGCAGTTCGACCCCGTCCGCCATGCCGAACCCCAAGATGTCCATGTGCTCGCGCGGACCCGCCCCGACGGCCTCGGTGAAAAAGCTCACGCCGATGCCGATCAGGTGACCGCGGGCCCGTTCGGCCTCCTGCTCCTTTCTCAGTTTCTCGTAGCCCGCCATGTCCATGGCCAGGCGCAGCGTGCGCGGGTAGTCACCGGAGTCGTAGGTCCACCCGGTCTGGCAGGTGTAGGGGAACTGCTCGGGCCGCAGCAGGTTGCGCATCCGCAGCTCGGCCGGGTCCAGGCCCAGCTCGAAGGCCAGCACGTCGACCATTCGCTCGATCAGGTAGACCGCCTCGGTGATGCGGAACGAGCAGGAGTAGGCGACCCCGCCCGGCGCCTTGTTCGTGTACACGCCGGTCACCTGGCAGTGCGCGGCCTCCAGGTCGTAGGAGCCGGTGAACACCCCGAAGAACCCGGCCGGGTACTTGCTCGGCTGGGCGGTGCCGTTGAACGCGCCGTGGTCGGCGAGCACGCTCACCCGCACCGCCCTGATCGTGCCGTCCCGGCTGGCGGCCAGCTCGCCGCGCATGTGGAAGTCCCGGGCGAAACAGGTGGACATCAGGTTCTCCGACCGGTCCTCCATCCACTTCACCGGCCGGCCGGTGAGCATCGAGCCGACGATCGCGCACAGGTAGCCGGGATAGATGGGCACCTTGTTGCCGAAGCCGCCGCCGATGTCCGGCGAGATCACCCGGATCTTGTGCTCGGGCACCCCGGTCACCATGGCGTACAGGGTCCGGTGCGCGTGCGGGGCCTGGCTGGTGGCCCAGACCGTCAGCTTGCCCGTCACCTGGTCGAAGTCCGCGACGATGCCGCAGGTCTCGAGCGGCGCCGGGTGCACCCGCGGGTAGAGCATGTCCTGGGCGACCGTCACCTCGGCGTCGCGGAACACCTGCTCGGTGCGGGCCGCGTCGCCGGCTTCCCAGTCGAAGATGTGGTTGTCGGCGCGGCCGGTCTTCGGGGATTTCGGGATCAGGTCGTCGCGGACGACGGGCGCCCCGGCGTCAAGCGCGCGGCGCGCGTCGACCACCGCGGGCAGCGGCTCGTACTCCACGTCGATCATCTCGAGGGCGTCCCGGGCGCAGTAGCGGTCCTCGGCGACCACGAACGCCACCTCCTGGCCCTGGAACCGGACCTTGTCGGTGGCCAGCACGGCCTGCGTGTCGCCGGACAGGGTCGGCATCCAGGCCAGGTTCCTGGCGGCCAGCGTCTCACCGGTTATGACGGCTCGTACCTTGGGATGCGCCTGCGCCGCGAGGGTGTCGATAGACACGATCCTGGCGTGCGGGTGCGGGCTGCGCAGCACCGCCCCGTAGAGCATGCCGGGCAGCTGCACGTCGTCCACGTACGTGCCCCGGCCGCGGATGAACCGCTGGTCCTCCTTGCGCAGCATCCGCCCGAAGCCCGCGGTCATCCGGCGTCCCTGGGATGCTCAGCGGCCCAGCGGACCGCCCTGACGATGTTCTCGTAGCCGGTGCACCGGCAGATCTGCCCCGAGATGACCTCGCGGATCTGCGATTCGGCCGGATCGGGGTGGTGGTCGAGCAGCCAGCGCGCGGTCATCATCATGCCGGGCGTGCAGAAACCGCACTGCAGGCCGTGACACTCGACGAACCCCTGCTGCACCGGATCCAGCTTGCCGTCCTGCTCCAGGTCCTCGACGGTTCGGACCGAACGGCCGTGGGCCATCGCGGCGAGCACCGTGCACGACTTGACCGGCTTGGCGTCCAGCCACACCACGCAGCTGCCGCAGTTCGACGTGTCGCAGCCCCAGTGGCTGCCGGTCAGGCCGAGTTCGTCGCGCAGGTAGTGGATGAGCAGCAGCCGCGGCTCCACGTCGCGCGCGTACTCGGCGCCGTTCACGGTCACCGCGACGCGCATGGTCATGGTCCGTCCCCTGCTGGCTGCCGGGGCGCCCGGCCCGCTCGCGCGGCGGCCCGGGCCAGCGCGCGGGCGGTGAGTTCGGCCACCAGGTGGCGTTTGTAGTCCTCGGGTCCGCGCTGGTCGGCGACGGGGTGACAATGCTCGGCGGCGATCGCCCCGGCCGCCGCGAAGCTCTCGTCATCGGCGGCCCGGCCGCGGAGGAACTCCTCGGCCTCGGCCGCCACGAAGTGCTCGGCCCCCACGGCGGTCAGGCCGAGGCCGACCTCCTCTATGACCTGCGCGTCTTTGCTCCGGCCCGCGCTCAGGCGGAGCACGGCCCCGACGGCGGCCACCGACCAGTCCCCCACCCGCCGCGCCACCTTGGCGTACGCGCTGCCGGTGCCGGGCCAGACCGGGACCCGGACCTCGGCGAGCAGCTCGCCCAGACCGATAACGGTCTCGTACGGGCCGAGATGGAACTCCCTGACCGGGACCACCCGGTCGCCGTCCTGGCCGCGGATGACCACGGTCGCGCGGGTGGCGGCGAACGCCGCGGACAGGTCTTCGGACGGATCGGCCTGGCACAGCGACCCGCCGACGGTGCCCCACAGCCGGACGATCGGGTCCGCGACGACCCGCTCGGCGTCGTGGAAGATCGGGAAGTGCTCGCCCGCGACGGCGGAGTCGAGCAGGTCCGCGTGCCGGGCCAGGGCGCCGATGCGCAGCTGGTCGCCGTCCAGCCTGATGTAGGCGAGCTCGGCTAGCCCGTTGATGTCGACGAGCACCTCGGGCTGGGCCAGCCGCAGCTTCATCATCGGGATGAGGCTGTGGCCGCCCGCGACGACGCGGGTGTCCGGCCTGCTGAGCAGTGACAGCGCGTGCTGGACGCTGGTCGCCCGCTCGTACTCGACCTGCGAGGGGACCTGCATGTAATGCATCATTCGGCCTACCCGGCCATTACGCAACTTGCGTTTTAAGCTTTTGCTAATCCGCCGAGCGGGTCAGCGGCCGCCGATGCCGGGCCTGGGCTGTGTCTTGCTCACCGTCAACAGGATCGCGGAGTCTTCGACGGCCTCCAGGGCGTGCCGGGCGTCTGGCACGACCAGGAGGTCACCGTATCGGCCTTCCCAAGCCACCTCTCCGGCCGTCAGCCGGACCCGGCCGCGCAGGACCTGGATGGTGGCCTCGCCGGGGTTCTCGTGCTCGTCCAGGGATGAGCCCGCGGTCAGGGCGACTACGGTCTGGCGCAGCGCGTGCTCGTGCCCGCCGTACACGGTCTGGGCGCTGCGCCCGCTCGAGTTGGCGGCAGCTCGCCTGGCCTGCTCCCGGGCGATGGCATCCAGCGAGAACTTCTCCATGACCGCAGTCTCCCGGTCCTCGCTGCCGGCGGGCAAGCCGATCGCATGCAGTGCCTGGCCGGCGATCTGCCGCCGGCGCCGTGCCCCTTGGGCGGATGACCGTGATCCTTGACAGACTGACCGCGCTGGGTTAATCGTGACCCGATAGATGGAAGGACCTGCAGATGGCAGCAGCGCGCGGGCGGGCCGGAATCGGAAGCGAGCTTGACGAGACGCTGGTGCGGGCCGGGCGATACCTGCGCAAGGGCGTCGTCTCGGGGGACCTGCGGACGGTGCAGAAGACGGGCGGCCGGGAGGCGGACAGCTTCTACCGGGACCGCTGGAGCTATGACAAGGTCGTCCGATCCAGGAGGCGGCGGGGGGCGTACGGAAACCGGGGAAGTTCCTGACCGCGGACGCCTGCGGTGATGAAGGTGAGCACGGCGCATTCAAGCCGGTCGTGCTCGATGGCCGGACGCTGCAGGCGGTGGCACCGGGCGGGTCGCTCGGATTCCGGTTCGGCGAGGAGGGTCTCGGGCGCTGGAACCTCGATCTTGGCGACATCGAGCCGATGCTTACCCTGTATGGCGAGGCCAGCCAGACCGTGGCGGTAGAGCTGCCCCGGTTCGACGGGGCCGACGGGATAGCCGGGCTGATCCGCCGCGGCGTACCGGCACGCCGCATCGCCGGCCAGCTCGTCACCACGGTCTTCGACCTCCTCCTGGCCTAGTACGGAGTGGGCCGGGACGGGCTGCCCGGCGAGTGGCCGGCGTCCCATGACGACGCTGACCAGCCCTGCACCCCGGCATGGCAGCAGGTCATCACCGGGGTGCCGGCGGCAGCGGCAGCGCGCATCGGCCGGGAGTTCGCGCAGAACGCGGAGGACTCCGGGGGCCGGTCCATGATCATCATGGGCGCCGGACCAACCACTACTTCCACTCCGACACGATCTACCGCGCGTTCCTCGCGCTGACCGCGCTGACCGGCTGCCAGGGCCGCAACGGCGGCGGGTGGGCGCACTACGTCGGGCAGGAGAAGGTACGCCCGATCACCGGATACACCACCCTGGCGATGGCGACGGACTGGCAGCGGCCGCCCCGGCAGATGATCGGCACCGCCTACTGGTACCTGGCCACCGACCAGTGGCGCTATGACACCTTCACCGCCGACACGTTCGCCTCCCCGGCCGGCGCGGCGCGGTTCGAGGGACTGACCACCGCCGACCTGCTGGCACAGTCGGCGCGGATGGGATGGATGCCGTCCTGCCCGACCTTCAACTGGAACCCGCTCGACCTCGCCGACGCCCTGGAGCGGTCCGGCCAGAAGCCAGCCCAGTTCGTTAGCGAGGAGATGACCGCGGGTCGGCTCAGGTTCGCCGCTGAGGACCCGGATGCGCCGGAGAACTTCCCCCGGGTGCTGACCGTCTGGCGGGCGAACCTGCTCGGCTCCTCCGGCAAGGGCAACGAGTACTTCCTGAAGCACCTGCTGGGCGCGTCCAGCTCCGTGCGGGCCCGCGAGGCCCCGCAGGGTCAGCGGCCCCGCGACGTCGCCTGGCGCGACGAGGCGCCCGAAGGCAAGCTTGACCTGCTGCTCGCGCTTGACTTCCGGATGACGTCCACGACGCTGTTCGCCGACGTCGTGCTGCCCGCCGCCACGTGGTATGAGAAGCACGACCTGTCCAGCACCGACATGCAGCGTTCGTCCACGCGTTCAACCCGGCGATCGCGCCGCCCTGGCAGACCCGCAGCGACTTCGACGCCTTCCACGCCCTGGCCGGGGCGTTCTCGCAGCTGGCCGCCAGGCATCTGGGCAAGAGACGCGACCTGGTCGCGGTCCCGATGCAGCACGACACGCCGGATGAGATGGCCTCGCCGCACGGCATCGTCAGCGACTGGCGCGCCGCGGGCCGGGCGCCGACGCCGGGCACCGACTTCCCCAAGCTGGTCGTTGTCGAACGCGACTACCCGAACGTGGCCGCGAAGATGGCCGCGCTGGGCCCGCTGGCCGAACAGCTAGGGCTGACCACCAAGGGCGTCACCTTCAAGCCGGCCGCCGCCGTGGAGTTCCTCAAGGGCAAGAACGGCACCGTCCGGGGCGGCATCGCCGACGGACGTCCCCGGTTCGATCTCGACGTGCATGCCTGCGAGGCAATCCTGGCGCTGTCCGGGACCACCAACGGCCAGCTGGCCGTCGAGGGCTTCCGGGCGCTGGAGCGGCGTACCGGCACGCAGCTGGCCGACCTGGCCGCCGAGCACGAGGGCAAGCGGATCTCCTTCGCCGACACCCAGGCCCGGCCGGTGCCGGTGATCACCTCACCCGAATGGTCAGGATCCGAGGCCGGCGGCCGACGGTACTCCCCGTTCGTCATCAACGTCGAGCGGTCCAAGCCGTGGCACACCCTGACCGGCCGCCAGCATTTCTTCCTCGATCACGACTGGATGGCCGAGCTCGGCGAGCAGCTGCCGGTGTTCCGGCCCCCGCTGGACATGCACGCCATGTTCGGCGAGCCGCGGATCGGCGACAATGGCGCGCTCGGGGTCACCGTGCGCTACCTCACCCCGCACTCGAAGTGGTCGATTCACTCCGAATACCAGGACAACCTGTTCATGCTGTCACTGTCCCGTGGCGGCCCGACGATCTGGATGTCACCGCAGGACGCCGGCCAGGCCGGCATCGCCGACAACGACTGGATCGAAGCGGTCAACCGCAACGGCGTGGTCGTCGCCCGGGCGATCGTGTCACACCGGATGCCCGAGGGCACGGTGTACATGTACCACGCGCAGGAACGCGTCATCGACGTGCCGATCGCCGAGACCAGCGGCAAGCGCGGCGGCATCCACAACTCGCTGACCCGGCTGCTGATCAAGCCGACGCACCTCGACAAGTGCATCGGCTGCCATACGTGCTCGGTGACCTGCAAGCAGGCCTGGACCAACCGCAGCGGCGTGGAGTACGTGTGGTTCAACAACGTGGAGACCCGGCCGGGGCAGGGCTACCCGCGGACCTACGAGAATCAGGACCGGTGGCAGGGCGGCTGGGAGCTGAGCAAGCGCGGCCGCCTGACCCTACGGGCAGGCGGCCGGGTCAAGAAGCTGCTGAACATCTTCGCGAACCCGCTGATGCCCTCCATCGGCGACTACTACGAGCCGTGGCCCTGGCTGCACGTGGTGGACGCGGTCCGCGCTGTCCTGCCCGAGGCGGCGCGGGACCTGCAGCGCGCCCTGGAGCTGGCTCGCACCGGGCCGCCCGCCGAGGAAGTCGGAATCGAGCCGTTCGCCCCCCCGGAATACATGGGAGGCCGCCGGTGAGCGCCGCCAGCATCGCGCTGTGGATCATCGTCCCGTACGTGGCGATCGCCACGTTCGCGCTCGGTCATGTCTGGCGCTATCGCTACGACAAGTTCGGCTGGACCACTCGGTCCAGCCAGCTGTATGAGAGCCGCCTGTTGCGACTCGGCTCGCCGCTTTTCCACTTCGGCATCCTGCTCGTCATCGGCGGCCACCTGTTCGGCATCCTGGTCCCCGAGGCCGCGACCAGCGCGGCCGGGATCAGCGAGCCCGCTTACCATGCGATCGCCGTGGCGCTCGGATCGGTATCCGGTTTCATGACCATCGCCGGCATGGCCATCCTGATCTACCGGCGCCGGGTAACCGGACCGGTCTTCTCCGCCACGACCCGCAACGACAAGGCGATGTACGTGCTGCTCGCCGCCACCATCGTGGCCGGGCTCGCCACGACGGTCCTCGGCAACGCACTCGGTCACCCGTATGACTACCGGCTCACGGTGGCGCCGTACTTCCGCAGCATCTTCTACGCCCATCCGGACGTCAGCCTGATCACCGCGGCGCCGATCGGCTTCCAGGTCCACGTGCTGCTCGCCTGGCTGCTGTTCGCCGCGTGGCCGTTCACCCGTCTGGTACATGTCTTCAGCGCGCCGGTCGGGTACCTCACCAGGCCCTACATCGTCTACCGCTCGCGGAGCGCGAGCACTGCGGGCCGTCCCGGGAAGCGCGGCTGGGAACCGGTCAGGCGCCCTGGCGGATGACCGGCGGCCGTGCCGCAGGCAGGCACACCCGACGGCTGATCATGATGGCGGGAAGGGCGGTCTCGATATGGGCACCGGCACTGCTGGCAGGCAGGAACGATCCCTGGGCCGGGCCGCTACGGCTATCAGGGATCTGCACCCGGGCTACTTCGCATTCGTGATGGCCACCGGCATCATCTCGACGGGCACGTTCCTGCTGGGACCGTCGTGGCTGTCACGGGCGCTGCTCGCGGCCGCATCGATCGGGCTCGTCGTGCTCAGCGCCGCCCTGGTGATCCGGCTGGCTGTCTTCCGCTCCAGCGTGGCGGCCGACATCCAGGCTCCCGAGCGGGTGTTCGGCTTCTTCACGATCGTGGCCGGGATCGACGTATTCGGAGTGCGGCTCGGTGCCGCGGGTCATCCGCTAGGCACAGCGATCCTGGCTGGCCTGGCTGCTGCCGTGTGGCTCGTGCTGACCTACGGCGTGCCCGCCAGCCTGCTGCTCGCCAGAGAGCGCGACTCGGTCCTCGGCGGGGTCAACGGCACTTGGCTGCTGTGGGTGGTGGGCACGCAGTCCCTCTCGGTCACGGCGTCGACCCTGGTTCCCGTGTGGCCCTCGCAAGCCGGGCTGCTGGCGCCGGTGGCCGTCGGGCTGTGGAGCGTCGGGCTGGTGCTGTACCTGCTGCTCGTCTCGCTGATCATGCTGCGGTGGCTGACCGTCCCGATGACCCCGGAAACCCTCGGGCCCCCCTACTGGATCCTGATGGGAGCCACGGCGATCACCGTCCTGGCAGGCGCCCGGATCCTGAATCTCCCCGCCGCGCTCCCTGTCACCCGGGCCACCTCCGGCTTCGTCGAGGGGTTCTCGTTTGCCCTGTGGGCGTCCGGCACCTGGTGGATCCCGCTGCTCATCGTGCTCGGCCTGTGGCGGCACGTCCGCCGCCACTGGCCGCTGAGCTACGAGCCAACGCTGTGGAGCGTGGTCTTCCCCCTGGGCATGTACAGCGTGGCCACCTTGTCGTTCGGCAAAGTCGCCCATCTCACATTCATGGAACCACTCAGCCGGTTCATGCTCTGGGTAGCCATCGCCGCCTGGGCGGTGGTGGCCGCCGCGTTCCTCGCGCAGCTCGCCCGGCGACCGGCCGGTCCCGCATCCAGGGCGCCAGCCGCTTCAGCCAGCGCGACAACCACCGCACCCTGACCGGGATGCCCGGCCCTCCTGGCCCTGGACGACGTGGCGAACAGGCCCGTCCAAGTCAGCGGCCGCCGATGTCTTCGCTCCAGACTTCGGGGTAGCGCTGCTGGAACTCCTGCATGGCGGCGATGCAGCCATCGTCGTCGAGCAGCACGGTATCCACGCCTTGGCCGGCCAGGAAGCTGAGGTCGCCCGCGAAGGTCCGCGCCTCGCCGACGACCACCCGGGGGATCTGGAACAGCAGGATCGCCCCGCTGCACATCTGGCACGGAGACAGCGTGGTGTACATGGTCGTGTCGCGGTAGGAAGGGCGCCGGCCAGCGTTGCGCAGGCAGGCGATCTCGCCGTGCGCCACCGGGTCGCCCCGCTGTACCCGCTCGTTGTGCCCGGCCGCGACCACCTGGCCGCCCGCGGCGAGCACCGCCCCCACTGGCACGCCGCCGGATTCCAGGCTGACCCGCGCCTGGCCCAGGGCCAGCGCCATCATCTCGCGGTCGGTCTGATCCGCCTGCCCGTATCCCATGCCGGTACGCTACCGGACGAGCCGCCATACCACGCCGATGCCGGTGCCGCCCGGCACGGGCGGGTCCAACGGGCGGCGCTCTACCTCGGTGAAGCCGAGCTTGCGCGGCACCCGACCGCTGGCCACGTTCAGCTCGTCGTGCACGATCTCCACCCGGTCCACACCGGGCAGCCGGAACGCCTGGTCCACCAGTGCCGCGGTCGCCGCCGTGGCCAGGCCGCGGCAGGTGTATGCCTGGTGCACCCAGTAGCCGATCTCCAGGCCGCCCGGCCCGATCCTCGCCATCAGGCCGATGCCGCCGACCAGTACGCCCGCGGTCGTGATCGCGTAGTTGTAGGTCGTGCCGTCCTCCCATTCCCGGGCCGACGCGGCCAAGAACTCGGCCGCGGACTCCCGGCCGTAGCCCTGCGCCCACGGCATCCAGGGGTACAGGTGGTCGATCGACTCGGTGACCGCTCGGAGCACGGCATCCAGGTCGTCCGCACGGAGACGCCGCAGGATGACTGCGCCGTTTTCGATTACCTCATCCGGGCGTGCGGCCATTTGCTCGTGCGCCGGGCCACTCATAACACAGCTCCTCGCCGACTCTCAGCCGCGCCCAGCGGGCCGCTTCGACCTGCAGCGCCCGCGCGGCGGCCGCGATCAGGACCGGGTCTATGTCCGTCTCAGGCAGGACCGAGAGCTTAGCGTCCGCCAGCCGCCTGATCGTATCCGCGGTCAGGGTGTCCAGCGCCGCCGCGCTGGACACGAGATCGGCGAGCAGTTCGGCGCGCAGGCCATGGTCCCGGACCAAACCCGCCGCGATGCCACCCCAGACGCCGTCCCGGATGCGCAGTTCCCGCTCCACCACGAGATGCATGATGTCGTGCGGCAGCCGGGGCCCGGCCGTTCCGCCGTACAGCCGGTATACGACCCCATCGTCCCGCTCCACCAGCGCGTAGGCGCGCTGGTGGTCGGGCAGCCGGGGAAACGTCACGCGCATATCCCCACTATGCGGACGCACCGTACGGCACGCCTAATCATTTTCGCCGGGCCGGCATCATGGCGTAAGGTGACCGGTCGTGGCAGGACGCGGGACGACGGCGACGATGGCGCTCGAGCAGGCCGGGATCCCGTTCACGGTGCACGAGTACGCCCACGATCCGAGGCACGAGTCCTACGGCCGCGAGGCCAGCGAGGCCCTGGGCGTTCCCGCGGACCGCGTGTTCAAGACGCTGATCGCCGAGGTGGACGGGACCCTGGTGGCCGGGGTGGTCCCGGTAGACGGCCAGCTCGACCTCAAGGCCCTGGCCGCCGCCTCCGGCGGCAAGAAGGCCGCGATGGCCCGGATAGCCGCGGCCGAACGGGCCACCGGGTACGTAGCAGGCGGCATCTCCCCGGTCGGTCCGCGCAAGCGGCTCCCGGTGGTGCTTGACGCGTCGGCGATGCGCTTCGCCACCGTGTTCTGCAGCGGCGGCCGGCGCGGGCTCGAGATCGAGCTCACCCCCGCCGACCTGGCCCGGGCGGCGGGCGCGACGGTCGCCAGCATCGGTCGGCCGCTGACGTGAGGGGCTTAGCTGGTGACGCCCTTGACGGCGTGCGGCTCGATAAAGCCGAACAGGTAGCCCGCCACCCGCCGCATCTGGATTTCCTCGGCGCCTTCGGTGATGCGGTACCGGCGGTGGTGACGGTAAATGTGCTCGAAGGGCTGGTGCCGTGAGTAGCCCAGGCCGCCGTGCACCTGCATGGCGCGGTCGGCGGCCTCACAGCACAGCCGGTTGGCCACGTAGTTGCACATGGAGACCTTCTCGGACTGCGACAGCGGGCCGAACTGATCCATGCTCCACGCCGTCTTGTGAATGAGCGCCCGGAGCATCTCGCACTGCGTCTGCAACTCGACCAGCGGGAACTGGATCGCCTGGTTGCTCGCGAGCGGCTTACCGAACGGCGCTCTGGTCTCGGCGTATTCCACCGAACGGTTGACGCAGAATTGCGCGGCGCCCAGGCTGGAGGCCGCCTGACGGATGCGGTTCTCGTTGAAGAAGTGCTGCACGACCGCCAGGCCGCGGCCCGCACCGCCGAATATGGCGCTGTCGGGGACCCGGACGCCGTCGAACGAGACGCGCGCGTGGTCGGTGGGCATGTTGAAGGTCCAGAGGTACTCCTCGATCTTCAGGCCCGGGGTGCCGACCGGGACCAGAAAGCTCGTGATGCCCGCGCCGCTGCCCGGCGTACCGCTGGTACGGGCGAAGACGAGGTCGTGCGAAGCGGTGTGCATGCCGGTATTCCAGGTCTTCTCGCCGTTGATGACCCAGTCAGCCCCGTCCCGGACGGCACGGGTCTCCATGAACGTCGCGTCGCTGCCGTGCGCCGGCTCGGTGATGCCGAACGCGAAGTGACGCCGGCCGGCGGCCAGGTCGTCGACCCACTCTTTCTTTTGCTCCGGACTGCCGTAGTGCAGCATCAGCAGCAGCCCGACGTTGTTGCCCACGATCGCGTGCTCGTTCTGCAGATCGCAGTGCAGGCCGAGGCCCTGGCTGGCCAGGTGCTCGCGGATGACCGCCATGCCCAGGTTGGTACCATCCCGGCCGCCGTATTTCCTGGGGAACGCATAACGATAGTGGCCGGCCGCGTCGGCTCGCCGCCTGGCCTCTGCCAGCAGCGCCTCCCACTCGTGGCTGGGCAGCCCGCCGCGATCCCAGTCGGTCCTGGCGTCCTCCCGGCGGTGGTCGAAGAACCGGATGTTGTCGCCGCGGCGCTCCAACGGCCTGATCTCGCGCTCGATGAACTCGTCGAGTTCGGCCAGGTACTGCTGCAGGTCCTCGGGAAGGGTGAAGTCCACGTCGTCTCCTTGGCTAATCCGGGTCTGTCCGGGCTCATTCGGGGTTATCCGGGACGGGCCAGGTGGCCGGGGTTGGCGACGGTGAGCTTCTCGATGGCCGTGGCCCGGACCGCGGCGATGACGTCGTCGAAGCGGTGATCGAGCGACCCGTTCCGGATCGCCGCGCAGAGCCCGGCGTCGTCGGCGCAGCCGAGAGCGGCGAGCCTGGTCCGGTGGCGGAGCTGGTGCCCGGCGGCCAGCATGGCCTCGCGCTCGGCGATCCGCAGCGCGTTCGCCGCGACCCGGGCGTGAAACCTCAGCCGCGGATCTGCGGCGTCCCCGG
>JBOHCG010000145.1:0-14144 GCA_050698735.1 Streptosporangiaceae bacterium | reverse complement strand
CTGGTGGCCGCCATGCGGCACCTCAACGCCGCCGACCACGCCACGATGGCCGCCGCCGAGCAGGCCCGGGTCCTGAAGACCCTGGAACAGGTGCACGCGATGTGGACCGCCGCGCACGCCTCCGTGCAGGGCGCATTCACCGCGGGGCAGGGGTACACGGAGGACGGGGAGTACAGCCCGCGGTCCTGGCTGATCCACCAGGCGGACGTCACCCGGGCCGCCGCCTGGGCGCACACCGCCTGGTCCCGCCGCGCCGAGGCACATCCGAAGATCCACCATGCGATGGCCGCCGGGATCCTCTCGGAGTCGTGGGCCCGGGAGCTGTGCGAGATCACCGGGAAGATCCCGGCCCCCGGCCGGGACGACGCCGACGGTCTCCTGGTCTGGACCAAGCTGCACGGCGCGACCCTGGCCGACCTGGTCGGCCTGGCCACCGAGATGTACCTGCGGTCCCTCCCGGACGGCCCGCCGGACCCGGCCCCCGCGGACCGCGCCCTGCGGCTGGCCACCACCCTCGACGGCGCCGGGGTCCTGCACGGAGATCTGACCGCCGACTGCGCCGCGATGGTCGGCGCGGTCCTGGACGCGCTGGCCAGGCCGGCCGGAGCCGGCGACACGCGCAGCAAGCCCGAGCGCTACCACGATGCGCTCGCCGACGCGATGAAACGGCTGCTCGCCGCCGATCTGCTGCCGGACCGGGCCGGGCACCCCGTTAAGGGCCTGGTCCACATGACGCTGGCCGAGCTGTGCGCGATGGACGGCGGGTCGGCCCTGCAGCGCGAGTGGATCACCGCCGCCGCGGCCCGGTGGGCGGCGTACCGCGCCGCGGCATCAGTGACCGGCAGCGACGGCGGCGCCTGGCTGGAGGGCCGCGCCGCCCAGGCTGTGGCCTGCGACGCGATCCTGGTCCCCGTCGTCACCGGCGACATCGACCCCGCCGCCCTCGACGACCTCGTCCGGCTGTGTGCCGAACTGCACCGCCTCGAGCACCGCGACACCGCCGGCCAGCCCGCTCCCGGGCCAGCTGAGCCGGGGACCCTGCCTGGCAGCCACGCGCCTGCCAGCGCGCCCGATCCGGACGAGCAGGCATCAGCATCAGCACCCGGAACTAGCCAATCCGGAACTCCGATCGGGCCGGACGAATCAACCGCATCCAGGCCCGGCAACGCGCCGGCCGATCCGGCGTCCGCGCTGCCGGAGGGTTCGTCCCCGGAGGAACTCCGCCAGGCGCTGCGCCAGGCGATCATCGGCAAGGCGATCGACCTGCTGTCGGGCCCCGGCGGGCTCGCCTCCTACCTGCGCCGCCGGCAGCTCGGCGCCCGCCTGGCCGGCCCCAGCCTCCCCCTCGACATCGGCCACAGCACCACCATCCCGGCCGCGATCCGCACCGCCGTCACCCTCCGCGACCAGCACTGCCAATGGGCCGGAAAATGCGACCAGCCCGCGTCCACATGCGACGTGCACCACCTCGTGCACAAGGCCAACGGCGGCACCACCAGCGTCAAGACCACCGGGCTGTACTGCACGTTCCACCATCAGATCATGATCCACCAGCTGGGCTGGACCGTCACCCTCAACCCCGACGGCACCACCACCGCCCGCAGCCCCGACGGCACCAGGGTCTTCCGCAGCCACAGCCCGCCGGCCAGCGCCGGGTGACACCCCCGGCAGTCATTGGGGCGACGCCAGTGCCCATACCGCTAGGTCCATCTGTGCATGCTTCGCTGAAACTGAGGGCAGATGACGCTTGGAGGTTTCGCGGGGCATTCCAAGTGGGGTGGAACAGAGCGTGGTAGACAAGATTGGGTGAGATGCGCGATTCACGCCCGGTTCCTCGCCCGGCGCGAGACACTTGGTATGAAATGCGCGGTATGAGCTACGTCGGGGCTGTTGGCGCGGTACCCTGCCCCGTAATCCCAGGAGATGAGGCGCGGGCGCAGGGTCGTGCCTGAGCCGTGCGTATCCAGCGGGAAGGTGCCCAGTTGCAACCCCGGGGAATGAGGTCGGCCGGACCAGGCGACGATCAGGCGCGATTCCTTGCCGACCTCCGCGTGCTGCGCGACGCGGCCGCGATCGGGTACGACGAACTCGCGGCCAGAGCTCATTACCCAAGCGACATCCTCAAGGAAGCTGAGAACGGCCCTTACCTGCCGACCCTGCCCATTCTCGCTGCCTACGTCCGCGCCTGCGAGGGGGACGTCCTTGAGTGGGAGGAGCGGTGGCGGCGCGTGGCGAATGAGGCGTCCGGCGATCCCGGCCTGCCGGTAAGGGCCGCCGGAGCCAGCCCCGCCGCCGTCGCAGGAGCCCGCGCAGGAGTCGGAGTGGTACCGCCAGATGCGTACGACCCGGAGCGGATCAAGGCGGCGCTCAGGGGAGGCGGTTCCCAGCGTTCGGATCAGCTCGGCGGATATCAGTCCAGCGCACCCGGAACGACGGCGCAGGCCGCACGCGACAACGGTTCTGGCGGCACGGGCTGGAGCTTCACGGACGTCGGCTCGACGGGATGGAACACCACGCAGGCGGCTTCGGGCTGGGGCGCCGCGGGAATGGCGTTGGACTCCGCGGAGGCTCCCTCCGCGGAGGCTCCCTCCGCGGGCTGGGATGCCGTGGACGTGGGCCCGGGCTTGAGCGCCACGGAGGAGACCCCTGCGGCAGGGTGGACTACTGCCACGGACGCTCCCGCCGCGGGGTGGGGTGCCGCGAATGGCGCTACGGAGAGTCGGGGCACGCGCGATGCGGGCGGCGTGGATTCCGCGGGCTGGGCGGCTGGTCCGGGCTGGGACGCGGTGGCGGACCAGGCCTCAGCTAGCGGGAATCACGAGGCCCTAGTCGACGGGTCCTTCGGCGCCATCGACCTGGAGGGCCAATTTGGCGGTTCGTGGTCGCAGGACAGCGAACTGCTGGCGGATCGGCAAGGCAGCATCGCCCCGTGGTCAGGTCCCCCGGAAACCGACCTGGAACCGTGGTCGCCGGGCGCAGAGGTAGTGACGCCGGAGCCAGCCAGCGGCGAACTCGCGTGGCCGGAACTGCCGGACACCGAGTTGATGCAGAGCGCGGACGCAGACAGGCTCGCGCACCCCGATCCGTCCGGCGACGAGCTGGGCTGGGCCGAGGTGCCCACCACGGCCGAGCCGGCGGCATGGAACGGCGCAGATCAGGCCCTCTCCCCTGAGCCCGCCGTCTCGGGACAGGCACAGGTGGCGTCGGCGCGGCTGCAGACGGTGGCTCTCGAGGAGCGTCCGGCGGATCGGCTCTATCCGCTGCGACTGCTGGTGATCATCGTCATCGCCGCGCTTATCGGCAGCGGGCTGGTACTCCTGTTCAAATAGGGCCAGCCTCGCTGCCGTTGGCGGAAGACGTTTCGGCGCCTTGGCCCCCCAGGGCTAGCGGGTCGGCGATTTCGGCAGCCGGGATCGCGGCGGCGAGCATTGCGCTTACTGCGTCCGTAACGGAGGCGGGGCCTATCGCCGGCGTCTCCCCCACGGCGGGCGCGGCGCCTGTCACGGGCGTCTCGCCGGTGCCGATGGCCGGCATCTCGTCCGCGGTGGTGTCCAGGGCTGGCGTCTGGGCGGCCGCCCGCTCGCGCCTTGGCGGGGCCGTGCCCTCGAAGGCGCTGGTGAAGGCCCGCAGGGCGGACGTTACCTCACTCGGGATGACCCAGAACGTGCTGCCCGCGCCCTGCGCGATCTGCGGCAGCGTCTGCAGGTACTGGTAAGCAAGCAACTTGGGGTCAGGATCGTTGTCGTGCACAGCCTGGAAGACGGTGGCGATCGCCTGTGCCTGGCCTTCGGCCCGCAAGATCGCGCTCTGCCTCGCGCCTTCGGCGCTCAGGATGGCGCTCTGCTTCTCGCCTTCGGCGGTGAGGATCTTGGACTGCCTGACGCCCTCGGCGGTCAGGATCGCGGCGCGCTTCTCGCGCTCGGCCCGCATCTGCTTCTCCATCGCGTCCTTGACAGACTGCGGCGGGTCGATGGCCTTGATCTCCACCCGGGTCACCCGGATGCCCCATTTACCTGACGCGTCGTCAAGCACGCCGCGCAGCATGTTGTTGATCTTGTCGCGCGACGTCAGCGACTGCTCCAGGTCCATAGACCCGATCACGCTGCGCAGCATCGTCGCGGTAATCTGCTCGATCGCCTGGATGTAGTCGACGATCTCGTAGTCGGCGGCCCGCGGATCGGTTACCTGGAAGAACAGCACGGTGTCGATGAGCACGACCAGGTTGTCCTCGGTGATCACATGCTGGCCCCGGAACGAGACGACCTGCTCGCGCAGGTCGATCTGCGCCTTGACCCGGTCGATGAACGGGATGATGAAGTTCATCCCGGGCTCCAGGGTCTTGCGGTAGCGGCCGAACCGCTCCACGTTGCGTGCCCGCGCCTGCGGCACGATCCGCACCGAACGCAGCACCGTGATCACCACGAACAGCGCGACCACTGCCGCGATGATGAGTTCTGCCAAGATCATGGCTACTCCCGTGGATAGACGAGGGCGGTGGCCCCTTGTATCTGCATGACGTCGACCTTGGTGCCGACCGGGATCACCAGCGACTCGTCGTAGGCACGAGAGGACCACTCCTCACCGCCGATGCGCACGCGTCCGCTATGCTCGGTGACCTCCTCAAGAACGATCGCCGAGCGGCCGACGAGGGCGGCGGTTCCCGTGCGCAGCGGCGGCGGCTGCTTGAGGTGGCGGAGCGCGATCGGGCGGACGAAGCCGAGCCCGGCGCCGGCCGCGACGACGAACGCGGCGAGCTGCAAAGGCAGGTCGATGTGAAACGCTCCGACCACCGCCGCGACCAACGCCGCGACCGCGATGAGGCCGAACGCCAGCGTCGTGGTGAGCAGTTCGGCGACGCCGAGTACGGCTGCCACGATCAGCCAGACAATCCAGGACGCCATGGCCGCTCCGCGAAAGTGTTCCTGTACCGAGAGTATCCTCGCCGGGCACGGTTCGCATCACACCGCCAAGGAGAAGCGGCTATAAGTACCAATAACTGACTTTTAGCGTTGAAAGATCCATAAATCCGTACAATCCATGACAATTGGTCGTCTAGGTCCTACAGGGGATTTCCGCCGACCTACACTCGTCAGATAAGGGCGGCTGTCCCCGTGGCGCGACTGGCCCTAAGTCCGGAGGTACCTGGTGGAACGTGGCGAGACCGGTCCCGGTCGCGACGCGTATGACCTGCCCAGGCGCCCGACACCGGGCGGCGGCAGGCCTTACCCAGGCGCCGACGGCTACCCGGTTTCCCCGCCCGAACGAGATGATCATGAGGCGGATGGGGACGGGAATCGCGAGGATCAAGGGACCGTCGGCGAAGACGACTACGGCCTGCTTCGACGCCCCGGCGAGATGCCATCACGGCGTCAACGGCTACGGCAACCGGGCGGCTCGCGGCTACGGCAACCGGGACGCTTCCCGCCGCCGGGCACGGTCCCGGCCGGTGGCGGACCTTCGAACGGTGCCTGGCCAGCCGACGGCGCGGCGGCGCACGGCGCCTGGCCGGCTGAGCGGCCCAACGGCGGCCGGGTAAGTTCGGGCATGCCGAATGGGGGCATGCCGGGCGGCGGACCTCCAGGCAGCAGAATGCCGGGCGGACCTCCAGGCAGCAGAATGCCGAGCGGACCTCCGGGCGGCGGCATGCCGAGCGGACCTCCAGGCAGCAGAATGCCGAGCGGATCTCCGGGCGGCGGCATGCCGGGCGGACCTCCGGGCGGCGGACCTCCACGCGGCATGCCCAACGGAGGCGTACCGGGCGGGACTCCGGGCGGGGGCGTGCCGGATGAAGGTCCGGGTGGGGGCGGGCCGTTTGGCGGGCAGGCGCCTGGCTACCATTACCGGCTGCCTAACGGCCGACGGATCCCTCCGGCGGCGTACCGCATGTACCGGGCACAGGCGGCAGGTCCGGGAGGGCAGGCCCCCGCGCCAGATCCCTACGGGGGCTGGAACCGCCGCGCCCCTGACCCGTACGGCGGCGGCTGGGACTCGCCCGCGCCGGACCCGTACGCGGGCCCGAATCGGCAGGCGCCTGCTGCTGACGGGTGGAACCGGCAGGGCGCGGCTCCGCGCGCGCCCGGCGACGGGTGGAACGGGGACCCGCGAGTCGCGGGATGGGATCCGCAGGATCACCGCGGTGAGGGCTGGGGGCGGCAGGCCGGAGACGCTGACCCAGATGGCGGCGGGTGGAACCGGCAGGACCAGCGCGTCGGCGGGTGGAACCGGCAGACGGATACGGATCCGGGGGCATGGAACAGGCAGGGCGGTGACGGCTGGGGTCGGCCGGGACCGGGGACAGAACCCGGGCTGGGTGGACAGGGGCCGCAAGCGGGTCAGGGTCCGCCGGGCGGGCAGAGGCCGGGTCCGCCGGGCGGGCAAGGGCCGCTAGGCGGGCAAGGGCCGCCGTCAGGGGGGGCTTGGGGGTACTCCGGGGGGATTCCGCCGTTTCAGGAGCGGCCTCGCGTACAGGGACGGCCCGATGGTGCTGACGGGGTGGAGGCCAGCGGGCCGGTGATCCGGCAGCGGGAGGCGGCCCTGCCTGACAAGCGGCCGCTGGGAGCGGCGCAGCCGGTGGCCAGCATCGCGCCGGACGGGCTTGAATCGTTCGCACGGGATCTGCGGGCGCTGCGAGCCAAGGCCGAGCTTGAGTATCCCGAGATGGCCGAGACCTCGCATTTCACGATGAAGACGCTCGCCTCGGCGGCGGGCGGGCTGCGGCTGCCTACCCTGCCCGTCGCGGTGGCCTTTGTCCGGGCCTGCGCCGGCAATGTGCCCGAATGGGAGGAACGCTGGCAGAAGCTGGCCGGGACGATCACCGCCGAGGCGGCGAAGAAGCGGCGCGGCGAGGGTGACGAGCAGGCAGTTGAACCCGCCGAGGCCTCTGCCGATCCGGTGCCTGAGGCGCCGGAGGCACAGGCGCCCGAGGCCGATCCGGGTGAGGTCTACGTCATCACCTCGGCCAAGCCGCGCCAGCCGGGCTGGTAACCAGGCACTCCGGGCAGCCGGCCGGGACAGGGCGCATGAGACAATGGCAACCGTGCCGCCAGCCGGAGATCACGCTGCCGACAACCACGCTGCCGACAACCACGCTGCCGACAACCACGCTGCCGACAACCACACTGCCGACGTGCTAGACGACATCTGCCTGCCCTCCGATAACCACGTACACACGCAGTGGTCGTGGGACGCGCCCGTCGAGGCGTCGATGGCGCTCAGCTGCGAGCAGGCGCTCGCGGCGGGCGTTCCCGCGGTTGCGTTCACCGACCACCTGGACTTCACCACCTCGATCGACGGCGACCTGATCGCCGTCGAGGGGCTGGACCCCCGGCCGTACTACCGGATGCGGCTGCTCGACGTGCCCGGCTACCTCCAGGGGCTCGACGAGTGCCGTCGGCGCTATCCGGACCTGCGGATACTGTCCGGGGTGGAGGTCGGCGAGGCGCACCTGTGGGGAGCCAGCGCGGCCGCGGTGCTGGCATCGGCCGACTTCAACCGGGTGCTCGGCTCGCTGCACGCGATCCCGTTCGAGGGGCACCTGACGGCGGTGGACCAGCTGTTCTACCGGATGCCCGCCGACGAGGTCATGCGCAGGTACTTCGCCGAGCTGCTGCGGCTGGTCGAGGGCAGCGGCGTGTTCGAGGTGCTCGCGCACATCGACTTCCCGCGGCGGATGTGGCCGAGCAGGGCGGGTGCCTACGACGAGACCGCCTTCCAGGCCGAGTACCGGACGGTGCTGCGGGCACTGGCCGCCGGCGGGCGGGTGCTCGAGGTGAACACCAAGAGCCCGCTGGCTTCGGTCGGGCTGGTTCGCTGGTGGCGGGAGGCCGGCGGGCGGGCGGTGTCGTTCGGCAGCGACGCGCACCAGCCCTGGCGGGTCGGCGACAGGTTCAAGCTGGCGGTCGATGTGGTCGAGGCCGCGGGGTTCCGCGCTGGGCGGGATCGTTTCGACTTCTGGCGGGTCTAGGGCCGGCGGCGGACCCGGACGCCCGAGCGCCGGAGGAGATCCGGGTCGTCGCCGCCGGCGTTCTCAGGTCCAGGTGTCGGCGGCGGGAGTAGCCATCTCGTCCCTGGTCCAGTTGTCATCGCGAGCTGTCTGGTCGGCGGGCGCCGCGATATCCGGCACGGCTTCTGCCGTTCGGCTCCGCCGGTGTACGGCGTGACGTAGCTCTGCGTAGTAGGTCTCGCGGTCGCGGAGTTCGGCGCGTGCCTCGGTGTGCGGCGGGTGGCTGGCACCGGCCGTTCGGATCGGGAGCCGGGAGCGTTCGCCCTCGGCGTCTGAAGTTGGTCGCCCTTCGTAGGGAGAGTTGCTGGCCACGACACACACCTCAAATACGGATTCTGGCCTGCGGCGGCGCCCCGCCCATTTGACACGATCCGGCGGCGGGGCGCCGCCTTCCAATCACGGTGCGAAGTTATTTCGCTACCATTTGTAGTGTAACCGTACGTACTGTATCCAATGCAATGGGTAACGGGGTAATAGTTACCTATCCTCCGAGTTAGGTACAGTCGGGATCTCACGCAGAGTCACATTGGCGGTATCGCAGCGAAAAGAACGAACTAAAGAGACCATCGCGCGCCAAAGTTAATGACCGTCGGTGATACCACGGCCCGTTCTGGATAAAAAGGACAGGAACCCCTGATTACTGTCCGCGCATAATGTTGCCGATGATGCCACCGATGGCGCCGCCCTCGGCCGCCTGCGGCGCGCCTTGGTGGGACAGGTAGGGGTCGAGCGCGTGGGCCAGGATGGGCGGCGGCATCGACTGCAACCAGACCTGGCCGGGGCCGGTCAGCGCGACCAGGTGGAAGCCGTCGTCGCCGAACGCCATGTTCGCGATGCCGGGCAGCCGGGTCATGGTGAACTGTACGCTGCCCTCGAACATGCCCACATGCCCCGGGTGCACCATCAGCGTCTGGCCGGGGCCCAGCGTGGGACACCGTCCGATTTCCGCCAGTAGCAGTCCGCGCCAGCTGGCATTGTGGAAGACATGAGCCCCGGCGACGAGCAGCGGTACCAGGCGGCGGTCAGCAAGGACCCCCGCTTCGACGGGGTGTTCTTCATCGCCGTGACCTCGACAGGCATCTACTGCCGACCGTCCTGCCCGGCCAACACGCCCAAGCGCGAGCACATGCGGTTCTACCGCAGCGCCGCGGCCGCCCAGGAGGCCGGCTTTCGCGCCTGCAAGCGGTGCCGCCCGGACGCCTCCCCCGGCTCGCCCGAGTGGAACATCAGGGCCGACGTGGTGGGGCGGGCGATGCGGCTGATCGCCGACGGCGCCGTCGACCGGGCCGGGGTGCGGGGGCTCGCCGGCCGGCTCGGCTACACCGAGCGCCAGGTGCACCGGCTGATCACCGCGGAACTGGGCGCCGGGCCGCTGGCCATCGCCCGCGCGCAGCGGGCGCAGACCGCGCGCGTGCTCGCCGAGACCACCGCGCTGCCGTTCTCCGAGATCGCGTTCGCGGCCGGGTTTGCCAGCATCAGGCAGTTCAACGCCACCGTGCACGAGGTGTTCGCGATGACGCCCACGCAGCTGCGCGCCCGGGTGCGTGGCACGGGGTCTCGGCGGCCAGCGCCGCCCGCTGCTGAGCCAGCCCAGCCCGGTCAGGAAGCACAGCCCGGTCAGGAAACACAGCCCGGGCTGATCAGGCTGCGGCTGGCGTACCGGGCGCCGATCGACACCGGCCGGATCATCGCCTTCCTCGGCGCCCGCGCGATCTCCGGGGTCGAGTCCGTGGACGGCGGGCGTTACCGCAGGACGATCGCGCTGCCGAACGGGACGGGCATCCTGGCCCTCGGGCCTGCCGATCCCGGCTCCGGGGCCCCCTTCGTGGAGTGCGAGCTGCAGCTCGAGGACCTGCGCGACCTCACCGCGGCCGTGCAGCGCTGCCGGCGGCTGCTCGACCTGGACGCGGACCCGGAGGCGGTCAGCGGCTACCTGTCGGCCGACCCGGTGCTGGGCGCGCTGGCCGTCGCCTGCCCGGGGAGGCGATCGCCGGGCCACGTGGACGGCGAGGAGCTCGCGATGCGGGCGGTGCTCGGCCAGCAGGTGTCGGTCGCGGCGGCCAGACGGCTCGGCGCCAAGCTGGTGGCCGCGTACGGCAAGCCGCTGTCACGCCCTGACGGGCCGCTGACCCACTGCTTCCCGGCGGCGGAGACGCTGGCCTGCGCCGATCCGGCCACGCTGGCGATGCCGCGGGCTCGCGCCCTGGCGCTGACCGGGCTGGCCTCCGCGCTCGCGTCCGGCGAGCTGTCGCTGGACCCGGGGGCCGACAGGGAGCGCGCGCAGGCGCAGTTGCTCGCGATGCGCGGCATCGGTCCGTGGACGGCGGGCTACATCCGGATGCGCGCGCTGTCCGACCCGGACGCGTACCTGCCGGGGGACGTCGCGGTGCGCGGGGCGCTGGACAGGCTCGGGGCCGTGTCGGCCAGCACGGCGCCGCGGGCGCAGACCGCGCTGGCGGAGGGCTGGCGGCCGTGGCGGTCCTACGCGGTTCATCATCTGTGGGCATTGGAACGAACGCTGCTCGAGGGCGGCGTGGCTGGACAGGAAGGACGATCATGACGAGCCCGTTCGTGGCGCCGGACACCGACGCGCCGCCCGTTTCGCACATCGTCGACTCCCCCATCGGCAGGCTGCTGCTGCTCGGCGACGGGCATGCGCTTACCGGGCTCTGGATGATCGACGCGGAGCGGCACGAGGCACGGCGGGCCGGCGGGCCGCGGCCCGAGCCGGCGGCCTTCCGTGAGGTCGGGGCGCAGCTTGAGGCGTACTTCGCCGGTGACCTGAAGGAGTTCACCGTCCCGCTCGCGCCGACGGGCACGCCGTTCCAGCTTGCCGTCTGGACCGAGCTGACCATGATCCCCTACGGGAGCACGGTCAGCTACGGCGACATCGCCAGGGCGCTCGGCAAGCGGCCGGTCGCGGCCCGGGCGGTGGGCCTGGCCAACGGGTCCAACCCGATCTCGGTCATCGTGCCGTGCCACCGGGTGATCGGCAGCGACGGCAGCCTCACCGGTTACGGCGGCGGGCTGGACCGCAAGGAACTGCTGCTGCGCCTCGAGGGCGCCAGGGAAGCACCCATCACCCTTTGGTGAGGGGGTCTCGGCCCAGTCGTTGGTAGGGCGGGCTCGCGCGAGTAGCGTGTGAAGCATGATCGCGTTGCTGCTCATCGCCGCCGCCGCGGTTGGCCTCGGCAACTTCGGCGCGTCGATCGGCATCGGCGTCAGCGGCGTGGGCGGCGGCACCAGGATCCGGGTCGCGGTGGTGTTCGGGACGTTCGAGGCCGGAATGCCGGTGCTCGGGCTCGCGCTCGGGCACTCGCTGGCGTCGGGCCTCGGGCAGGTGGCCCACTGGCTCGGCGCCGTGCTGCTGATCGCGATCGGCACCGGCAGCCTGATCTACGCCTGGCGCAGCCGGGGCCGCGCCGCCGCGACCGATCGTGCCGGTGGTGCCGCTGGGGACGCGCGGCAGTGGCGGACGGGGCGGGTGGTGCTCAGCGGCCTCGCGCTCAGCATCGACAACCTCGCGGCCGGCTTTGCGATCGGGGCGTATCACGTGAGCCTGGGCGTGGCGGCGGTGACGTTCGGCGCGGTCAGCGTGGCGATGTCGCTGATCGGCCTCGAGCTCGGCGCCAGGATCGGGGCCGCCGCGGGCGACCGCAGCGAGCTGATCGCGGGCGCGATGCTCATCGCGGTCGGCGCGGCCATGGCGGCCGGCGCTCTTTGAGGCCCGTGCCTTTGAGGCCCGTGCCTTTGAGGCGGAGTGATCTGACGGGCGGGTGGAACGGAATCGGGGCCGGATGCGTCAAAACGGCATGATGTATCGAACGCATCGACGCCAGGTTCGCGGAATCGTGGTAGCGGGACTGCTGAGCGCGGCGGTTGCCGGGTGCGGCACGCAGGTAGCGACGGTCAACACGGCGGCGGCGCCCGCCACGTCGACCCCGCCGGCGGTCGGCTGCGCCAGCGTGGGCCAGGCCACCGAGGTCCTGGTGAGCAGGGCAATGCATCTCGTCGAGCCGCTGAACGGCGGCCCGCACCGCGTGACGCAGCGGAACACGGCCAAGGTGCGCGCGCTGTTCAGCGACCTGTGCGCGGCAGTGACGCACCCCAACAGGGGCGGCGGGGTCGTGCACTGCCCGGTCGACTTCGGTGTCGACTACGTCGGCACGTTCTACGACGGCAGCCGGTCCCTGGCCTCGTTCACCTACGGCGCGGGCGGGTGCCCGACGGCGAGCCTGACCGCGTCGGGCAAGACCAAGGCCACCTTGATGCTAGGCAACGCGCTCAAGGCCGCGCCGCACCTGGCTGCCGACCTCGCGGCGGTCCTCGGCGTGCCGAAGTCGCAGCTCACCGCGCCGCCCCAGCAGGTCAACCCGGGCGGGACCGACCGGCCGGTCGCGGGATGAGGGCTGCCGCGGAATGAGGGCTACGGCAGCTCGGGCAGGTTGCCTTCCTCGTCGAGGTCGAACTCGCCGTCCTTGACGCCAAGGACGAAGGCGTCCCACTCGGCCTCGGTGAAGTACAGCTTGTCGCCTTCTGGATGAGCCGCGTCGTACATCACGTACAGCTTGGGTTCGTCGGCCTTGTGCGGCGCGCCCGAGGTGTCGGTGGTGATGTACACCTCGACCCGGCTCTCCTCGTCCTGTTCGCTAAGGTCCGCGTCGTCACCCGTTGTGTGCATGGGGCAAGGCTACAGCGCTAGGGTCTTGTCCGTGTCCGACACAAGCGACGATGCCTGGTACGCCACGCTGCCCACCATGTTCGGGGCGGCCGGGGCGCTGATCACCAACCCGGCGGGGCAAATCCTGCTGGTCAAGCCCAACTACCGCGATCACTGGTCGGTGCCGGGCGGGATCCTCGAGCACGGCGAGCCGCCGCATGTCGGCTGCCAGCGCGAGGTGGAGGAGGAGATCGGCATCCGGATCGTCCCCGGTCCGCTGCTCGTCGTCGACTGGGCGCCGCCGGACGGCGTCCGCCCCAAGCCGATCGTGCACTTCATCTTCGACGGCGGCGAACTCGACGACGGCGCGCGGATCCGGCTGCAGGCTGAAGAACTCGACGACTACAGGTTCGTCGAGTTCGGTGAGCTGGCGGGGTACCTGCCGGGGTTCCTGGTGGCCCGGTATACCGCCGCCGCGCGCGCCCGCGCCGCGGGCGCCGCCGTGTACCTGCCGCGGGACGCGCCGTAGGGCCGGACAGCTAGCGGACCGGGGAGATCCGGACCCCGAGCGGCATCAGCGAGATCGGGATGATCTTGAAGTTGGCCAGCCCGAGCGGGATGCCGATGATCGTCAGGCACAGCAAGACGCCGCTGACCAGGTGACCGATCGCCAGCCACCAGCCGATGAGGACGATCCAGATGATGTTGCCGAGGACCGCGCCGGCGCCCGCACCCGGCCGCGGCTCAATCTGCCGCCCGAACGGCCACAGCACGTAGCCGGCGATCCGGAGGGCGGCGATCCCGAACGGGATCGTGATGATCAGGATGAAGCAGATCAGGGCGGCCAGCACGTAGAGCAGGGACATCCACCAGCCGCACAGGATCAGCCAGATCAGGTTGAGGATCAGCCTCATGGCGTGCCGCTGGCTCTCTGCGGCACTCGTTGCGTGGCTGCCCGGACCTCCAGCTGGCTGAGCAGGGCCGCGGTGGCGGCCGCGACCTCGTCGACGGCGCGGCCGAACGCCTCGGCGTTGTGGCCCGCCGGGGTCCGGAAGCCGCTGATCTTGCGCACGTACTGCAGCGCCGCGGCGCGGATGTCGTCCTGGGTGACCGCCTCGGCATACGGCGGGCGAAGGGTTTTAATGCTCCTGCACATATGAACGACGGTACCAAGGGGGTCTGGGGGGATGGGTCCCCCGGGCTAGCACTGCTAATCGAGGCCGAGCAGGTTCTCCAGTCCCGCGGTGAGGCCTGGGGGGAGGGTCTTGAGTTCTCGGACAGCAAGGAGGACGCCGGGCATGAACGAGGCCCTGTCCATCGAGTCGTGCCTGATCGTCAGCGTCTCGCCGGTGCCGCCGAAGAGTATCTCGTGGTGCGCCACCAGGCCGGCCACCCGGACCGAGTGCACGCGCACGTCATCGACGACGGCGCCGCGCGCCCCTGGCAGCGCGGAGGCGGTGGCGTCCGGCGGCGCGCCGAGGC
>JBOHCG010000144.1:0-14157 GCA_050698735.1 Streptosporangiaceae bacterium | reverse complement strand
AAGGCTAGCGGTACGCCTTCTCGCCGCCCTCGTCAGGATCGCCATTAAATGACGGGACGCACCACCGCTCGTTCGGCCAGAAAATAAAGGCGATACGGCCGCCAGCTCACATCCAGCCGCGCCGCCAGAAGCCGCGGCACTGCCGGCGTCATTACAGGCGTCATTACACTGGGCCTGTTATGAGCACCGACACCCCGAGCATGCCGCCGCAGGCCAAGCAGGTCCCCAGCGAGCGCACCCATCACGGCGACACGGTTACCGACGAGTACGCCTGGCTCGCCGACCGCGCCGACCCGGACACGATCGCCTACCTGGAGGCCGAGAACGCCTTCACCGAGGCCGCCACCGCGGCGCTCGCGCCGCTGCGGGGCCAGATCTTCGCCGAGATCAAGGCCCGGACCCAGCAGAGCGACCTGTCGGTGCCGGCGCGCAAGGGCGGCTGGTGGCATTACGCAAGGACGGTCGAGGGCGAGCAGTACGCGGTGCACTGCAGGCGCGCCGTCCGGCCGGGCGAGGTCATACCGCCGATCGCCACGGACGGCCAGCCGCTGGACGGCGAGGAGGTGCTGCTCGACGGCAACGAGGTCGCGGCCGGGCACGACTTCTTCTCCCTCGGCGCGCTGCGGACCAGTCCCGACCAGCGCTGGCTGGCCTATTCCACCGACTTCTCCGGCAACGAGCGGTTCACCATCCGGATCAAGGACCTGGCCACCGGCGAGTTGCTGCCGGACGAGATACCCAACACCTACGCGGGCTGCGCCTGGTCCCTCGGCGGCTCCGTCCTGTTCTACACGACCGTGGACGACGCCTGGCGGCCCTACCGTGTGTGGCGGCACCGGATCGGCACCCCCGCGGCGCAGGACACGATCGTGTTCGAGGAACCGGACGAGCGCTTTCACGTCTACGTCTACCTGACCCGCAGCGAGCGGTACCTGCTCATCAAGTCCGCAAGCGTGCTGACCACCGAGGTGTGGATGCTGGACGCGGCCACCCCGGACGGCGAGTTCGCCGTGGTGGTGCCGCGCAGGCAGGGCCTGGACTACGACGTGGAGGACGCCGGGGACCGGCTGCTCATCCTGCACAACGACGACGGCGCGGAGAACTTCGAGCTCGCCACCGCGTCCCGGGAAGAGCCCGCCGACTGGACGCCGCTGATCCCCTACGACGCCGAGGTCAGGCTGCTCGGCGTGGACGCGTTCGCCGACTTCATCGTGATCTACCTGCGGCGCGACGGGCTGACCAGGCTGCGCGTGCTGCCCAGGCGGGGCGGGCAGGACGAGTACGAGATCGCCTTCCCCGAGCCGGTCTACTCGGTGGGGCCCGGCGCGAACCCGGAGTACCAGGCGACCAGGTACCGGCTGGGCTACACCTCGCTCGTCACCCCGGGCACGGTCTACGACTGCGACATGACAACCGGCGAGCTGGCCCTGCTCAAGCGCCAGCCCGTGCTGCCGTCCCCGTCGGGCGAGCCCTACGAAAGCGAGGACTACGAGCAGTACCGGGAGTGGGCGGTGGCCGGCGACGGCACCCGGGTGCCGATCTCGCTGGTCTGCCGCAAGGGCACGCCGCGCGACGGCACCGCGCCCTGCCTGGTGTACGGCTACGGCAGCTACGAGATATCCAGGGACCCCGGCTTCTCCATCCCGACCCTCTCGCTGCTCGACCGCGGCTTCGTCTACGCGATCGCGCACATCCGCGGCGGCGGCGAGATGGGCAGGTCCTGGTACACCGACGGCAAGCTGCTGCACAAGAAGAACACCTTCACCGACTTCATCGCGTGCGCCAGGCACCTGGTCCGGGAGCGCTGGACGTCGGAGGAACGCCTGGTGGCGCGCGGCGGCTCGGCGGGCGGCCTGCTGATGGGCGCGGTGGCGAACATGGCGCCCGATGCGTTCGGCGGCATCGTGGCGCACGTGCCGTTCGTCGACGCGCTGAACACCATCCTGGACCCGTCGCTGCCGCTGACCGTGACCGAGTGGGAGGAGTGGGGCGACCCGCTGCACGACCCCGAGGTCTACGCGTACATGAAGTCGTACGCGCCGTACGAGAACGTCACCGGGCAGGCCTACCCGCCGATCTTCGCCCTCGGCGGGCTGAATGACACGCGGGTGACCTACCACGAGCCCGCCAAGTGGGTCGCCAGGCTGCGCGCGATCGGCGAGGGCGGCCCGTTCCTGCTCAAGATCGAGATGGAGGCCGGGCACGGCGGCCGCAGCGGCCGCTACGATGCCTGGCACGAGGAGGCCCAGGTACTTGCCTGGGTGATAGCGACCGCTACCGGAAAGACGTCGTAGCGGCCGCTACACGTCGAACAGGGAGCTGACCGACTCGCCGTCGTGGATCCGGCTGATGGCCTCGGCCAGCGCCGGGGCCACCGACAGCACGGTCAGCTTCGGCTGCTCCGCGTGGGGCGGCATCGGCACCGAGTTGGTGCAGACGATCTCGGTCACCTCGGTGGCGGCGAGCTTGTCCAGCGCGCCGTCGGCGAACAGGCCGTGCGTGCAGGCCACGGCGACCGAACGCGCCCGCTGCTCGGCCAGCCGGTCAAGCAGTTCGAACACGGTGGTACCGCGGGCGATCTCATCGTCGAGCACGATCACGTCCCGCCCGGCCACGTCGCCGATGATCGCCGAGATCGTCACCTTCTCGTCGTTGGCCCGCTCCTTGGCCCCGGCCGCGACGGGCACGCCCAGCCTGCGGGCGAACGCGGCCGCGCTCTTAGCGTGGCCGAGGTCGGGCGAGACCACCACGGCATTGGACAGGTCCCGGCCGCGGAAGTGGGCGGACAGCTCGCGCAGCGCGTGCAGGTGGTCCACCGGCACCGAGAAGAAGCCGTGTACCTGCGGCGAGTGCAGGGTCAGCGTGAGCACCCTGTTGACGCCCGCGGTGACGAGCAGGTCGGCGACCAGCCGGCCGCCGATCGAGACGCGCGGCTCGTCTTTCTTGTCCGATCTCGCGTACACGTAGTACGGCATCACCGCGGTCACCCGCGCCGCCGAGGCGCCCCTGGCCGCGTCCGCCATCAGCAGCAGCTCGACCAGGTGCTCCTGAACCGGCGGCGCCAGCGGCTGGATGAGGAACACGTCCCGCTCCCGGCAGTTGGACTGGAGCTGGACCTCCAGGCTGTCGTTCGCGAACCGGGTCAGCCGCACCGGCCGCTGCGGCACGTCAAGGAACGCGCAGATCTCCGCGGTCAGTGCCCGGTGGGCGCTGCCGCCGAAAACCGCGATCTCACGCACCGTACGGTCCCTGGCCGTGGTTGGGCTCCTGGCTCTCCTTCTGCGGCGGGAGGCCGAGGCGCTGCCTGACCTCCTGCTGGACCACGTCGGGAGCGGGCCTGGCACCGACGGTGATGACGTACTCCTTGCGCCGGAACAGGTCGAGCACCGGGTTGGTCTTCTCGTGATAGTCCCGCAGCCGGACCGCCAGCGCCTCCTCGGTGTCATCCTCCCTGGTGACCAGCTCTCCCGCGCACGCGTCGCACTGCCCGGGCGGCGACGGGGTGCTGTCGAGCAGGTTGTAGTTGATGCCGCAGTTGGCGCACATCCGGCGGTTGAGGACCCGGCGGCGGACCTCGCTGTCGGGCAGGTCCAGGTGGATGACGCCGTCGATGTCGTAGCTCTCCAGGAAGAACTCGGCCTGCGGCCGGTTCCGCGGGAAGCCGTCGATGACGAAGCCGTAGTTCCAGTCGTGCCAGGCCAGCCGTTCGCTGATCACCGACTCGACCAGGTCGTCGCCGACGAGCTCGCCGGAGGCCATGATCCGCCGCACCTGCGCGCCCATCTTGGTATGCCGCTGGACGTTCCAGCGGAAGATGTCCCCCACGCTGATGTGCACGAGGTCCAGGTCGGCCGCCATCAGCTGGCTCTGGGTGCCCTTACCGCTGCCCTGGACCCCCATGATCACGTACTTGCGCATGGCATAACCCTGGCATACCCAGCGGGGTTTCCGTACCCTCGGCGCGGCCGAGCCCGAGCTTGCGCTCGCAGGCCCGCCGCATCCTGCGGCTGACCATCGCCTGCAGCTGCGGCCAGTCGTCGCGCAGGCGGCGCGGGTTGACGAAGCGGGCCAGGTCGTTCGGCCGCCCCTGGCTGATCACGATGCTGTACAGCAGCAGCCTGGGCTTCTCCTTTGCCACGTCGAACTCGCGCAGCCCGTGCCAGGTCAGGTGGACGGGCAGCACGACGATGCCCTGCCACGGTCCGTGCAGATCGTCCAGGCGGTCAGGAAGACGCCTAGCCTGACTGGAAAACCCCCCTACTACACCCACGTGAGAATTATCTGCGTCCCCGGCGGCCGATGCTAATCGGATCGTCCATAGCGTTACCCTCATGGCATGGAGAACGCCGGTACTGCCGCCGAGAGCCTGGGGCCGGTGTGGCGGTTCCTGATCAAGCCGCGCTGGCTGGGCTGGCACCTGCTGATGGTGGTCTCCTTCTGGGGCATGCTCTGGCTCGGTGACTGGCAGCTGCACCGTGCGCTCGCCGGCAACGGCCTGAGCTGGGCGTACACGTTCGAGTGGCCGCTGTTCGCAGGTTTCGCCGTGGTCTTCTGGGCCAAGACGATCAGGGATGAGTTCCGGATCAAGCGCGGCGAGATCGCCGATCCCCGCGCCCAGGCGGACGAGCTGCCCTTCGGTATGGGCATCGCGCAGACCAGCGTGATCGCGGGCCGGGACGACGCGGGGGAACAGGACGAGGAGCTCAGCGCCTACAACGCCTACCTGGCGCGGCTCAACGCCGAGGTCAAGGACCACGGCAGATGGCATGGACTGCGGTAGCTAGCGATCGGGAGATGAACGTCGTGAAAGCAGCGGTGCTCCGGTACCGGGTGATGGCCTACGTGACCGGCGTGGTGCTGATCGTGCTGTGTTTCGTCGGCATTCCGCTGCAGGTGGCGGGCAGGCCGGCCGTGGCCAACGACGTCGGCGTCGTGCACGGCATCCTCTACATCATCTACCTGGTCAACGCGTGGATCCTGTCCCGTAAGCTCGCTCTGGCGAACAAGCCGACCGTGATCATGCTGCTGGCGGGCACGGTGCCGATCATGACGTTCATCGTGGAGCGGTGGATCAGCCGCCGGTTCATCGCCCCCGCGCTGGCCAGCCAGGAGCCCGCGGCCGACCCCGTGCGCCCGGGATGACCGAGCACTACTTCTCCGCCCGCCCGAACGCGCCGCACCGCCCCGGCCGGGTGCGGGTGATCCTGCCGGACGTCTACCTGGAGCTGGAGACCGACGCCGGGGTGTTCTCCCCGGACAGGCTCGACCCGGGCACCCGCCTGCTGCTCGACGCCTCCCCCGCCCCGCCGGCCGGCGGCGACCTGCTCGACCTCGGCTGCGGCTACGGCCCGATCGCCTGCGTGCTCGCGGCGCGCTCTCCCGCCGCCACCGTCTGGGCGGTCGACGTGAACGAGCGCGCGCTCGAGCTGTGCGCGCGGAACGCCGCCGCGGCGGGCCTGGCCAACGTGCGCTGCGCCGCCCCCGACGACTCCCGGCTGCCGCCGCGGTTTTCCGGCATCTGGTCCAACCCGCCGGTGCGCATCGGCAAGGACGCGCTGCACGCGCTGCTGACCGCGTGGCTGGGCCGGCTGGAGCCAGGTGCGCAGGCGCTGCTCGTCGTCGGGCGCAACCTCGGCGCCGACTCGCTGCACCGCTGGCTGGCCGCGCAGGGCTGGCCGGTGACGCGTCTCGCCGCACGGACCGGTTACCGCCTGCTCCAGGTGAATTATCTGGCCGAACGAGCCGTGGTGACACCGTCGTGACTGTGCTAGCCCGGGGGGACGACCCCCCTGAAACCCCCCGCCACTGTTTTCCTGGGGGGACTCCATCCCCCCAGACCCCCCCGGGGAGGGACAGTCCGCCCCCCCGTCCCCCCCCGAGACAGCTGCGGCCCACCGAGGTCAAGCGGCTGAACCGGGAGTGGCGCCGGGCCGGCGATGCCCGGCTCGCGGTGCTGCTCGACTCGGTAGGCCAGCCGTTCAACGTCGGCTCGATCGTCCGGACGGCCGCGGCCCTCGGCGCCGGGCAGATGTGGCTGTGCGGCGCCACCGCGCCGCTGTCGCACCCGGGGGTGGCGAAGACGGCGCTCGGCACGCAGCGGCTCGTCCCCTCGGTCACCGAGCCGAGCCCGGTCGCCGCGGCCAAGGCGGCCGCGGACATGGGCCTGCGGGTGGTCGCGATCGAGCTTGCCACCGGTGCCGTCCCGCTGCACGAGGCGCCGCTTGACGGCGACGTCTGCCTGGCCGTCGGGCACGAGGATCACGGCTGCTCGCAGGCGCTGCTCGCGGTGGCCGACGCGATCGCGTACATCCCCCAGCCCGGCCGGGTCGGGTCGCTCAACGTCGCAGTGGCGGCCGCCATCGCGATGGCCGAGGCCCGCCGCCGGGGCTGGGCGTCGGTGAGAGGACACGTCCTGTTAACGTCCCGCACCAGGTCAGCGGGCATACTACGATCGTGCGAGTCCCGTACCTCGACCATCCGCGCCCGGTCGCCTTCGCGCATCGCGGCGGCGCGGCGCACGCGCCGGAGAACTCGTGGGCCGCGTTCTCCCGTGCCGTGAAGCTGGGTTACGCCTACCTCGAGACCGATGCCCGGGCGACCTCGGACGGGAAGCTCGTCGCGTTCCACGACCGGACGCTCGATCGCGTCACCGACGGGTCCGGGCCGATCGGCGCGCTGCCCTACCGTGACGTCGCCGCGCTCAGGATCGCGGGCTCAGAGCCGATACCGCTCATCGAGGACCTGCTCGGCGCCTGGCCCGACGTGCGGTTCAACATCGACCTCAAGGACGTGCCAGGGATGGCGCTGCTGCCCGACGTGCTGCAGCGCACCGGATCCTGGGACCGGGTCTGCGTGACCTCGTTCTCCGGCAGCAGGCTGCGCTCCGAACGCGGGCTGCTTGACCGGCCGGTGTGCATGACCACGTCGCCGGCCGCCGTCGCCGCCATCTGCTGCACCGTCGGCACCGCGCCGCGCGCCCCGCACATGCGGCTGCTGGCGGGCCGGCTGTCGCACTGGGGCGTGCGCTGCGCCCAGGTCCCCGGCCGGGTGGCCACCGCCTCGTTCCTGCGCCGTACCCACGCGCTCGGCCTGGACGTGCACGTATGGACCATCAACGACCGGGCGGAGATGATCAGGTTCCTCGATCTCGGCGCCGACGGCGTGATGACCGACGACATCCTGACGCTCCGCGATGTCCTGATCGAGCGCGGTCAATGGCACCCGCGGACCGCATCCTTAAGGCCGGCCGGCGTGGGCAAGTGCGGATAGCTGCGAACTTCTCCCCAAAACACGATTGGGTAACGCTCCCATGGGGAATCTTGTCCGGGTATTCAGTGTTGCTCACTTAAGACCGCTGACAGCCTGGGAGGCAGCAAGCATGGCGGAACGCGCACTTCGCGGCACCCGGCTCGGTGCGACGAGCTACGAGAATGACAGGAACACGGACCTGGCTCCCCGTCAGGACGTCGCCTTCGACTGCCCGAACGGGCACCATTTTAGCGTGCCTTTCGCGGCCGAGGCGGAACTTCCTGGGACATGGGAGTGTCGTGTCTGCGGTTCGATCGCGATCGCGGCCACAGGTGAGTCTCCGTCGCCGAAGAAGGCCAAGCCGCCGCGCAGCCATTGGGACATGCTGATGGAGCGCCGCACGGTGGAGGACCTCGAGGCGGTGCTCGCCGAGCGGCTGCAGGTCATCAGGGAGCGGCGGACCAGCAGCGAACGCCGCGACGACCTGGGCACTCACGTCCAGCGCAGGAGCGCCTGAGCCAGGGCCGCCGCAGTTAGCGCCTGAGTCAGCCAGGGCTGGCGGAGTCAGTGTCGGCGGCGCGGGCCGAGCCGGCTTAGCCGCTGGGCTATCCCCCACTGCGCGACCCGCAGGAACGCCTCGAAGATGATCTTGTTGCTCATCTTGCTCGAGCCGTGCTCTCGTTCCACGAACGTGATCGGCACCTCGACGATCACCAGGCCGGCCTGGGCGACGCGGATGGTCAGGTCGATCTGGAAGCAGTACCCGGTCGACTCCACCTGGTTCAGGCTGATCTTCCGCAGGGTGGAGGCGCGGTAGGCGCGGAAGCCCGCGGTCGCGTCGCGCACGTCGAGTCCCAGCATGAGGCGGGTGTAGACATTGGCCCCGCGGGAGAGCGCCTCGCGGGACTTCGCCCAGTTGACCACCTTGCCGCCGCGCACCCACCGGGACCCGATGGCCAGGTCGGCGTGGGCTAGGGCGCCGACCAGGCTCGGCAGGTGCTCAGGCTGGTGCGAGCCGTCGGCGTCCATCTCCACGATCACGTCGTAGCCCTCGTCGAGCGCCCAGCCGAACCCCGCGATGTACGCCCGGCCCAGGCCCGCCTTCTCGGTCCGGTGCATGACGTGAACGTGCGGGTCGGCCTCGGTCAGCTTGTCCGCGATGTCGCCGGTTCCGTCCGGGCTGTTGTCGTCCACCACGAGCAAGTCGGCATCCGGCATCGCCGCCCTGACCCGGCCCGCGATGGACTCCAGGTTCTGCCGCTCGTTGTACGTCGGCATGACGATGACGGTCCGCTCGGGCTGCGGATCAGCGGGTGGATGTGTCTGGGTCACGACCCCTGCCTATCGCTCCGGTGAACAGATGGTATTAGTCACGGACGGTGCAACCATGATATCCGCGTGCTCGGCCGACCCCGATTGAGCAACACGCGCCCCGTGCGCGCCGCGACGCCGCCTCGCGGATAACGAACCCCGTTGCGGATTGGTGCCTGACCGCGGGCAACGCGACCCCGGCCGAAGGAAAGGGACCCGGGCAGCGCCTTCGGACCGGAGCCCGCCTGCGTTGGCAACGGGCGTGGCCTCCGTTGTCTACTGGTTGCCCGGGCCCCTTCCAAGCCCAACCCCCCGTCCAGCCGGATGAGCACGTAACCTCGGTCCGGCCAACGAGCCCGGTGCTGGACTGCGCAGCAACTTACCGCTGATCCTGGCAATGTCAACCGCGGTCCGCCTTGATGTCCATACACATGGCTTTTGCCCGGCGACGCAGGGCAATACTCTGGTGCAGGAAAAAATATGCGGCGCCTCCCCTCTTGCGCGTCGTGTTTCGGGGTATGGATCACCCCACTTGGCGTCACGCGACCCTCTCGGCCCCTGTTCCCCGCGGCGATGCCGCAGTTCCGTCTGGAGGTAATAGATGGATGGCAGCTCCGACCGCTTCCTCGACCTAATCCATCAGCTTGAAGACTTCACGCACGCGGTTACGCCTGATCAGGCGCAGTCAGAGTTCGACGAGACCACGCTCCAGCTGTTCTGGATGCGCTGGCCGCAGCTGTCGGCGTGGGCAGGATCGCTGTGGCGGCTGCTGTCGGAGGAACTGGCCGGGCCGTCCGCCCCGCACAGCGACTCCGAGCTCTTTGAGATCGGTGAAAGTGGCTGAGCCCAGCCGCCGTGGTCTCACGGTCGGCGAGCTCATGCACACGCGGGTCGTGTCGATCGGCCCGGATGCCCCGGTGACGGAAGCGGCCGCGGCGATGACACGGGAGAAGGTAGGCTCGGCCCTCGTCATGCAGGGGCACTTCCTGGCGGGCATCCTGACCGAGCGGGACGTGCTGCGGGCCGCGGCGTCGGGCGGCGACCTTACCTCCATTCCGGTATCCGCCTGGATGACCAGGGACCCGCAGTCCGCGGAGCCGGAAACACCGGTGGAGGATGCGGCGCAGATCATGCTGCTGAACGGTTTCCGTCATCTCCCCATCGTCCAGGGCCGCACCGTGTGCGGCGTGGTCAGCCTCCGCGACCTGTTCTCCGCCAGGATCAGCCGGCCGCCGCAGCCGCGCGGCGCCGCGGTCACGCCCTGAGGTACCTGGCAGCCAGGTAGACCGGGCCGTTGTCGGCACCGGGCCGGTTCCGGCTCCACTCGGGTCCGGGACCGGCTCGCTGACCTGGTCGAGTTGCAGGCCATGCCTGCGGAAGGCGTTGAGGTAGGTGGAGAGCATTCGGTGGTTCGCTCCCACCTGCCTGCGCAGCGGAGACAGCCGGGCATCCGCGTGCCAGCGCCCCTGTACGCGCTCGGCGATCGTGTAGACGCCGAGGGCGGCGCGATCGGCGTACGGGAGCCAGGGAACGCTCGGGTATCACGGGGGCGCATGCGCACCAGCCCGCGGGCGGCACCGTGTGGTCAAGCCACCCCTCATTCAGACGAACAGGCGGCGGGTTACCACGCCGAGGCCGACGTCGCCGCCCAGCCATAGGCGGAAGCTGCTGCCGATGCCCAGGAAGTCGGCGACGTCGTCGCCCATTATGCGCAAAGTCACCAGGACACGCGAGCTTCCCGGCCGGAACGGCCCCGCGTCGTCGCTGGAGACCAGGGCACTGAAGACCTGGTTGCGGTGGGTCTCGTCGTTCTGGGCGCGCAGCACCATCCGGCACGGCGACGGGCCGAACTGCACACCGGACCCGCCGTCCGGCGGCTGGTAGAGCGTGACCAGGGCCTGGAACTTGTACCGCTTCATATGCGCCGCCATCCCCTAGGCTAAATATATCGTAGCACGATATATTTGCTCAGGCGGACAGGCAGGCGGACAGGCAGGCGGACAGGGAGGCGGACATCATGCGCTTGACGGCCTCCTACTATCCTGGCAGCGGCGGGCACGACCGAGGGCACCTGGAGGCCTGAAGGTGACAGCGGGTGGGCTGACCCAACAAGACTTCGAGAGGCTGTTGGAGTTCCGCGTCACCCTGCGCCGCTTCCAGCGCTGGAGCGAGGACCAGGCCCAGGCCGCGGGCCTCACCCACGTGCAGCATCAGCTGCTGGTCGCGATCAAGGGGCACCGGGGAGAGCGGCCGCCCGCCATCGGCGACCTGGCCGGCTACCTCATGCTGCGGCCGCACAGCACGGTCGAGCTCGTCGATCGCGCCGTGGCGGCGGGACTGGTGCAGCGCACCCCGGACCGGGACGACGGCCGGGTGGTCCGCGTCCGCCTGACCGGCGACGGTGACCTCATTCTGCAGAAGCTGACCAGGGCGCACCTGGAGCGCCTGCACGAGCTCGCCGCGGTGCTCGACGAGTTCGTGGTCAGGCACGAGAACGGCACGGGTCCTGGCGACGGCACCTAGGGGATGGTGATCGTCGCGTTCAGCCCGCGGCTGGCACCACGACGGTACCCGTGGCGGTGGCGACGACCACCGGCTCGGTGAGCACCGAGGCCGCCGAGTCGCCCCGCGACGGATCGGCGCGGCACACCACCCGGGCCTCGAAGGCCAGCTGCCTGCTGCGCCGCCCGACCGCCGTGACGGTGACGGTCACCTCGATCACGTCACCGGCCAGGACGGGCGCGCGGAACTGCACGTCGGAGTAGGACGCGAGCAGCCCCTCGTCGCCGTCCATCCTGATGGACGCCTCGGTGCCCACGTCGCCGAAGAGCTCGAGCACGAACGCGCCGTTGACCAGGTTTCCCCCGTAGTGCGCGTCGCCGTACGTCACGTACCTGCGATGGGTCACGGACAAGCCGGCGTTCATGCGGCTCCCTCCTGCTCCTGCGGCGCCAGCGCGTGCGCGAGGTAGCTCGCCACCTCGCCCGGGGTGGTGCCGCGGCCGAAGATCTTGTCCACGCCCAGGTCGTGCGCCGCCCGCGGATCGAACCGAGGCCCGCCCACGACGAGCAGCGGCCGCTGCGTGCCGAACCCGGCACCGAACGCCGCCGACATCTCCTGGGTGTTCGAAATGTGGGCGTCGCGCTGCGTGACGACCTGGCTGACGAGCACCGCGTCGGCGTGCTCGGCCGCGGCCCGCGCCACCAGGTCCGGCACGGCCACCTGGGCGCCCAGGTTGACGACCCGGATCTCCCGGTAGGACTCAAGCCCCTTCTCCCCCGCGTGCCCCTTCACGTTGAGGATCGCGTCGATGCCGACGGTGTGCGCATCGGTGCCGATGCACGCGCCCACGACCACCAGCTTGCGGCCAAGGGCCGTCCGGATCCGCAGGTTCACCTCCGACGAGGACAGCACGGGGAACTCGCGCTCGGCCACGGTGACTGCCGACAAGTCGACAAGATGGCTGACCCGACCGTAGACGATGAAGAAGGTGAAGTCGGGCCCCATCCCCTTCGCGTGCACGACCATCGCCGGGTCCATGCCCATCTTGGCCGCAAGCTGCAGCGCGGCGCCCTCGGCCCTGGCCCGTTCCGTCTCGTCCCCGAACGGCACCGGCAGCGTGAACGATAGTTGCACCCGCCCGTCCCCCGTCGTGTCCCCGTACGGCCGCACGATTCCCGTCAGGCTCATCGGTTCGCCTCCAGCAGCTCAGACGCCGGGTTGTAGTACTCTTCTGTGCGCTCGACCACCCCGTCAAGCCCGCGCCCGCCGTCCGGCGGCCGTTTGGTCACGCCGAAGGTCCCCTCGGCGATCGCGGTCAGCAGCCCCTGCGCGCCGATCGTGCGCAGCAGGTCGATGGACTCGGCGAGCACCTGCCGGGCGCGCTGGGCCACGAAGCCGTCGGGCTCCGGCCGGAACGAGGCGCCGAGATTCCCCGCCGCGCGGCGCACGTAGCGGACGTTCTCCAGGGCTAGGTCGCGGTCGGAAAGGAACGGCGTGTGGATCCCTTCGGTCATCATGCCGATGAGCAGGATGGACTGGTCGGTCATCACGCCGCACAGGTTGAAGAACGCGTCCAGCAGGTAGCCGGCGAACACGTTGCCCGTCATGTGCTTGGTGGGCGGCATGTACTTCAGCGGCGCGTCCGGGAACAGCTCCCTGATCAGCTGCGCGTGCGCGAGCTCGAGCAGGAACGAGTCCGGCACCTCCGGATTGATCTCGAACGCGTGCCCGAGCCCGAGCTGTCCGTCGGCCAGCCCGGCCTCGCGGCCGAAGTACTCGTTCAGCAGCTGCGAGACCACGACCGTGTGCGCCGCGTCCACCGCGTCGGCGGTGGTGAGGTAGTTGTCCTCGCCGGTGTTGATGACGATGCCGGCGCGCGCGTGCACCTGGCGGGAGAATCGCTGGTCGATGAAGGTCCGCACGGGGTTGATGTCGCGGAAGATGATGCCATACATGCAGTCGTTGAGCATCATGTCCAGCCGCTCGAGCCCGGCCAGCGTGGCGATCTCCGGCATGCAGAGGCCCGACGCGTAGTTGGTCAGCCGGACGTACCGCCCGAGCTCGCGCGAGACGTCGTCGAGCGCGGCCCGCATCAGCCGGAAGTTCTCCTGCGTCGCGTACGTGCCGGCGAACCCTTCCCTGGTGGCGCCCTCGGGCACGTAGTCGAGCAGCGACTGGCCGGTGGACCTGATCACCGCGATGATGTCCGCGCCCTCCCGGGCCGCCGCCTGCGCCTGCGGGATGTCCTCGTAGATGTCCCCGGTGGCGACGATCAGGTAGATCCACGGCATCGGCGGGTCGGAGGTGGCGGCAAGCATCCGGTCCCGCTCCCCCCGCTGGGCATCGATCCTTGAAAATCCGTTTTTTACCGAACGAGCGGCGGTTTCACGCGCCGCGTCCTCCTCACCGCCCGCGGGGATACGGAACTTGACCAGGCCCGAGCCCGCGTCGATGGCCAGCGTGAGCAGGTCCGGGTAGCCGCCGGTCAGCAAGGCATCCCAGACCGGCAGTGCGACCCCGTGCTCGAGCCCGACCGACTCGCGGACAGCGTCCGCCAGCCGGTTGACCCACGGCATCCCGTCGGAGTCCGCGCCGTTCAGCCCGCCGAGCCGGAGTACGGCGCGCTCGACCGAGACCGTGGTGTGCGTCCGCGCCATTTCCACCACCGGCTGCCCGGCAAGCCTGGCCAGCTCGCGCGCCTGCGCCACGAGGGCCGGGTCCAGGTCCAGCTTGCCTGTCATCGCTGGCCTCCCTCGTGCGCGACGCGCCGCTCGAACAGCGCCCGTAGATCAGGCGCGGTCCTGATCAGGTCAAGCGCGAGCTCGGCGTGGCCAGGAACGTACCCGTTGCCCACCAGCATCGTCACGTCCGCGGCCATGCCCTCCGCGCCGAGCGCGGCGGCGCTAAACGATGTCGCCATCGAGAAGAAGATGACCGTGCCGCCCTGCTTGGTCGAGAGGATCGCCCCGCCCTCGCAGCCCGCGGCGTCCACGCACACGACGGTCACGTCCGCGGGGCCTCCGGCGGCCTCGACCTTGCTTGCCAGGGTCACCGGATCCCGAGCGTCGGCGATCACGATCTCGTCGACCAGGCCGG
>JBOHCG010000143.1:0-14158 GCA_050698735.1 Streptosporangiaceae bacterium | reverse complement strand
CTCGCGGTGCGCGCGCTGACCGCCGGGTTCGTGCTCCCGCTCGGGTACCTGGCCGGCATCACCGCCGCCGGCGCCGCGCTCACCCGGGGCGTGCCCGGCCGGGTGCGGGCCCGGGTCCCGCTCGTCCTCGGCGTCATGCACATGTCCTGGGGGGCGGGTTTTCTGATCAGCCCCAGGAGACTGCACCGGGCGCGGGACCGGGAAACCACGGCTCGTTCGGCAGAAAAAGAAAAAGAAGCTCCCTCCGATCCGGTAACGGTCGCGGGGGGAGAATGAACCATGGACTTTGACCTGAATGCCCTGCTCGCGGCCCACCGCGGCGACGGATACGAGCTGTACGGCCGGTACCTGAACCCTCAGCAGCCGCGGATGCTGCACGCGATCGGCTTCGACAAGGTCTACGAGCGTGCCGAGGGCGCGTACCTGCAGGACTCCGACGGCAACCAGTACGCCGACTTCCTGTCCGGCTTCGGCGTGTTCGCGGCCGGGCGCAACCACCCGGTCATCCGCAAGGCGCTGCACGACGCTCTCGACGCCCAGCTGGCAGACTGGACCCAGTTCGACTGCGGCCCGCTGCCCGGCCTGCTCGCCGAGCGGCTGCTGGCCAAGGCGCCGGGCCTGGAGCGGGTGTTCTTCTGCAACAGCGGCACCGAGGCGGTGGAGTCGGCGCTGAAGTTCGCCAGGTACGCCACCGGGCGCGGTCGCGTCCTGTACTGCGACCACGCCTTCCACGGGCTGACCACCGGCTCGCTGTCGGTGAACGGCTCCGCCGAGTTCCGCCGCGGCTTCGACCCGCTGCTGCCCGACGCGTCCATCCCGCTCGGCGACCTGGACGCGCTGGCCGCCGAGCTGCGACGCGGCGACGTCGCCGCGCTGATCATCGAGCCGATCCAGGGCAAGGGCGTACACATGCCGCCGGACGGGTTCCTGGCCGCGGCGGCGAAGCTGCTGCACGAGAACGGCGCGCTGCTCATCTGCGACGAGGTGCAGAGCGGGATGGGCCGGACCGGCAGGTTCTTCGCCTACCAGCACGAGGAGGTCGTGCCGGACATCGTCACCGTGGCCAAGGCGCTGAGCGGCGGTTTCGTGCCGGTCGGCGCGATGCTGGCCAAGGGGTGGATCTTCGAGAAGGTCTTCTCCTCGATGGACCGGGTCATGGTGCACAGCACCACGTTCAAGGGCGGCGTGCTCGCCATGACGGCCGGGCTGGCCTCGCTCGCGGTGCTGGACGACGAGGGGCTCGTGGAGAACGCGGCAAGGACCGGCGAGGCGCTGCGGGCCGGGCTCGTCGCGCTTGCCGAGCGTTACGATGTGCTCGCCGACGTGCGCGGCCGCGGGCTGATGATCGGGCTTGAGTTCGACAAGCCGTCCTCGCTGGCCGCCAGGACCAGCTGGAACATGATGCAGAAGGCCCGGGTGGGCCTGTTCGCCCAGATGGTGGTCGTCGCCCTGTTCCAGCGGCACCGCATCCTCACCCAGGTCTCCGGCGACCACATGGAAGTGATCAAGCTGATCCCGCCGCTGATGATCGGCGACACGGAGGTCAAGCTGTTCAACGACGCCTTCGCCGAGGTCCTTGAGGACGCCAGCCGGGCCCGCGGCCTGATGTGGGACTTCGGCCGCACCCTGATCAAGCAGGCCGTCCGCAACTAGCGCCGTCCCGAGCCTTCCCCACGACTACCACCGTCCCTGTGGGCTAACACGTCCTCCTGGGCCAGCATCACTTCGGCGATGGCTATGTCCTGGGGGTAGGTGATCTTGATGTTGCGTTCGCTGCCGGGGACGACGTGGACCTTGACGTCGGGGAGGTAGCGGAGCACCACGCCGCAGTCGTCGGTGGGGGAGAAGTCGGGGTCGGCGGCCGCCAGCTCGTGCGCCCGGGTGATCACGGGCAGGCGGAAGCACTGCGGGGTCTGGCAGCGCTGCAGCGTCTCCCGGCGCGGCATCGTGTGCATCACGCCGTTATCGGTGACCACGATCGTGTCGGAGGTGGGCACGGCGACCCCGATGGCCTGGTGGACCTGCAGCGAGGCCACGCAGTCCGCGATGATCCGCTGGTCGACGAGCGGGCGGGCGGCGTCGTGCAGCAGCACGCCGCAGTCGCCGCCAGCACCAGACCCGGAGCCGTCGGCGGACCCCGAGCCGCCCGCGGCGATCGCGGCGATCGCGGCCAGGGCCACCCGGGTGGAGTCCGGTCGGCCTACGCCGCCCTGGATGACGGCGCTGACCTTACGGTACCCGGCCTCGGCGAGCATGTCCCTGACCTGATCGATGTAGCCGGCGGCCATTACCACGAGGATCTCGTCGACGCCTGGCGCCTGGTCGAAGGCGGCCACGCAGTGCTCGATCAGCGTCCGTCCGCCCAGCTTGAGCAGCTGCTTGGGCAGCTGGGCGCCGATCCGCTGGCCCACGCCGCCGCCGAGCACAACCGCGACCGTCCGCAAGGACCCCATGGAGCGGGACTTTAGCCGACCAAGACCCCTATCGGCTTAGCTGGGAGTGGCCGGCTACAGTGTGTAATGCTTAGGCGCGAGTCACGGCGGCTTTGCCGCTGGGAGGGCATGCATGACCGTAGCGCTGGTGCTCGCGGCCGAGGCGGATGCCGGGCTACGCGTCCAGCTGGCGGCGCTCGGGGTACGCCAGGTTGACGCGGCCGAACGAGCCGGGCCAGGCCTGCTGACCGTCGCGGCCACCGCCAGGGCCGTCGCCGAACGGGTGCTCATCTGCGGGGGAGATCGGGCCGTGCCCGAGGAGGCCCTGGCCAGGCTGCTCGGGGCGGGCGAGACCGTCGCCTTTACTGGGGAGAACCGAGCGGCTCGGCAGGATGCCGCCAGCACCCCGTCCGCGGGCGGCGCGCTTGTCGTGCATCCGCGGGATCTCGACGCGCTGGCCGGCGCGGCCGAGTCGGTCGCGGCCAGCCCGCCGCCCGACATGCTCGGCGCGTCGCCCGACATGCTCGGCGCGCTGCTCGGCGAGCTCGCCCGTCGCGGGGTCACGGTCCGCATGCTCGATGCCGGGGCCGACGGCGAGGGCGCCGTCGCGCGGCTGCTCGTCGATCCCGCCGCACGGAACGTAGCCAGCTGGGCGGCCGGGCGCAGGCTCGCGCCAGGCTCGCTGTACGGGATCTCGCTGGGTTTCGGGCTGGTCGCCGCGGTCTGGTTCTCAGAGCTCTCGGCCCGGGCGCAGGCCGCCGCGATCGTCGCGCTTGCCGCCTCGTTCGTGGCCCGCCGCGCGGGCGCCGTGCTGGCCGCAAGCCGTCGCGACGGCCGGGTCAGGCCCATCGTGGACTGGCTGGGCGCCGCGGCGGCGATGCTGACGGAGTTCGCGGTCTACGCGGGGCTGGCCGCCAGCACCGGCCTCGGACACCCGCCAGGTGCGGTGAGCCCCCGGGTCGCGGCCGGCCTTGGCGGGGTCTTCGGCGGCGGCCTTGCGCACACCGCCGCGGCCAGCTGGGGCGGCGCCGGGTCGGCCGGCGTGTGGCGTCTGGCCGTCGCCGCCATGGTCCTGCTCGGCCTGCGCCGGATGACGGCGCTGTGCTACGACTTTGCGCCGTGGCCGTCGGGGCGGCTGTTTCCCCGATCGGCCAAGCGCATCGGCGAGCAGGTGGTGACCCTCCCGGCCGGCGAAAGGCTGCTGCTCATCGCGATCACGGCCGTCTTCTTCGGGCCGCGGGTGACGTTCCTCGCGCTGCTGGCCTGGGGGGCGCTGGCGACCGGGTACGTGCTCGCCGGGCAGCTCGCCAGGTCCAAGGGCCTGTCCGGTCAGCGTCTGTCCGGGCAGCGTCGTCTGCCCGGGGGCGGCGGGCTGGCCGGGCTGGCCGGGCTGGCCGGATACCGCGGCGACGGGGTGCTATCCCGCTGGTTCGGCGGGCCGGCGCAGGGCAGGCTGCCGCCGCTGCCGCCGGTGCTCGTCGGCCTGTTCGTCACCTGCGTGCTCGTCGCGCTCGGGCTGGGCAACCTGCCGGGCATCCTGCTGCTGGCCCCGGTCCTGATGATGATGCTGGCGACACTCGGCGCCCGGCACCCGCACGACGGGTCGGTCGACTGGCTGGTGCCGCCGCTGCTGCAGACGGGCGAGTACGTGTTCCTCGTCGCGCTCGGCTTCGCCACCCGCGTTCCGGCCGCGCTGATATTCGCGCTGATTGCCGGCGTGATCCTGCGCCACCACGACCTGGCCTACCGGGCCAGGTTCGGGATGGGCATCTCGGCCGACGTCCGCGGCCTGGGCTGGGAGGGGCGGATGCTGCTCGCCGCGCTTGCCGCGATCGCGGGCCTTGCGACGTTCGCCTACGCCGTGATTTCAGGTTATCTTTGGTTGCTCTTTGCCTGGGATTTCCTCAGCGGATGGCTGAAGGTGACGGACGGAGACTCCTTTGATCGGGATGGTCCTCGCCGCGGGAGCGGGACGGCGGCTGCGGCCTGACACCGTCTCGCTGCCAAAGGCGCTGCTGCCGGTCCACGGCCAGGTGACCATCCTCGACATCGCGCTGCGCAACCTGGCCTCCGTTGGCCTGCACGACGTCGTCGTCGTGGTCGGCTACGCGGCGGACGCGATCCGCGACCGGGTCGCCCGGATGGAGCGCGAGCACGGGGTGCGGATCACGCTGGTCGACAACGCCCGCGCGGAGGACTGGAACAACGCGTACTCGCTGTGGCTGGCCCGCGCCCACTTCGCGGCGGGCGTCCTGCTGGTGAACGGGGATACCGTGCACCCGGTCGGGGTGGAGAAGACGCTGCTTGCCGCCGCGCACGCTCCGGCGCCGGGCCGCGGGCCCGACCTCATCCTCGCGGTCGACGCGATCAAGCGGCTGGCCGAGGAGGAGATGAAGGTGGTCATCGGCGCCGACGGCATGATCACCCGGATCACCAAGATGATGGACCCGGCGGCCGCCTACGGCGAATACATCGGCGCGACGCTCATCGACCCGGCCGCCGCGGACCCGCTGGCGGCGGCGCTCGAGGCCACCTGGCGCCGCGATCCCTCGCTGTACTACGAGGACGGCTTCCAGGAACTGGCCGACCGGGGCGGCACGGTCGCGGTCGCGCCGATAGGCGAGGTCGACTGGGTCGAGGTCGACAACCACGACGACCTTCGCCGGGCCAGGGAGATAGCCGTCCGCTGCTGAGCGGTGAGCGCGCCGCGCGGACGCGCCGCAGGCGGGACGACGCACCCCGCCGGGACGCCGCGCTGTCGGCCCCGCGCCGGTGGGCCGCATGTCCGTTGGTTAGCCGGTAGTCTCCCGGATAGCTTTTGTTTACCAAGACGTACTGGACGCTCGACCCCGCGTCATGAGTGCCGGAAGGATAAACGCCCCCGATGCCGCTGCTGGCCCGGATGCTCGCCGCTCCGCTCGTCGTGGACGTGCGCGGCGGTGCCGTCGCGGACCTGGGCACGCTGCTCGCCGACCGGCGGATCGCGCTGGCGGGCCGGGTGGCCGTGGCCGTCGGCCCTGGCCAGGGGGAGGGCGTGCTCGCCGAACTCGACATGGACGCGGCCGAGGCGTTCCGGGTGGCCGACGGGACCGTCGAGGGCGCGATCGCGCTCGGCAAGCGGCTGCGCGCCGACTCATACGAGGCGGTCGCGGGCATCGGCGGCGGCAGGACCATCGACGTGACCAAGTTCGCCGCGCACATGGCCGGGATCCCGATGGTCGCGGTGGCCACGAACCTGGCCCACGACGGCATCGCGTCGCCGACCAGCTCGCTCGAGCACGAGTCGGGCAAGGGGTCCTACGGCGTGGTCCCGCCCGTCGCGGTGGTGGTGGACCTGGACCGGGTGCGCTCCGGACCGCCCCGCATGGTCAGGGCCGGGATCGGGGACGTGGTGAACAACCTGTCCGCGATCGCGGACTGGGAGCTTGCCGCGGCCGATCGCGATGAGCCCGTCGACGGGCTCGCCGTCACGCTGGCGCGCACCGCGGCGCAGGCCGTGCTGCATCAGCCCGGCAGCATCAAGGACGACGAGTTCCTGACTGTGCTCGCCGAGTCTCTCGTGATGTCCGGCATGGCTATGTCGGTCGCGGGCTCGAGCCGGCCGAGCAGCGGCGGCGACCACGAGATCCTGCACGCCATCGACCAGCTGTTCCCCGGCGCGGGGACGCACGGCGAACTGGCCGGCGTCGGCGCGCTGTTCTGCACCCACCTGCGCGGAGACCACCGGCTGTTCCGGCTCATGTCCGGCTGCCTGGCCCGGCACGAGCTGCCGCGCACCCCGGCCGACCTCGGCCTGTCCAACGCGGAGTTCACCAAGGCGGTGCTGCACGCGCCGGCCACCCGGCCGGGCCGGTACACCATCCTCGAGCGGCTCGACCTGGACGAGTGCGCCATCGCGCGGCAGGTCGAGGAGTTCGCCGTCGCCGTCAAGGGCGGCTCGTGATGTCCAGGCCGTCGCTCGCCGAGGTGCGCGCCACCGGCCAGCCGCCGCAGGTGCTGGCCAGGCTCAACGACGAGCACTGGGCGGGCAGGCTCTACATGCGGCGGCTGTCGCCGTACGCCACCGTGATGTTCGCCAGGCTCGGCTGGTCCCCGAACGCGGTCACGGTCGCGTTCATGGTCTCCGGGATCGCGGCCGGGGTGCTGACCGCGGTGCCCGGGCTCGCCGCCGCGATCGGGGTGTTCCTGCTCATCCAGCTCTACCTGCTGTTCGACTGCTCCGACGGGGAGCTGGCCAGGTTCACCGGGCGGAAGTCGGCGACCGGGGTGTACCTGGACCGGATGGGGCACTACCTGTCCGAGGCGGTGCTGCTGGCCGGCCTCGGCGTCCGGGCGCAGGGACACCTCACGCTGGCCGGCGGCTACGTCACCGTCGGGCTTGCGGCTGCGGTCTGCGTCACGCTGATCAAGGCGGAGACCGACGGCGTCACGGTGGCGCGCGCCACGTCCGGCCTGAACGGCCAGCACGACGACGCGGCGCTCGCGCCCCGCTCGCAGGGCCTCGCGCTGGCCAGGCGGCTGGCCGCGGCGCTGCGGCTGCACCGCATCGTCCAGGCGCCCGAGCTGTCCGCACTCATCTTGATCGCGGCGATCGCCGACGCGGCCGCGGGCGGCCTTGACGCCACCCGGGTGCTCGACGTGGCGGCGCTCGCGGTGGCCGCGACCATGACGGCCGCGCACCTGATGGCCGTCCTAGCATCCAGGCGGTTGCGATGACCGTGAACCTGTCCTGCGTCATCCTCACCATGGGGGACCGCCCGGCCGAGGTCGTCGCGGCCATCGACAGCGTGCTGGCGCAGCGCGGTGCGCCGGTCGAGCTTGTCGTGGTGGCCAACGGCGCGGACGTGCCCGACCTGCCCGCGGACGTGAAGGTCGTCAGGCTGCCGGAGAACGTCGGCGTCGCGGCGGGGCGCAACGCCGGTGTGCCGGCCTGCGGCGGTGACGTGGTGCTGTTCCTCGACGACGACGGCTGGTATCCGGACGATGGGCTCGCCGCTTACGTGGCCGGCCGGTTCGAGGCCGAGCCCGAGCTTGCCGTGCTGTCCATGCGCGTGGTCGACCCCGAGGGCGGGCCTGGCGCCCGCTGGCACGTGCCGCGGCTGCGGGCGGGAGACCCCGGGCGCTCGTCCGTGGTGACGACGTTCCTCGGCGGCGCGTGCGCCATCAGGCGTTCGGCCTACCTGGAGGCGGGCGGCTACCCCGGGATGTTCTTCTACGGGCACGAGGAGACCGACCTCGCGTGGCGGCTGATGGACCGGGGCTACCGGCTGGAGTACGACGCCGCCGCCCGGATGTGCCACCACACGCTGCCGAACGCACGGCATGCCACGTTCCGCCGCAGGGACGGGCGGAACCGGGTGCTGCTGGCCAGGCGCAACCTGCCGTGGCCGCTGGCCGCGGTGTACCTGGCCGACTGGATGGCGCTGACGATGGCCCGCGAGCGCTCGCCCGCCAACCTGCGCCCCTGGTTCGCCGGGTTCGCCGACGGCTGGCGTGCGGAGACCGGCGGGCGCCGGGCGATCTCGCTGCGCACCGCCTGGCGGATGACCCTCGCGGGCCGCCCCCCTGTGATCTAACCGCGGCCGCCCAAGGCCGCGGCCGTCCTCAGATCGACATGCCGCCGTCGACGGTCAGGGTGGCGCCGGTGACGAACGAACTCTGGTCGCTGGCCAGGAACAGCATCGCGCGGGCCACCTCGTCGGGTGCGGCGGGCACGATCGAGGGTCCGGTGATCGGGGCGCTCGTGCTGTTCGGGCTGACCGAGGCGCTGTCCTCCTACGGCGCCTGGTCAGCGACAGGTCCGGCTGGTCGCTGCTGCCGGTCGGCTACCGGGTCCGTGAGCGCAGGTAAGGGCTTAACCGCCGCGCAGGGCGTAAGGTATATCGGGTGCAGCGTCGCGTAACTCGCGTGCTCGCGTCCGCGACGGGGGCCGGGGGCGTCGAGAACGGCGGCAACTCCGCCGGGTGGCAATCGATCACCACAATGCCCCGCATCTGGCTGGTTGCCGGACTCGCCATCTGCGCCCTGTACGCCGGCGGGGTCCACCTGTTCAGCACGGACGACCTGCACAAACTGTGGGGCCTGTCCGGCGCCTGCGCCTACGCGCTCGCCGCCCTCGTGGTGCTGGCCTGGAAGTCGCGCAGCACCACCGGCGTCGACGTGGCGCTCGGCGTCCTGATCTGCGGGGCGATCCTGGTCCCGCTGCTGTGGATGGTGCTGACCGGCCACGGGGAGCCCGAGGTCGGCGTCGTGGCGAACTCCGCCAAGACGCTCATCAAGCACGGCACCCCGTACAAAAGCAGCAAGGTGCTCGCCACCACCACCGACCCGAACCAGTACAACCCCTACCTGCCGCTGATGGCCGCGTTCGGCATCCCGCAGGCGCTGTTCGGGCACAGCCTGCTGACCGATCCCCGGATCTGGTTCGGCATCGTATTCATCGTCGTGTTTGCCTTCGCGCTGAAGATCGGCGGGGCGAAGGACGGCATCCGGTGGGCGCTGCTACTGACCGCGTCGCCGATCATCGCGTTCGAGCTGTGCGTCGGCGGCACCGACGTGCCCATGGTCGCGTTCCTGTGCCTCGGCTTCGCGCTGCTCTGGCGGGACGGCGCGAGGTGCGCGCTGGCCGCCGGGCTGGCCCTCGGCGTCGCCTCATCGATGAAGGCGACCGCGTGGCCGGCCCTGGTGGTGGCGTTCGCGCTGCTCTACGTGCGGGATGGCAAGCGCACGGCCTGGCGGTTCACCGCGGCGTCGCTGGCCGTGGTGGCCGTTATCGTGGGCCCGTTCGCGATCTTGCGGCCCGGCTCCCTGATCAAGAACACCGTGTTGTTCCCGCTCGGCCTGGCCAGCGTGAAGTCGCAGGCGGACAGCCCACTGCTCGGCCACGTGCTCGCGCAGACCGGCCCGATCGGCCACACGATCGTGGTCATCTTGCTCGTCGGCTCCGGGCTCGCGATCGCCGCGTCCCTGGTCATCCGCCCGCCCAGGGACGTGCCCGCGGCCACCATGCGGCTCGTCATCGGGCTTTCTGCCATGTTCATCCTGGCGCCCTCGACCCGGTTCGGCTACTTCATCTACCCGGCTGCGATGGTGTTGTGGCTGCTCGCCTGCATGGCCGGGCGCAAGCCCGCCGAGGAGCCCGAGGAGGAGCCACCCGCTCCGGGGCCCCCGCCGGGAGTAGTGGTGACAGCCGGCTAGCGGATCGCGGCGGCAACCGGAGGGTCTTCGGGTACCGGCGCGGCCCTAAAGTAGGGTCCGTGCGTCTTGGCCCGCGTGCCTCCGAGACCGCAGAGGTTACCGACACAGCTGACGCGGCGGCCCCCGCCGCGCTTGTCGGCGTGCGCGCGTCTGGCTGGCTGCTGCGCGCCGTCACGGTGATACCCGCGATGCTCGCCGCGGCCTGGCTGCTGCCGGGCTTCCCGCTGCTGCTGACCGGCAGGTTCACCGCCCTGCCGATGGTGCTGATGTTCGCGCCGCTGGCGGTCGGGCTGTGCTACTTCGCGGTGCGGCAGCTTCCCTCGGGCTGGCCGGGCCTGCGGGCCAGGCCGGCCGGCATCCCGGCGCCGGTGCCGTGGTGGGCCACCGCGGGCACGGTAGCGGTGGCGGTGGTCTTCGCGGCCTGGCAGATCGCCTATCACACCGAGCAGATCATCTATCTCCGCGACCCGGCCACCTACCTGCAGGTCGGGTACTGGATCGCGCATCACGGCTCGCTGCCGATCCCGCAGTCCGTGGCCGCCTTCGGCGGCCCGCACGCCGGGCTTTCGTTCGCTAGCGTGAATTACTATCCGCGCGGCAGCGGGATCGTGCCGCAGTTCATGAGCGGGATGCCCATCGTGCTCGCCGCATCGGTGTGGCTGGGCGGCGTCCCGGCGGCGCTAGTGACCACGCCGCTGATCGGCGGCTGCGCGATCCTGTCCTTCGGCGGCCTGGTGGGCAGGCTGGCCGGGGCGAAGTGGGCACCCGCGGCCGCCGCGGTCCTCGCGCTGACCCTGCCCGAGCAGTACACCAGCCGCAGCACGTTCAGCGAGCCGCTGGCGCAGGTGCTGCTGTTCGGCGGGTTGTGCCTGCTGGTCGACTCGATGCTGGTCCGCCGCCAGCACGCAAGCCGCCAGCCCGACAAGGACTCGCGCACGGAGCCCGGCCGCCTCGCGCCCTGGGAGTCCCGCGAGAACGCGGGCCGCGACTGGCCGGGCCAGGACATGGTGCTCGCCGGCCTTGGCGGGCTGGCCCTCGGCCTGACGGTCGGTGTCCGCGTCGACGGGCTGAGCGACATCCTGCCGGCCGTCCCGTTCCTCGGCCTGCTGGTCGCGGCCCGCCGCAGGCAGGCCGCCCCGTTCGGCGCCGGCCTTGTCATCGGGGTGGGCTACGGCCTGGCCGACGGCTACCTGCTGTCCCGGCCCTACCTGGACCTCGAGGCGCCGTCGCTGCGCCCGCTCGGGCTGATCACGGCCGCGGTCGTGGTCCTCACCGTGGCCTGCGTCGCGGTCGCCGCCAGCAGGCCCGCACGCGACCGGCTGCTCGCGCTGCGGACGGAATGGGTGATCCGATGGCTGCCCGGGGCCGCCGCCATCCTCACCGCACTCATCTTCATTGCGTTCGTCATCCGCCCGCTGGTCCAGACCGTGGCGGGTGAGACGGACCCGACCTCGATCGCCTACGTCGCCGAACTGCAGAAGCTGGCGGGCCTGCCCGTCGACGGCAAGCAGCAGTACTACCAGGACAGCCTGTACTGGGTGTTCTGGTACATCGGCCTGCCCACGGTCCTGCTCGGCGCGTTCGGCCTGGCGCTCCTGTCGAGAAGGAGCGCCAGAGCGCTGCTCACCTGGCAGGATCCAACGGCGGAGGCCAGGATCTGGGCGCTGCCGCTGGCGGTCGCCGGCTGGGTGATCGTCTCCGTGCTGTACCGGCCGGCGGTCTCCCCCGACCAGCCCTGGGCGAGCAGGCGGCTGGTCCCGTTCGTGCTGCCCGGCCTGATCCTCGGCGCGATCTGGGCCTCCGCCTGGCTCAAGCAAAGGGCGGCCCTGCTGGGCCGGGGCCGCGTCGTCTCCGCCGCCGTTGCCTGCTGCTGCGGCGCCGCGCTGATCATCCCCACCGCGCTGACCACCCTCGACATCGGCTTCACCTCCGGCCCCGGCGGTCACCTGAGCGCGCACGGCATGGCCTTCAAGCGCATCGGCACCGGAGAGATCACAGCCGTCAACAACCTCTGCGCCGCGATCGGCCCGAACGCCTCCGTGGTCATCCTCGACTCCCTGACCGCCGACCGCTTCGCTCAGCTCGTCCGGGGCATGTGCGACCAGCCCACCGCGGTCATCGACCGGCCCACCGCGGCCGGCGTCCGCGCGGTGGTGTCCGGCATCGAGGGCGCAGGCAGGCGCCCCGTGCTGCTCGGCGAGTACTCCTCGACGCTCGCCGGCTATGGCGGCGGCCCAAGAGAGGTGGTCAACCTGCTGACCACCCAGGAGGCGCACAACCTGACCACGCCACCGACCCGGACCTGGGGAATCCACTACATTGTGTGGATGTCCGAGCCGACGACGGCCGCGCCGCGCGGCCCGGCCTAGTATCCTCGCCCGTCGTGAGCGTTTTTTCCGTTGCCGAGGCCAGGGAGCGGGTACTGCCGCACGCCTCCATCGTGCTGCCCTGCTTCAACGAGGAGGCCCACGTCCTGCTCGAGGTCGAGCGGATCTGCCAGGCCATGGACAAGAGCGGCATCGCCTACGAACTGCTCGCCATCGACGACGGCTCGACCGACCACACGCTGGCCAGGCTGCGCCGTGCCGAGCCGGACTTCCCGCACCTGCGGGTCATCGCCTTCCCCCGCAACGGCGGCGCGGGCACCGCGCGCAGGATCGGCACCCAGCAGGCTAAGGGCCAGATCGTGGTCTGGACCGACGCCGACATGACGTATCCCAACGAGCGCATCCCCGAATTCATCGGCATCCTCGACGCGGACCCCCTGATCGACCAGGTGGTAGGCGCGCGCACCAGCGAGGAGGGCAGCCTCAAGATCGCGCGCGTGCCGGCCAAGTGGTTCGTCCGCAAGCTGGCCGAACGCCTGACCAACGCGCAGATCCCCGACCTGAACTCGGGCCTGCGCGCGTTCCGCCGCTCGGTCGCGCTGCCGTACCTGCGGCTGCTGCCCCCGGGTTTCTCCTGCGTCACCACGATCACCCTGGCGTTCCTGTCCAACGAGCACGAGGTCCGCTACGTCCCGATCGAGTACGCCAAGCGGGCCGGCCGGTCGAAGTTCCACTTCTTCTCCGACGCCTACCGGTACGTGCTGCAGGTGCTCCGGATGGTGATGTACTTCAACCCGCTCAAGGTGCTGATGCCTCCGGCCCTGTTCCTGCTTACCCTGGGCGCGGGAAAGGGCATCTACGACCTGGTGGTGCACCCGCTGCACTTCGCCAACGACACGATCCTGATCTTCGTGACCGGCCTGATCATCGCCTCGCTCGCGCTGCTCGCGGACCTCATCGTGCGATCCCGCCCTGAATAATGAGCAGAGATACATGAGGATCGCGCTGGTCGGCCCGGCGCACCCGTACAAGGGCGGCGGTGCCCGGCACACCACAGAGCTCGCCCACCGCCTCACCGCCGCGGGCCACGACGTCATCATCGAGTCCTGGCGCGCCCAGTACCCAGCGCGGCTCTACCCCGGTCAGCAGACCCTCGACACCCCTGAGGGCGACCCCTACCCGCGCACCTACCGCAGGCTGGCCTGGTACCGCCCGGACGGCTGGCTGTCCGCCGGCCGCCGCCTCCGCTCCGCCGACCTGGTCGTCTTCGCCCTGCTGACCCCCATCCAGGCACCCGCCTATCTCGCCATCCTCGCCGCCCTCAGGACCACCCTCAGGACCGCCCTCAGGACCACCCTCAGGACCACCCTCCGGCACCGCGCCCGCACCGCCGTGATCTGCCACAACGTCCTTCCGCACGAACGCCGCCCCGGCGACGTCCCGCTGACAAGGGCACTGCTGTCCGCCGCCGACCTGGCCGTCGTCCACTCCGCCGCCCAGGCCGCCCAGGCCCGCACCCTGGCCCCCCGCACCCAGATCGCCGTGGCCCAGATGCCCGCGCACCTCCCCGCCGTAGCCACCGCTCCCGCCGATGTCCGCGAAATTCACTGCCCAGAACGGGCCGTGGTTCCTCCTCCGGGCCAGCCGCAGTCCTCGGTGGCAGACCCCGAACCCGGCGCAACGACCTGCCGCCTGCTGTTCTTCGGCATCGTGCGGCCCTACAAGGGCCTCGACGTGCTGCTCCAGGCGCTGGCCCAGGTCCCGGCGCACGTCACGCTGACCGTCGCCGGGGAGTTCTGGGGCGGCACCGACGACACCGAGAAGCTGATCGCCGACCTAGGCCTGACCGACCGGGTGACCCTGCGCCCCGGTTACGTCCCCGCCAGCGACATCCCGGCCCTGTTCGGCGCGGCCGACGCCCTCGTCCTGCCCTACCGCGAGGCAACCGCCTCGCAGAACGCCCTGCTCGCCTTCGCCCACGGCATCCCCGTGATCACCACCACCGCCGGCACCCTCGCCGACCACGTGCGCCACAACGTAGACGGATTGACCTGCGCTCCCGGCGACCCCGACGCCCTGGCCCGCGCCCTGACCGCAGTCAGCGACCCGCAAACCGCCCGCCGCCTCCGCGCCGCGGTAACCCCCATCGACCCCGACCCAGCCTGGTCCGCCTACCTCGACGCCCTACTCGCGAGTTAACCC
>JBOHCG010000142.1:0-14188 GCA_050698735.1 Streptosporangiaceae bacterium | reverse complement strand
GGGTTAGCCCGGGGGGTCGCCCCCCGGGCTAACCCGCCGAGCGGATCGGCATGAGGACGTAGCGGTAGTCCTGACGCTCGCCCTTGCCCGTCAGCACCGCGGGCTTGGTCGGCGCGGTGAACGAGATCCTTGCCGTGTCGGAGTCGAGCGCCCCGATGCCGTCGAGCAGGTACTGCGGGTTGAAGGCGATCTGCAGGTCGTCGCCGTCGAAGGCCGCCTCGAGGATCTCGGTGGCCTGCGCCTCTTCCGACGCCCCCGCCTCGAGCACCAGCTGGCCGGAGCTGAAGGCAAGCCGGACCGGGGTGTTGCGCTCGGCCACCAGGGCGACCCGCTTGACAGCCTCCGCGAACGGGGCCGCCGCTAGCTCCGCGGCCGCGTTGAACTCGCTTGGCAGCAGCGACTGGTACTTGGGGTACTCGCCGCTCAGCAGCCGGGTGGTGGTCTGCCGGCCGGCGCCGGAGAAGCCGATGAGGCTGTCGCCGCCGAGCGAGATGGATACCTCCGCGCCCGAGGTGAGCGCGCGCGCCGTGTCGCCGAGGACTCGCGCCGGGACCAGCACCGCCGTGTTCAGGTCGGTGACGGCCGGATTCCAGCGCAGTTCCCTGACCGCCAGCCGGTACCTGTCGGTAGCGACCAGGGTGATCGTGTCGCCGGTGATCTCCATCCTGATGCCGGTGAGCGCGGGAAGGGTGTCGTCGCGGCCGGCCGCGATCGCCACCTGGCCGATGGCCGAGGCCAGCGCGTCACTGCCGATCGACCCGGCGACAGGCGGCATCTCCGGCAGCGTCGGGTATTCCTCTTCCGGCAGCAGCACGAGGGTGAACGTGGCGCTGCCGCACTTGAGCGTGGCGCGGGTGCCGTCGGTGACCAGGTCGACCGGCTTGGCCGGCAGCGACCTGACGATCTCCGCGAGCAGCCGCCCGGAGACCAGCCCGGTGCCCTCCTCATCGGTGATGACGGGCACCTTGGCCTCGGCCGAGACCTCGTAGTCGAACGTGGAGAGAGTGAGTTCGGTGTCCGCGTGCAGGCGCATCCCGGCCAGCACCGGGGCGGTCGGGCGGGCCGGCAGGGCACGCGCGGTCCAGGCCACGGCTTCCGCCAGGTGGTCACGCTCAACCTGGAGCTTCACGGGTACTGCCTCCTACGTGTCAATGTGCTTTCTCGCGGGTATGCCCAGGGTGGCACGCTCCCGGTCCGGCTCCGCCGAGCGGTTCCGCGCACAGCCCCTGCTTTGATGTTGTTCCAATTTCTATTTACGGAACCGTCATAGTCATAGGTGCGGTGGATTCTGGGGAGAACGCTCGTCCTCGCAGTTCAGCGGCCTTTTCTGCGTCCACAATGGCTGTGCCTGCCGGGGGGACGGACGGCGGCTCGCTGTGGTCTGCGGGTGTCGCTGATCGGCTGGCCACTGGTTGTCCCCCGGTTATCCGACTGTCATCCACAATGTTGTCCACATACTGTGTCTTATTTTTGAGGCTTACGTTATGCGAGCCAGCAGGGGTTGCCGTCCTGCTGCCAGCACCGGCCGCTCGCGCAGGCCCAGAAGGCCTGCCCTCGCGAGCCGGTCTCGCATAACGCTCCCTGGGTCTTCTTTTGAAGCTCACGTTATGCGAGACCGCGGCGAGACCCGGTCAGCCGGTTCTCGCCTGCTGCTTGATCCGGTTGGTGAGCTCGGTGACCTGGGTGTAGATCGACCTGCGCTCGGCCATCAGGGACCGGATCTTCCGGTCGGCGTTTATCACGGTGGTGTGATCGCGGCCGCCGAATTGCTGGCCGATCTTGGGCAGCGACAGGTCGGTGAGCTCGCGGCACAGGTACATGGCGATGTGCCTGGCCGTGACGAGCACCCGTGACCGGGAGGTCCCGCACAGGTCCTCGATGGACAGCCCGAAGTAGGAGGCTGTCTGCCCCATGATGGTCGCGGCCGTGATCTGCGGGCCCTGCGCCTCGGGGATGAGATCCTTCAGCACGATCTCGGCCAGTTGCAGGTCGACCGACTGCCGGTTCAGGCTGGCGAAGGCCGTCACCCGGATCAGCGCGCCCTCGAGTTCCCTGATGTTGGTGGAGATCCTGCTCGCGATGTACTCGAGCACCTCGGGCGGCGCGTTGAGGCCCTCCTGGATGGCCTTGCGGCGGAGGATCGCGATGCGGGTCTCAAGCTCCGGCGGCTGGACGTCGGTCAGCAGGCCCCACTCGAACCGGCTGCGGAGCCTGTCCTCCAGCGTGACCAGCCGCTTAGGGGCGCGGTCGCTGGAGATGACGATCTGCTTGCTGGCGTTGTGCAGGGTGTTGAAGGTGTGGAAAAACTCCTCCTGGGTGCCTTCCTTGTTCTCCAGGAACTGGATGTCGTCGACGAGGAGCACGTCGACGTCGCGATACCGGCGCCGGAAGCCGTCCTGCTTGCCGTCCCTGATCATGTTGATGAAGTCGTTGGTGAACTCCTCCGAGCTCACGTACCTGACCTTCAGCCCGGTGTACAGGGTCTGCGCGTAGTGGCCGATCGCGTGCAGCAGGTGCGTCTTGCCCAGGCCCGAGTCGCCGTAGATGAACAGCGGGTTGTAGGCCTTGGCCGGCGCCTCGGCGACCGCGACGGCCGCGGCGTGCGCGAACCTGTTGCTCGACCCGATCACGAACGTCTCGAAGGTGTACTTGGAGTTCAGCCGGGTCCCGCCGAGCCGGGCCGCGGGCGCGATGGCGTCGTGCCGGCCCGGGTCATGATGGACGGACTCGCGCCCGGTGGCGTCCGCAGCCGGCGGGGCCTGCGGGCCGTGCAGCGGGTCGCGGTCGGAATCGGGGCCCTGGATCCCGTGCGGGCCGTGCATGCTCTGGGATCCGAGCGACCTCGGAGCGCCGAGGCCGCTGTGGGCTCCGAGACCCCCGAGAGGCTCCAGCGGCGTCGGCGGCCGCAGCGCGGAAGGCTCGGGCGCGAGATCGGCGGCCGGCATTGCCGCCTCGGCGTTGGGGTCCACCGTGACGGCGAGCTGGATGTCGCGGCCGAGCTGCTGGGAAAGGGCCTGGGTGATCAGGGCGCGCAGCCGGGTCTCCAGCTGTTCCTTGACGAATTCGTTCGGGGTGGCGATGAGGGCGGTGTTCTCGACCAGCCCCAGCGGGCGGGTGAGCTTCAGCCAGGCCCGCTGGTGCGGCTGGATCTGAAGGTCGGCGAGACCCTCGAGGGACCGTGCCCAGACGTCTGCAAGGTCTGAATTCGCCATGCGTGCTCCCCTCGCATCGCCATGCCGCAAGCCAGGGGGCTCACGATCCACAGAACTATCCACATGTTGTGCACGTGGCATCTCAGCTGCACACGGTGACCGGGGCAGCTCGTAGAATAGCTTTCCACAGCCTAAATCTCGGCGGCCGGATACGCCTGGCAAACGGCGGTGTTCCAGATGGTAGCCTGTGGGCAATCCGAGAACCGCACGTGCTCAGGCGTGCGCGTAGTCACGATCTGCATCTGGAGCTCTAGGTGAGTAAGCGCACGTTCCAGCCGAACAATCGGCGCCGGGCGAGGACGCATGGCTTCCGGCTGCGCATGCGCACCCGGGCAGGCCGCGCGGTTCTCGCGGCCCGCAGGCGTAAGGGCCGCGACCGGCTGAGTGCCTGATCCTGCCGCCTGAGTCCCGGATGCGCCGCGGCGCGGAGTTCACGCTGACCGTGCGCACCGGGATGCGCGCGGGCCGGCCGTGCGTGGTGGGCCACCTGCTGGTGCGGGCCGACGGAGTGCACGACCGCGAGCCGGCCAGGGTAGGATTCGTGGTAAGCCGGGCGGTTGGCTCGGCGGTGACCAGAAACCGTGTCAAGCGGCGTCTTCGTGAGCTAATGCGCGGGTACCTTCAGTCACTTCCTGGCGGTAGCCTTCTTGTGGTGCGCGCGAATGCTGCAGCCGCGCACGCAAGCCAGCAGGATCTCGCCACGGATCTGGATCTGGTTATCAGCAGGTTGCTGCGGCGGCAGGTTGGGGCGCGCGTCGGTAATGCCAGGTAGTAGAGGTGCTGCTAACGACCCGGCCCGCACCGCGCCATCGGTGCCGGCCCGGCTGCTGATCGTCCCCATCGCCGGCTACCGGCGGTTCGTGAGCCCGTTGCTAGGCCCGCGGTGCAGGTTCGAGCCCTCGTGCAGCGCGTACGCGCTCACCGCGCTGACCCGGCACGGTGCGGTACGCGGGCTCTGGCTCGCGGTGGCGCGCATCGTCCGGTGCCACCCGTTCCACCCCGGCGGTTACGACCCGGTGCCGCCCGCCAAGGTAGCGAGGAGCTAACCGGTGACCACGATAATCAGCCCGCTGGCCGATCTGGTGGCATGGGTGATCGTGCGCCTGCATGCCGGGCTTGGCGCGTTGTTCGGCCCGAACACGGGACTGGCCTGGGGCCTGTCCATCGCGATCCTCGTCATCCTGATCAGGGTGTGCCTCATCCCGCTGTTCGTCAAGCAGGTGCACGCCCAGCGGAAGATGGCCCAGCACGCGCCGCAACTGGCCGAGTTGCGGAAGAGGTACAAGAACGACAAGCAGCGTCTCAACGAAGAGACGATGAAGTTCTACAAGGAAAACGGGGTCAACCCGCTGGCAGGCTGCCTGCCGATGATCCCGCAGATGATCATCTTCTTCTCGCTGTTCTACGTGCTACGCGCCATCGCCGAGTGGAAGCAGGGTGTCAAGCCGTCCTACGGGATGACGGTGTCGCTGATGGAAAGCGCGCAGAAGGCGACGATCTTCGGCATACACCTAGGCGACAAGCTGCTGCTCCCGCATACGCCCAGCATGGGACTCGGCACCTCGCTCATCGCCGCGGCGACCGTAGCGATCAGCGCGACCACGACGTTCCTTACCGTCCGGCAGAGCGCGAAGCGCGGTCTCATGCAGACCAACATGGACCCGGGCAACCCGATGGCCCAGTCGCAGAAGTACATGCAGTACATTGTCCCGTTCTTCTCGCTGACCGGGCTGTACTGGCAGTACGGGCTGGTGCTCTACTGGGTGACTACCAACATGTGGACGCTGGGCCAGCAGTACTTCATGTTCAGGAACTGGGAGCCGATAAACGCGACCGCGGACGCAGCGGCCGCACCGGCCAGGACGCGGCAAGGTTCGCGTCCGGCCACTGCCGGCGCCAAGACGGCGGCGAGCAGTGCGACTAAGACGAGGCCGGCGGCAAACGGCGCCAGCGCCGCCAAGACGACGACGGGTAGCGCGGCCAAGGCTCCGGGTAGCGCGGCCAAGGCTCCGGGTAGCGCGGCCAAGGCTCCGGGTAGCGCGGCCAAGGCTCCGGGTAGCACTACGGCGGCGGGTGGTGCCGCGAAGGCCGCATCCACCGGTGCAGGGACCGGGACGGGAACGCGCGACGGGAGTCGATCAGGGACGACTGCACCGCGCGCCAACGGGATGTCAGGGTCGAGCGGCGCGGCCAAACCGGGTACCGCATCCGACCGCGTGCGAACCGGGAACGCCGGCCGCGACGCGGCCGCCAACTCACCCGGCCCGGCCAACGGCCAGAACGGCGCGGCCAAGCGGAGCCTGCTCCGGCTGGGCAGGCCTAAGCCGGAGCCGGAGCCGGAGCCGGAAGCGCCCGTCGCCAAGGTGGTGCGGCAGCAACCGCAGAGGCAGGCGCGAAGCAAGCGGTCGGGCAAGCGTTGACAGCACGACAGGACGGTTGGAGGGCCGATCGTGAGCCAGCAGGACGTTGAGATCACCGTCGAGGATGAGGTACTCGACGCCGTCGACGACGACGTGGATGCCCCGTCGCTCGGGGATCTCGAGCTCGAGGGCGATATCGCCGCGGATTACGTGGAAGGCCTGCTGGACATCGCCGATCTTGACGGCGACATCGACATGGATGTCGAGGGCGACCGCGCGGTCGTCTCGGTGGTCGGCGCGACGCTCGAGGAACTGGTGGGCGACGACGGCGAGGTCCTCGAGGCGCTTCAGGAGCTGACCCGGCTGGCCGTGCACAGGCAGACCGGCGAGCGGGCGAGGCTCATGCTCGACATCGGCGGCTACCGGGCTCGCCGCCGCGCCGAACTCGCTGACTACGGCCGGAGCGTGGCAGAAGAGGTCGCCCGGACCGGCGAGCCTAAGGCCCTCAGCTCCATGTCACCCTTCGAGCGGAAGATCATTCACGACGCGGTGGCGGCGGCAGGCCAGCGCAGCGAGTCGGAGGGCGAGGAGCCCAACCGGCGGGTGGTAGTTTTCCCGCTCGGTAATGTCCCGGCATAGCACGATCGGGACGGTCCTGGCCGCTCTGGCCGACACCGCCGGTACTTCCGCCCCGGCCGGTGCCCCTTCCGTCGATGCTGTCCCGGTGGTGGGTGGTGCCGCGGCCGGCGGCCCGCCGCCGGAGAACGCAGTGGCCGTGTTCGGACCGGACTCCGGCCCTGGCTCGGCGATGTTCCTCGCCAGCCGCTTTGCGGAGATCCTCGTGACGCGCGGGGTAGAGCAGGGTCTGATCGGTCCGCGTGAGGCCGCCAGGCTGTGGGACCGGCACCTGCTGAACTGCGCCGTGGTCACGGAGCTCATCGGCGCGGCCTGCGGCACGCTGGTGGACATAGGCTCGGGGGCCGGACTGCCCGGACTGGTGTTCGCGATGATGCGCCCCGAGGTCCATGTCACGCTGCTTGAGCCGATGGAACGGCGGACCCGGTTCCTTTCCGAGTGCGTGGCCGAACTCGCGCTGGCTAACGTGACCGTGCTGCGAGGCCGGGCCGAGGACGCCGCGATAAGAGCGGACGTGGCCACGGCCAGGGCGGTGGCCCCGCTGGGTCGGCTGGCCGAACTGGCGATTCGGGTGGTGCGGCCGGGAGGAACGGTCCTCGCGATCAAGGGACGTACTGCTCCGGACGAGTTGGCCGCGGCCGCCCCCATATTGCGCCGAATTGGCGCGCGCAGTGCCGAGGTTGTGCGAGCCGGTCAGGGTAAGGTCATTCCAGCGACTACCGTCGTGCGTTTCATCGCTAGGTGAGGGCAGGACATTTAGTGGGGCTCAGCTACTACGGGCAAGGTAAAGCGGGGTTGGGCTGGCCCGACGAGTCGCTGGGCAAGACGCTGGGCGGCCCGGCGATAGAAGGCAGGGCCCTGGAAGGTAGTGCTCTGGCTGGCGCGGTCGCCGGGTTCGGGGGTCTAGGTTGGCCTGGCGACGGCCGAGAATCGAGAGGCGTTCAGGTGAACGGTGAAGTACCTGAAGCTGGCGGCGCTCTTGGGACTGCTGGGAGTCCCGGAGCTTCCGAGAATCTTGGGGGTGATTCCCAGCATGGGGATCCGGCGGTCCCGGCCCAGGTTGCGCGTGGAGCCAGACCGGTGATCGTGCCTGACGTACCGCCGAACGCGGCGGATACGCCGATCGGGCGAGCGGCCGAGGCAGCCGTCGTGGTGCGAGGCTTGGGCGACCGGCAACCGTGGCCGCGGCCGCCGCGCTGCCGGATCATGACGATCGCCAACCAGAAGGGTGGGGTCGGGAAGACGACCACCGCGGTCAACCTGGCCGCGAGCCTCGCCCAGCACGGCTTGCGCGTTCTTGTCATCGACCTTGACCCGCAGGGAAACGCGTCCACCGCGCTCGATGTGGACCACCATGCGGGCGTTCCGTCCGTCTACGACGTGCTGGTCGACGACCGCCCGCTGGCCGAGATCGTCCGGCCCGCCGGTGAGACGCCGGGGCTGTTCTGCGCGCCGGCCACGATAGACCTCGCCGGGGCGGAGATCGAACTGGTCCCGGTGGTGGCGAGGGAACTGAGGCTGGCGAGGGCGCTGCGCGCGTACGACACCTCGCATCTGGACTACATCCTCGTGGACTGCCCGCCGTCGCTGGGGCTGCTGACGCTGAACGCGCTGGTGGCCGCCGAGGAGGTGCTGCTCCCGATCCAGTGCGAGTACTACGCGCTCGAGGGCGTCCAGCAACTGCTGAACACGGCGGAACTGGTGCGGGTCAACTTCAACCCGGGCCTGCATGTATCGACCGTGCTGCTGACCATGTACGACGGCCGCACCCGGCTCGCCTCTGATGTGGCTGACGACGTCCGCGCCCACTTCGGTGACTCGGTCCTGCATACGATCATCCCGAGGAGCGTCCGGGTATCCGAGGCGCCGAGCCGGGGGCAGTCGGTGATTACCTACGACCCGGCCTCGAGCGGCGCTGTCGCCTACACCGAAGCGGCGCGTGAGCTGGCGATGCAATCGGCCGGGGTCCGGTCACAGGGTTAGCTCGAGGAGATGCAGTGGCTCAGCAAAGGCGGGGTCTAGGCAGAGGGCTAGGGGCGCTCATCCCGGATACCCCGAAGCTGGCTGAAGCCGTCGCCGCGCGAGGCAGTGATGCCTACGCCCAGCCGGACGCCGGAGGAACACGGCCGGACGTCCCCGTCGAGGTTCCCGGCGCGCGGTACGCGGAGATCTCGGTCACGGCCATCGTGCCGAACCCCAGGCAGCCGAGGCGGACCTTTGACGAGGACGCGCTCGACGAGCTAGCGGAGTCGATCAAGCAGGTCGGCTTGCTCCAGCCGGTGGTCGTTCGCGCGGCCGGGCACGGCAGGTACGAGCTCGTCATGGGCGAGCGCAGGTGGCGGGCCTCGCAGCGGGCCGGCCTCGCCGAGATCGGGGCCATCGTCAAGGAGACCCAAGACGATGACATGCTCCGGGACGCCTTGCTCGAGAACCTGCACCGCCAGCAGCTTGACCCGCTGGAAGAGGCGGCGGCCTACCAGCAACTGCTCGACGACTTCGGTGCCACCCACGAGCAGCTGGCACAGAAGGTCGGCCGCTCCCGGCCGCACATCAGCAACACGCTCCGGCTGCTCAACCTCCCGCCCGCGGTCCAGAAGCGCGTGGCTGCCGGTGTCCTTTCGGCCGGCCATGCCCGTGCCCTCCTCGGCCTCGACAGCACCGAGGCGCAGGAGCGCCTGGCCAACCGGATCGTCGCGGAGGGACTCTCCGTCCGTGCCGTCGAGGAGATCGTCTCCCTCGGCGGCGGCGAAACCCCGCGCCGTCGTTCTCGTGCCACTCAGTCGGCCCAGCCCACGGCCCCCGGGCTCCGGCGCCTGGCCGATCGCCTCTCGGATCTCTTCGAGACCCGGGTCAAGGTGGAGGTAGGCAAGCACAAGGGCAAGATCGTGATCGAGTTCGCGTCTCCAGATGACCTGGAGCGGATCGTGAAGGCGATGAGTCCTGACCCGCGCGGCCAGGAGACCCCGGAGTAGGACGCCCACTCCGCGAACCGGGACCGGTGCTCGCTCCCAAGCGCCTTCACCGTGATGTTTCACGGGAAACATTCACGGCTGGATGGACCGGTCTGATCCAGCGGCGAACTCGTCCAAGCTCTCATCCGCGACCGCGACCGCGACGTCCAGATCGGACGCCGCGTCCGCCATGCCGCGCGCCAGCGCGCCGTGCAGCCACATCCCCCGGACGCGCTCGTCCGCCTCGAACGCCGCTGCCGCCCGATCGAACAGCGGGCCGTACCCCTCCGGAAGCGCCGCCAGCGCCGCCAGCGCCGCTGGTCACCCGATCACAAAGAGCCCTCGTTTCCCGTGAAACCAAGAGCCGTCAAACGTCAGCGGTAAACCGTATGGCCGAAAGGAAATCGTCCACGTCCGACTCCGTGGTGTCGAACGCGGCCATCCAGCGGACGACAGACTCGGTCTCGTCCCATACGTGGAAGAACCATTCATGCTGCAGTGCCGTGATGTGCCGGGGGTGGAGGCGGGCGAAGACAGCGTTGGCTTGTACTGGGTAAACGATGTCGACCCCGCCTGCCGCCGCCGCTCCCTCGGCGAGCCGGCGGGCCATGGCGTTGGCATGCGACGCATTGGCGCGCCACAGGTCATCGTGCATGAGGGCGCCGAACTGGGCAGCCAGGAAGCGCATCTTCGAGGCGAGCTGGGTCTGCTGCTTGCGCAGGTACGGCACGCTGTCGGCGAGGCCTGGGCGCATCACGATCAGCGCTTCCACTCCCATCGCGCCGTTCTTGGTGCCGCCGAAGCTGAGCACGTCCGCGCACTCGGCCAGTTCGGCGAGCGAGCAGTCCAGGTAGGCGGCCGCGTTGGCCAGGCGCGCGCCGTCAAGGAAGAGGCGCAGGCCGCTCGCATGGCAGAAGTCGGCGATCTTGGCCAGTTCGGCGAGCGCGTAGCAGGTGCCGAACTCGGTCGACTGGGTGATGGCGACGACACCCGGCTGCGAGAAGTGGTCGTTACCCCGCCCGGTCAGCCGTTCCGCGATGAGCTCCGGCGTGATCTTGCCGTCCGGCGCGGGCACAGCCAGGAGCTTGGTCCCGAGCAGGCGCTCGGCCGATCCGCACTCGTCCGTGTTGATGTGCGCGGACTCGGCGCAGATGACTGCCTCATGCCTGGCCAGCAACGCACTGAGGCCGAGCACGTTGGCCCCGCTGCCGTTGAGCACGAGGAAGGCGTCGGCTGCCCCGAAGGTGTCGCGCAGCGCGGCGGTCACCTGCTCGGTACGCTCGTCGGCGCCATAGGCGACCGCGTCGCCCGCGTTCGACTCCACGATCGCGCGCAGCACCGCGGGATGCGTACCCGCGTGGTTGTCACTGCCGAAGCTCTTGCGTTGTGTCATACCCACGAGCCTAGGGGAGCGGCACGCGCTGCCGAGAGGCGCCGCCTGTCGGCCGCGGATTGCCTAACAGTAATAAGTTATTCAAACAAAATACCTATAAAGGCAGTCAGCCGCCACGCTCGGCGGCGAGCTCGAGGAGGCCGACACAGGTGCTGCCGAACGAATGACCTGATGCCTCGAGTGCCAGCGGCAGCGTGCTCGTCTCCGTCATGCCGGGCGAGACGTTGACCTCCAGGAAATACGGGATGCCTTGCTCGTCGACGATGAGGTCGGTCCTGGACAGGTCGCGCAGGCCGAGGACCGAGTGCGCGGTGACCGCCATCCCGGCGACCTCGGCCGCGACGTCGGCGGGTAGCCGGGCCGGAACGTAAAACTCGGTCTTGCCCGCGGTGTACCTGGCCGAGTAGTCGTAGCCGCCATCGCCGGGGACGATCTCGACCGCGGGCAGCGCCTGCGGGCCGCTGCCCAGGTCGATGACGCCCACCGCCACCTCGGTGCCGGCTACGAACCGCTCGATCAGGGCGGTATCGCCGTACGCGAAGCAACTCAGCACGGCGCCGGGTAGCTCAGCCGCGGAGCGCACCGGGCCGGCGCCGAGGGCGGAACCGCCGCGGGATGGCTTGACGTACAGCGGCAGCCCGAGCTTGGCCACGATCAGGTCGATGACCGAGGACGCGCCGAGGTCGTGGAACGTCTCCCGCGGCAGCGTCACGGACTGCGGCGTGACCAGCCCGGCGGCCGCGGTCAGCGCCTTGGCGGTCGGCTTGTCGAAGGCCATCTGACACGCGCTGGCGACGGTGCCGACGTAGGGCAGCCCGAGCAGCCCGAGCACCTCCCTGATCGCGCCGTCCTCCCCGCACGTGCCGTGGATGGCGGGGAACACGGCGCTTGGCGGGTCGGCGCGCAGCTGGGCAAGCAGCGCGGCGTCCGCGTCGGCGACGGTGACATTGATACCCGCCTGGGCGAGAGCGTCGCGGACCCGGTAGCCCGAGTGCAGCGACACTTCCCGTTCGGGCGACAGCCCGCCGGCGAGGACGACCACGTGATCAAGTTTGCGCATGACTCCGACTAGGGAAGGGCTCGGCAGAGCTGCCTGGCGATGCCGTCTGGGCTGGTATTACCTGGTGTCCGCTGCCGGGCCGGAGTCCTGCAGGGCGGCCGGGCCGAAGTCCTCCCGGAGCTGGACCTCGTTCTCGATCACCGAGGCGAGACGGCGAACTCCCTCGGCGATGCGGTCCGGGGCCGGGAGCGAATAGCACAGCCTGGCGTACTGGCCGCCGGAGCCGTCCGCGTAGAAGCCCGTCCCCGGCACGTAAGCCACCCGCGAGGAGATCGCCCTCGGCAGCATGGCCTTGGCGTCGATCCCGTCCGGCAGCCGCAGCCACACGTAGAACCCGCCCGCGGGCCGGGTCCAGTGGCAGCCGGGCGGCATCATCCCGGTCAGCGCCTCCAGCGTGGCGTCCCTCCGCTCCCGGTAGAGCTCGCGGAAGTCCTTGATCTGCTCGCGCCACGACTGGGTGGACAGGTACTCGCGCACGGTCAGCTGCGCGAAGCTCGAATGGCACAGCACCGCCGATTCCGCCGCGAGGATCAGCTTGTCCCTGATCGCCGCGGGGGCAACCGCCCAGCCGACCCTGACGCCGGCGGCGAACGTCTTGGAGAACGTGCCGAGGTACACGACCCCCTCGGCGTCGTCGGCGCGCAGCGCCCGCATCGGCTCGCCGTCGAAGCCGAGCAGGCCGTACGGGTTGTCCTCGACGACGAGCAGGTCCGCGCGGCGGCAGATGTCGAGGATCCGGTGCCGTCGCGTGGCGGCGAGGGTCACGCCGGCCGGATTATGGTAGTTGGGCACCGTATAGAGGAACTTGGCGCGCCGCCCGCTGGCCTCGGTGCGCCCGATGGCCTCCTGCAGCGCCTCGGGGATCAGCCCGTCGTCATCCATCGTGACGTGCACGATGTCGGCCTGATAGGAGGCGAACGCGCCCAGGGCGCCCACGTAGGACGGAGCCTCGACGAGCACGACGTCGCCGGGGTCGACGAAGATCCGCGCGAGCAGGTCGAGGGCCTGCTGGGAGCCCACGGTGACCACGATCTCGTCGGGGTGCGCCTGGATTTCCTCCAGCGCCATCACCTCGCAGATCCGCTCGCGCAGGCCGACGTCGCCCTGCGCGGTGCAGTACTGCAGCGCCTGCTGGCCGTGGTCGGCGATCAGCCGGCCGATCATGGCGCCGACCACGTCGAGCGGGAGCGCGGCGACATACGGCGAACCGCCGGCCAGCGACACGATCTCCGGCCTGGCGGCGACGGCGAACAGGGCCCGGATCTCCGACGCCACCATGCCCACGGCACGCTCGGCATACTGGCCCACATACCGGTCAATTCGCTGCGGCTGAGATGTCGGCTGCTGCTGCGCGGTCACGGCCTCTCCTGAATCCTGGCGTTGCTGGGTCCTGCAGAGCCCGCCTTCGGCCCCGCCCCGAGTATCATGCCAGGATAAGGGGAATCTCCCGGAAACGCTTATTGATTTGCCGGGGAACAGGATGTCACGCCGTATCGTCAATATTACGCTGGATAACCTCGGCGACTTGCCGCCGAAGTGCCGTAAATGCGTTTTCTGGGAACTTGGCCCGGTTAGCCGGGCGCGCGCCGAGGAAAACGGCGACCCGGAACTGGAGAAGGAATCGTGGGTGTCCTCGGTGCTGCTCGAGTGGGGCAGCTGCGGCAAGATCGCCTACGTGGACGGCGTTCCCGCCGGGTACATGCTGTTCGCGCCGCCGCAGTACGTGCCCCGCTCGATCGCTTTCCCCACCAGCCCGGTAAGCGCCGACGCGGTGCTGTTCATGACCGCCCACCTGCTCAGCGAGTTCGCCGGAGCCGGCATCGGCCGGATGCTGGTCCAGGCGATGGCGAAGGACCTGACCCGGCACGGCGTGAAGGCAATCGAGGCCTTCGGCGACCGGCGCTGGGAGTCGCCAAGCTGCATGCTTCCGGTGGACTACCTGCTCGCGGTGGGGTTCAAGACCATCCGCCCGCATCATCACTACCCGCGGCTGCGGATGGAACTGCGGACGATCCTGACCTGGCGGGAGGACGTCGAGGTCGCCCTGGAGCGGCTACTCGGGTCGATGACCCCGGCCGCCCCCCAGGGCGCCCTCCGTCCGGTGTGAAAACGCGAGACGAGCAAACGTCCAGCGCTACAAGAAACCAGCGCTACGAGAAACTAGATGTACTCGGCCAGTTCGCGCAGCAGGGCGGACTTGGGCTTCGCGCCGACGATCTGCTTCACGACCTCGCCGCCGGAGAATACGTTCATGGTCGGGATCGCCATGATCCCGTACTTCTGCGATGTGGCGGGGTTCTCGTCGATGTTGAGCTTGACGACGTTGATCTTGTCTGCGTACTCGGCCGCGATCTCCTCGAGCACCGGCGCGACCATGCGGCACGGGCCGCACCACTCGGCCCAGTAGTCGACGATGACCGGCTTGTCGCTCTTCAGGACCTCCTCCTCGAAGTTCTGGTCCGTCACGACCTTCGTCGAGCCCACTAGCGATCACACCCCTTACTTCGTTTCGCGCGTTTTGCCGTAAACGTATTTCAATTTTCCCTGCTGGCCAGCCAGCGCTCGGCGTCTAGCGC
>JBOHCG010000141.1:0-14210 GCA_050698735.1 Streptosporangiaceae bacterium | reverse complement strand
GGCCGCTCTGGTGGCGGGGGCGGCCGCCCTCGAGCTCCAGCGCCGGTATGACATCAGCCCGGCGTCGCTCGCGTTCGGGCTGCGGGTGATCGCGGAGCCCTCGGTCCGGGCCGCTGTCGCGGACCTCGGCCGGCGGCTGGGCCGGGTGCCCCCCGCCCCCGGCCGTGCGCTCGACTTCGAGAAGGAACGCGCCCTCCGCGCGCTCTCCCGCGGCTGACCCGCCCCCGCGGGCTGTCTGAGGTAGTGGGTGTGGCACCGCGTACCGACTTCTGGCTGTGATGTGGCGTCCGCCACCTCCTCGGACAGCGCGCCACGCCACTTACATCCCAGCAGTCACAAGGCAGCAGTCAGGGCTGGGATCTGGGGGCGTCTGGGGGCGCAGGATGAGGAGCGGGAGGGTCGGAGGTCGTTGCGGGGACGGGGTCCTTGGGGCGGCTGGTACGGGAGGGGCGCTGGGGCTTTGGGGGGCGGGCGCGGAGGACGGCTCGGATGGAGGGATCGGTCTGGTCGGCCAGGACCGGGCGGTAGATGTCCGGTTCCAGGTAGATCGTCCCGGCGATCGGGACGGACGCGCGGACCCGGCGCTCGGCGGTGTCGATCGCGGCGGCGACCTGGGCGGCGGAGTAGTTCTCGGGAACCTCGACCTTCGCGGCGACCACGAGTGAGTCCGGGCCGATGTGGATCGTGCGCATGTGGATTACCCGGCGCAGCTCCGGGCCGTCTTCCAGCGCGGCGAGGATCATGCGCTGCACCTCGGCGCTGGCCGACTCGCCGATCAGCAGGCTCTTGGTCTCCACGGCCAGGATCGCCGCCGCCACCGCGAGCAGGATGCCGATGGCCAGGCTGCCCGCGCCGTCCCACCGGCCGTCGCCGGTCAGCGCGGACAGCGCCACGCCCGTGAACGCGAACACCAGCCCGATCAGCGCGGCCAGGTCCTCGAGCAGGACCACGGGCAGCTCGGGCGCCTTCGTCCGGCGGATGAACGAGCCCCAGCCGCGGTCGCCACGCACCTGGTTCGCCTCGGCGATCCCGGTCCGCAGCGAGAACGATTCGAGCACCGCGGACAGGGCGAGCACGACGAAATCGATCACCGGCGAGCGTACCGGCGCAGGGCTCAAGATCTTGTGCACGCCGTCGTAGGCGGAGAACGTCGCTCCGACGGTGAACAGCATGACCGAGACCACGAACCCGTAGAAGTACCGCTCGCGCCCGAAGCCGAACGGGTGCTCCTCCGACCTGGGCCGCCGCGACCGGCCGCGCCCGATGATGAGCAGCAGCTCATTTCCGGTGTCGGCGAACGAGTGCACGGACTCGGCCAGTATCGACGCGGAGCCGGTGAGCAGGAACGCCACGAACTTGACCACGGCGATGCCCAGGTTGGCGCCGAACGCCGCGAACACCGCCCTCATGTCGCGCAACGTACCGTACGACGCTGAAGGCAGGGAACTGTGCCTACTGGATCCGGGCCCACCCGATTCGGGTCTACTCGATCCGGGCCTTGAGATCGGTGATCGCGGCGGCCTGGCCTGGGTCTATGCCTGACGCGATGGCGAGGTACACGCTGGCGTAGTCGGCCAGCTGGACGACGCCGGCCAGCCGCACCAGCGGGTGCTCGCCGTCCATGCTGAGCTCGGACACGCCGATACCGCGAAGCCCCGCGAGTTCGGTGACGGCCGCTCGCTGCGCCCCGACCAGCCGATCCTCGTCAGGATCGGCGATCACGACCAGCCGCAGCGAGGTGGGGCCATTGGTCTCGTCCTCTCCGGTCTCGTCGTACTCAGGGTCCCAGGTGGCCAGGTCAGGCGGGCCGTTCTGGCCCTGCTCGGGGCCGGCCGCGGTCGCGCCCGCGCCCGGGGCGAACGGCCCGTCGAACATCGCGACCTGGTTATGCGCGGCCGAGGGCAGCACCCCCGAGATCGCCGGGTACTTGGCGTTCTCGTTGAGCTGACCGGCGAACCGCCGGGCCGCGACGCCGCTCAGCGCAGAGGTCCCCCAGATCACGGGCAGCGACCCGGCCAGGTCCAGCGCCAGCGACTTGCCGGGGTTGACGAACGACTCGCTGGCCGGGCGGCACTGGTGGGACACATCCTCGAGCCGGCTGGCGGAGAGCTCGTAGACGTCCGGATCGATCCGCACCACGCCCAGCCGTTCGGCCATCACGAGCAGCGGAACGGTCAGCGCCCACAGCATCGACCTCGGCAGCCCGGCGTCGACCACCGGCACGAACGGGGCCCGGGCCTGCTCGGCGATGCGGTGCAGCGCGGAGCCTTCCGCGCCGACGCCGGCCAGCCGGCAGCCGCGCCTGGCCGCCTCGGTCGCGATCGCAAGCGTCTCAGTGGACGTGCCGGAACAGGACACCGCGAGCACCACGTCGGTCGCCCCGACCCAGCCGGGCAGCCGCTCGGTCTGCACGGTAAGGATCTGGACCGGGGTGCCCGAGCCGGACACGGCCCCCAGGATGTCGCCGGCCACGCCGGAACTGCCCATGCCGACCACCACGATCGCGCGCGGCCGGACCTCCGGAGCCAGCCCGGACAGGTCGGTCTCCCGGCAGGACCGAAGCGCCGTGCGCACCTGGGCGGCCGCCGACGCCACCTGCCTGAGCATGTCGCTTGGATCGGCCGCCTCGATCACGTCGGGCGTGTCCAGCCGGTCCGCCGCCAGGACGAACTCCGCCTCCCAGCCGTCCAGGTCGTCGCCGCTCATGCTGTGCTCCCCCGCTCGCCTGCAAACCAAGGCTCGCTCATGCTGTGCTCCCCCGCTCGCCTGCAAACCAAGGCTCGCTCATGCTGTGCCCCCCCGCTCGCCTGCAAACCAAGGCTCGCTCATGCTTAGCTCCCGGCGCCGGGGCGCCTGGCCTCTTCGATGAGCAGGACCGGGATGTCGTCGCGAACCGGATACGCCAGCGCGCATGCAGCGTTGGTGCATACCAGCTCGCTGGCGTCGTCGTCGGCGCGCAGCGGGGCATGACATTCCGGGCAGGCCAGGATGTCCAGGAGCCAGTCGTCGATCTGCATAGGAAATCTCCCTCTGTGCCTAAGAGGCTGCCGAATGGGGGCCGCCCCTGACGATACCGAGGACCTCGTCACGCAGCGCGGCCATGGCAGCCTCGGTGCTCGCCTCGACGTTCAGCCGCAGCAGCGGCTCGGTGTTGGACGGCCGCACGTTGAACCACCAGTCGCCGCCGGCCACGGTGAGCCCGTCGAGCTCGTCGGTGCTGACACCGGGCCGACCGGAGAACGCAGCCCGGACCCTGCGGGTAGCCTCGGCCTGGTCCGCTACCTCGGAGTTGATCTCCCCGCTGGCGTGGTACCTGGAATACTCGGCGAGCAGCCGCGACAGCGGCCCGGGCTGGCCGCCAAGCGCGGCGAGCACGTACAGCGCGGCCAGCATGCCGGAGTCCGCGTACCAGAAGTCCCTGAAGTAGAAGTGGCCGGAGTGCTCGCCGCCGAAGACCGCGCCGGTCCGCGCCATCTCCGCCTTGATGAACGAGTGGCCGACCCTGGTCCGCACCGGGATGCCGCCGCGGGACTTGACGATCTCCGGTACCGCGCGGGAGGTGATCAGGTTGTGGATGATCGTCGCGCCGGGCTCGCGGGCCAGTTCGCGGGTTGCGATCAGCGCGGTGAGCACCGAGGGCGAGACGAGCTCGCCGCGTTCGTCGACCACGAAGCACCTGTCCGCGTCGCCGTCGAATGCGAGCCCGATGTCGGCGCCGTGCTCGCGCACTGCCCGCTGCAGGTCGCGCTGGTTCGCCGGGTCGATGGGGTTCGCCTCGTGGTTCGGGAACGTGCCGTCCAGCTCGAAGTAGAGCGGGATCAGGGTGATCGGCAGCCCGTCGAACACCGCGGGCACGGTGTAGCCGGCCATCCCGTTGCCCGCGTCTACCGCCACCTTCAGCGGCCTGATCGCCGAGATGTCGACCAGCTTCCGCAGGTGGTCCGCGTAGCCGGGGAGCAGGTCCCGGTGCGTGATGGTGCCGGGCGCCTGTGCGGGCGGCAGCGCGCGTTCGGCAAGCTCGCGGACCTGCATCAGGCCGGTCTCGATGCCAACCGGCTTGGCTCCTGCCCGGCACAGCTTGATCCCGTTGTACTGCGGCGGGTTATGGCTGGCCGTGACCATCGCGCCGGGGATGCCGAGATCCCCGCTGCCGTAGTAGAGCATGTCGGTCGAGCCGAGGCCCGTCGCAAGCACGTCGGCGCCCTGGGCCGCGGCGCCGCGGCCGAACGCGGCCGCGAGGGGGGCCGAGGAGGTACGCATGTCGTGCACGGTCAGGATCCTCCGCGCGCCGGTCTGCCGCGCGAACGCCGCGCCGACCGCTTCGGCCACGCCCTCGTTCAGCTGGTCGGGTACGACTCCCCGGATGTCATACGCCTTGAAGACGCTCGCGATATCACCCACTACCGAACCGCCTCCCCGTGCCCGGACCCTAGTGCGCCTCGCGGGCTGCCTTTCAGCCGGCCTTGCATTAGCGTGGCGTCACCGTCGAGCCTATCGGTCCTCGGGTGGGCCGGAGCGCAGTACCCGGAGGTGGCCGCGACGGCCGACCTCGACACCTTGGCCAACGGGCTCGGTATCGGCCGACTTGTCCGCTCGTGTCCGCGGCTGCGTCTCCATCACCGCGTTCGCCAGTGCCTCCAGATCATCGGCGCGGTCGCGATCGGGATCGGTCGGCAGCCGCACGACGTCCCAGCCGCGCGGCGCGGTCAGCCTGGCCGCGTGTTTCTCGCACAGGTCATAGCAGTGCGGCTCCACGTACGCGGCAAGCGGGCCGAGCACCGCGGTGGAGTCGCGGTAGACGTAGGTCAGCGTGTAGACGGGAGGGTGCTTGCACGCGGTGCGCGAGCAGCAACGAGAACTCACCCAGCCACCTCGCTCACATCACCCAGGGAACCCGGTCCCGGAACCTCGGGACGGCATCGGATACAACGGTGACGGTATCCGTCCGCGGGCGGTAACGCCATCACCCGCGCGCCACGCCGCTTTCGTGTCGTGCTTTGCGTGCCTTGCCCCGGACCGATCGGCCACGACGACCCGCCGCTATCCGATACGCTCGGTGACTGTGCAGACCGGCGAAGGCTCCGACGGGCCGCGCCTGCGGCGGCGTGACCGGCACGGCCGGGGGCTGCGCGGCCGGCTGGTGCCCCCGTCTGTGCCGCTGTACCGCAGCCGCGCCGAGCAGTTCGACGACCTCGTGCTCGAGGCCGTGGCCCGGCTCGAGCCCCGCTGGGAATCCGAGCTTTCCGACGTGGAGTTTGCGGTGCAGGAGGTGCCCGACGCGGACAGCATCGGCGAGGAAGGCGTGCCGCTGGCCCGCATCGTCCGCGGCTCCCCGGACAGCAGCGACCCCAGCCATCCGGCCACCGGGCCGCGCATCGTGCTGTTCAGGCGGCCGCTGCTGGCCCGTGCCGACGACGAAGAGGAACTGAGCGAACTCGTCTTCGACGTGGTGGTCGAGGAGTTCGCGGAGATCCTCGGGGTGGACCCGGAGACCGTCGACCCGGGCTACGGGGACTCAGGCTAGGGCGAGCCAGCTAGGGCGACACAGCGTCGTAGGACTCGCGGACCGGGGGCAGGCTGATCGTGGTCAGGGCGCTGGCGGCGGGGACGATCGAAACCACGCTGCTCTGGCTCTGTTCGACCCGGGCGGCGTAGACCGGTCCCGACCCGGCGAGCGGCGTGATCACGACGGCGTACGCCGATCCGCGCTTGGCGCCGTGCGGCGGCGACACGGGCACCACCAGTGTGTGCGCGGCGCGGACCGACACCACCTGGCTCTGCGCCGCGGCCGCGCCGGCGGCACCCGCGCCGCTTGCGATTGCCGTCAGGCGGACCCTGGCCGCCCCGGCGGGAGCGGACAGCACGACCGTGGCGGTAAGGCCCGAGCCGGCGACGTTTCCCGCCACGACTGCCTGCTGGCTGATCGGCGCCGCCGACGTGGTGAAGTCGCCGAGGCCGCTGCCCGGCACCAGGATGGCGGCGACGACCGGCACGTTCGACGTCAGCTGGATCGCCGCCGTGGTCCCGCCCAGCGGCGTGAGGGCCACGTCGGTGGCGGACTGCCCTGGCAGGGGAATCGTCTGGCTGCCGAACGGGCGATATTGCCCCTGCGGGGTGATCGCGAGCACGCTCACCCGTGCGTCGCCGTTGCCCGGCACCGCGAGGAACAGCTCCGCCGCGCCGCTTGACGGGGGGACTCCGGGTATCACCTGCCGGGTCGACGGCGACGCCGCGCTCGTCAGCCAGCTGGACAGCGCACCGTGCGCGGGCCCCTCGAGCACGTCGGCGGCGACCCGGCCGACGGTGGTCCGCACGTGTATCGCGACAACGCTCGAGCCCGCCGCCACCGACGACAGGGGTTCGGTCACCATCTGGTGCGGCGGGACGATGATCCCGGTGTCGTCGCCTGCCAGGACCTGGCCGGCGTCGGTGATGACGCTCACGTTCACGGTCGCGGGCAGGGCGTCGACGTTCATGAGATCGAGCTGGATCTGCCCGGCGCCGTCCTGCTGGCCGGGTCCGGCGAACCAGAGGTCAGAACCCGGTGCGCTGCAGCGGACGCTGGCCAGGCCCGAGCTCTGCGCCACCTCCGCCTCCATGGCGGGAGCCATGGCCCCGGTGGCCGCGACCGACCAGCCCACCTGTACCGCGGCGGGCTTCTTGCCCGCTGTCGAGGCCGCGGGGACGGAAACCAGGGCGAGGACACCGGGACTTGCCTGGCTGATCGGGGCGACGGTCCGCAGCTGGACGCCGGCCGGCGGCAGCGGCGTCAGCTCGGCCTGCCCCGCCCGACCCGCCGCGGTAACGGCCGCGGCCGCCCCGATGAACGCGACGCGGCCGGATCCGGTGCCCAGCGCGGGCGGACAGGCCAGGGTCGCAGTGGTGACCGCGATCGGCCGACCCGAGGTGACGGGGCTCGGGCCCGGCGCGGCGGCACGAGACCACTGCGCGGCGCCGCCAATGGCTCCGAGCGCCACAAGCACCGCCGCCGCGGGCACCAGATGAAGCGCCCTCATGATCGGTTACCAAGCTCCCACGGCGGCCGTCTGCCGCCCTGTCCGGATTCCTGCGGCACGGCATCGTCGTAGGCCTCGCCGTTTTCTGCGTCGCGGTCCTTGGTGATGGCCGGGGAATACTGGCTCCCCTGGCCGGGCTCGGGACCCGATTTGGCGGCCTCGGACACGCTCACCTGGGGCCTATCCGGGGTACGGTCCGCGGCGCGGTCATCAGGGCCAGACCGCCAGCGGCGCGACGGCTTCCCGTGGCGCGCCGCGTGTGCGCCGCCGCGCTGGCGCCTGGTCGCGTCCTGGCGGCCGCCGGGGGCCGCGTCCGGTCTGGCAGCCGGGGTCATTCCCGGTCGGGCGCCCGGAGTCACGTCTGGGCGCGTGTCCGGCACCGGGTCCGGCCGGGCGGTCAGCGTTAGGTCGGGGCCGCGGTTCGGTGCCAGATCCGATCGGCTCGGGGGCGCCGCGTCCAGCCAGGTGACCGGTGCCGGGTCCGGCTGGGCGGTCGATACCGGGTCCGGCTGCCCGGTCGTTACCGGGTCCGGCTGCCCGGTCGTTACCGGGTCCGGCTGCCCGGTCGTTACCGGGTCCGGCTGGATGGCCGACGCCGCGTCCGATCGGGTGGCCGACGCGAGGGCCGGCGCGGTCTCGGCGGCTGCCATATCACGGGCGCCGCTTGCCCGGCGGCCATGAGCCCGCAGCGGCGTCCGGGCCGACTCTGGCCGCCTGCCGCTCTTGCGGCCTGCGGATTCTCGTCGGCGGCGCGACCCGGCGGGCTTCGCGTCGGCGTCGGTCACCGCGACAGGAGATGTCGCCGGGACGGCGGCCGACCTGGTACCCGGCAGGGCCAGCACGAACGTGACGAGCACGGCGGCTGCCTCGACGCCGAGGCTGACGTCCCTTGCGGCCTCGTTGCGCGTGATGACTAGGCTGCCGCCGCCTGCCGGCAGGGTGAAGCCCTGCGCCCAGCCGTCCACCGGACGGGCCAGGCTGGCCAGCGGCCGCCCGTCCAAGGTCGCGGACCAGCCGCCGGCGGCCTCCGCCAGCAGCAGCGTGCCCGACATCCCAGCCGGGACGGTCGCCCCCGCGCCGATCGACCCGGAGGGAACGGGTAGCACCGTGCCGCTCGGGGTGACGATCCGTACCCGCGCCACGGTCCCCGCGACCCGCCACAGGTCATACGCCGGCGCCTGGGTCAGCGACACCAGCCCGGCGGCACCGTCGAGCTGGTGCGACAGCGTCTGGTCGACCGGGGCCGGCAGCAGCACGTAGCCGATATCAAACTGGCTGAGCGCCTGGCTCGGGTCGCCGCCGTTGCCACCGGAGGCGGCGGCCAGCGAGGCCACCGCGGCGTCGAGCGCGCGGGTGGCGGGAACCGACTGGGTCAGCTCGGGTTCGCCGAGCGTGGGGTCGGAGGTCCGCAGCACGGTGTAGGCGAGGACTCCGCCATCCTGCCGGAGGACCAGCGTCCTTGGCCGGTCGGGGCCCGCCGACGCGGCCGCCACGAAGGCGGGCAGGACCTGCGGGGCAGCTGTGGTCAGCGGCCCGCTCACGCCCGCGGCGAGCCAGCTGCCCGCCGCGAGCAGCGGAGCCGACGCGGTCGCCGCGAGACCGACCATCACGCCCAGCGAGCGCCATCGCGGCCTCGCCCTGGACAGGCCTTCGCCGGGCCCATCTCGACCGGGCCCATCTCGACCGGGCACATCTCGACCGGGCACATCTCGACCGGGCACGGCCGCGCGCCATAGTGCCTCGATCACGGGTACGGCCGCGAGCAGCAGGCCCGCCGCCGCGATGGCGATCGCAACGCCAGGCCAGGCGCTGACGGCCGGACCGCCCTGCGTCGGCGTGACCCGTATCCGGCTCACGACCAGGGCCACCACCAGCCCGGCCAACGCGATGGCCCAGCCCGAATACACCAGGGCCGTGCGCCTGCGGAACAGCAGAGCGCAGAACGCTGGCAGCACAAGGCCCACGGTCACCCACACCGGAGGCAGCCCTGGCCCGCCCGGGCTGAGCAGCAGCAGCGATCCCGGCCGCAATCCGGCGGCAGCCATGCCAGGGCCTGCCAGCCCGGCCTCGAGGAGGAAGGCAGAAGGGCTGGCGAACAGGTGGAAGGTCCAGGGCAGCAGAACCGCCCCGGGTACCACGGCGACGATCACCGCGCCCAGCGTGGCCGACGGAGGGAGACGGCGCCACGCGGCCAGCGCCGCCAGCGCCGCGGCCACCGCGATCGTCCAGATCAGCGGCACGAACGCCGCGGCCACCGCGATCAGCAGCGCGGCCGCCCAGGCCGCCCTGCGGGTGGTGAAGCGGGATGGCTTGGTTGACGCTGGTCCGATGAGGATCCGCCCGAGGGCGATTCCGATAAGCGGAAGCAGGACGAAGGCGACCGCCGTGCCGATGCGGCCGGCCGCCACCGCGCCCATCGCCACCGGCAGCAGCGCGTACGTGCCCGCGACCCACAGCCTGGCCGGCACCGCGGCGGTGACACGGCGAGCGGCCAGGAACGCCGTCACCCCGGCGGCGGGCACGCAGCCTAGCAGCAGCACGTCGATGGCTAGCCAGGTTTTGCCGCCGAGCAGCGTCGCAAGCGCGGCGACCACGGCGAGGTAGGGCGGCGCGCTGGCGGCCGACCCGACTCCGGTGGCGTGGTAACCCGCCAGGTATTCGCGCCACAGCTCGCTCGCGCCGCCCCCGGCGGGCACGAGCGCGCCGCCGCTGAGCGTGCCGGAACCGGCAAGCACCGGGCCGACCAGCGAGCGCTCGGCGACCAGCGCGACAACGACGAGACCTGCCCACAGCAGTACGCCGGGGTTGGTGAGGACCCGCTTGATGACCGGATTCTCGTTCGGCAGCAGCAGGTCGTCTTCGGCCCCGTCGGTGCTGGCCGAATGCAGCCCGCCGCCCTCGTAGGCGGGGCCGCGGGACAACAGGCCCGCCACCGATTCCGCCAGCTTGGCCAGCGTCCGGCCCTTCGGCAGCTGATCGCGCAGCACCGCATACCCGTGCCTGCGGGTGGCGGCGCGGCGGCGGCGGGCACTCCGTATCCGCAGCGGGTGACGGGCCAGCCAGGCCAGCGCCCCGAGCTGATCCCAGGCCTTGCGCTGCTGCTTGGTGATCAGGAAGTAGGTCGCGCGCACCAGTGTTCCCGCGGCGCAGCTCCCCACAATGACCAGCATCGGGCCGAACGGCACGTTGACGGCGAATACGTACAACGCCCCGCGCCTGTCCAGCAGGCGCGGCCGCCCGTCCGCGGCGGGCGCCTTCCTGATCTGCCTGGCAGAGAGCTCGCGGTGGTACACCACCGCATCGGTGGCCACCCGGACGTCATAGCCCGCCGCGTGCGCGCGCCAGCAGAAGTCGATGTCGTCGCGTCCCAGCGGCAGGTTGGCGTCGAAGCCGCCGAGCTGGTCCCAGACGTCGCGGCGGACCAGCATGCCCGCGGAGCTGACGGCCACCACGGCACGGTTCCCGTCATGCTGGCCCTGGTCGATTTCTCCTGGCTCGATCCCGGTGACGCGGCGGCCTGCCCGGTCGACGGTGATGCCCGCCTCGCGCAGCACCCGCCGGTCGGCCAGATCCCGCAGCTTCGGGCCGAGCACCGCGGTGGTCTTGCCGCGGCTGGCAGCCCTCAGCAGCTGCTCAAGGGCGTCGGGGGCCGGCTCGCAGTCGTCATGCAACAGCCAGATCCACTCGACCGCCGTCTCCTGATCGGAGCCCTGCGCGGGCACCGCAGAGCGCGCCGCGGGGTGCTGCAGGGCACGCGAGATAGCCGCGCCGTAGCCCGTGTCGGGTTCCATCCCGAAGACCGCTCCCGGGCCGAGCAGCTCGGTCAGCATCGCCCCGCTGCGGTCACCGCTGCTGGTGTCGACCCCGACGACTCGGTGCACGGGTTGCGTCTGCTCGCGCATCGCCCGGATGAGCCCTGGCAAGAATCGGGCACCGTCGTGCGTAACCAGCACGGCGGTGACGATATGACGGCGGTTCGGGACGGTTTGTGTCAAGGATCCTTGCTCGCGGCGTAGGCATCGGCGCCCAAGTGAGGCTACCCGCCTGGCAAGAGCGCGTGAACTACGTGAACGTCAACCCCGCGCTCACGACAGGGTCAACCATACACAGCCAGGCCCGGCTCGGCAGGGCGAACGTGCGATGTACCGATGTTCCCCAGATGGCCCCGTGCTTAGACGGCCCTGTCCCTAGATCGCCTCGCGCTTCAGCCGACGGCGTTCCCGTTCGGACATGCCGCCCCAGATACCGAAGCGCTCGTCGTGCTCGAGGGCGTACTCCAGGCACTCGGCCCGGACCTCGCAGCTCCGGCAGACGCGCTTGGCCTCCCGGGTCGAGCCTCCCTTTTCCGGGAAGAACGCTTCCGGGTCGGTCTGTGCGCAGAGCGCCTGGTCCTGCCAGCCCAGTTCGTCGACGTCGTCCGGTCGGACGAAGACCTGATCCAGCGGGACTATCACCTCGGTCACGGCATCCTCCCTCCCCATGTCGATCCCCCGATCCCGCCGTTGCTCGCGACGGCGAGAATCACATCAATGAAATTACACTCGCGTGTCTTGCTTCACGTCAAGCTGGAAAGGTGATAATGGTCGGCCGGTTGTCCAAAGATGCGAGAAAGATCACCCGAAAACCTCGGTGTAGATGAGTCTCGATTAGGTCAGTGGTACCTGTGGTACTAGTGGGAGGCTCAAGGCCGCCGTGACGGCGCCTCGGGGTGCGCGCGGCGCAAACACGGACACCCGGCCGCTCCGGCCGGCCCCGCGCGGACCGCCCCGGCCCACGCGATACGGGCACGCAACCGGCTCTTCCGACGGCCGCGAGCGGCCCTCCCGCCCACGCGATACGGGGCAGGCAACCAGCTTCCTCCGGCCGGCTGGCCGGCCGCGCGGCACGGGTGCGGACCGGACCTGCGACACTTTTCCTTATGCGCATCACCGTGCTGGCCGGCGGCGTGGGCGCCGCGCGGTTTCTCCGCGGCCTGGAGCGAGCCGCCCCGGACGCCGATATCACCGTCATCGGGAACACCGGTGACGACATCACGCTGTTCGGGCTGCGGGTCTGCCCCGACCTTGACACCGTCATGTACACGCTGGGCGGCGGCATCAACGCAGAACAGGGCTGGGGCCGCGCCGAGGAGACCTTCAGCATCCGGGCCGAACTCGCGGCCTACGGCGCGAGCCCGGACTGGTTCACCCTCGGCGACCGCGACTTCGCGACCCATATCCTGCGCAGCCAGCTGCTCGCGTCCGGCCGGCCGCTGTCCGAGGTCACCGAGATGCTCTGCAGGCGATGGCAGCCGGGTGTCCGGCTGCTGCCGATGTCCGACGATCCGATCGAGACGCATGTGGTGCTCGCCGCCGACGGAAGCGAGGTCCACTTCCAGGAATGGTGGGTGCGGATGCACGCGGAGCCGGCCGCGACGGCGATCACCGCGACCGGTGCCGCACGGTCCGTTCCTGCACCCGGCGTACTCGACGCGATCGCCGCGGCGGACGTGGTCCTGTTCCCGCCCTCGAACCCGGTGGTGAGCATCGGGACCATCCTGGCCGTGCCCGGCATCAGCGCCGAGGTCGGGGCGAAGACCGTGGTCGCGGTGTCGCCGATCATCGGCGGCGCGCCGGTGCGCGGGATGGCCGACGCGTGCCTGGCCGCCATCGGGGTGCAGACCACCGCCGCCGCGGTCGGCGCGCACTACGGGCCGGACTTGATCGACGGCTGGCTGGTGGACGACCAGGACAAGGCCGCGGCCGACGACCCGGTGCTGGCCGGGATCGAGGTCCGCGCCCTGCCGCTGTACATGCGCGACCTGCCGGCCACCACGGCGATCGCCCGCGCGGCCCTCGACCTGGCCCTAGAGCTAGCCGGGGAGCCCCGCCGATGACCGGCCCGGTCACGATCGCCGCCGTCGCCGGGCTGCCGGAGATCACGCCCGGGGCGGACCTGGCCGCGCTCATCGCCGAGGGCATCGCTGAGGACACGGGCGACCTGCGCGACGGCGACATCCTCGTGATCACCTCGAAGGTCGTCAGCAAGGCCGAGGGCCGGGTGGTGACCGCCCCGCGGGATCAGGCGATCGAGGCCGAGACCGTGCGGGTCGTCGCGCGGCGGGGCGTCACGACCATCGCCCAGACCCGGCACGGCCTGGTCCTTGCCGCCGCCGGCGTGGATGAGTCCAACACCGCGCCGGGCACCGTGGTGCTGCTCCCCGCCGATCCCGACGAGTCGGCCAGGCGGCTGCGCAAGGCGCTGCAGGACCTGACCGGCGTCCGGCTCGGCGTGGTCATCACCGACACGATGGGCAGGCCGTGGCGGGCCGGGCAGACCGACAACGCCATCGGCGCGGCGGGCGTGCTCCCGGCGCGTGACCATCGCGGCGAGGCCGACACCTTCGGCAACATCCTCGAGGTCACCGTCGCCGCCGTGGCCGACGAGATCGCGGCCGCCGGCGACCTGGTGAAGGGCAAGGCGCTCGGCATCCCCGCCGCGGTCGTGCGCGGGCTGGCCGACCTGGTCACCGAGCAGGACGGGCCTGGTGCACGAGCCCTCATCCGCCCTGCCGACGAGGACATGTTCCGGTTCGGCTCGGCGGATGTGCCGCTGGCCCGCCGGACCATCCGCGCATTCACCGCCGAGCCTGTCGACCCCGGCGCGGTCCGCCGGGCGATCGGCACCGCGCTGACCGCGCCCGCGCCGCATCACAGCGAGCCGTGGCGTTTCGTGATCCTGGAGACGGCCGAGGCCAGAGCGGCGCTGCTGGACGCGATGCGCGATGCCTGGACCGCCGACCTGCGTGGCGACGGGTTCACCGAGGAGCAGATCACCCGCAGGCTACGCCGCGGCGACGTGCTGCGGAACGCCCCGCTGATCATCGTGCCGTGCCTGGTCACCGACGCCGCGCATGACTATCCCGACGACCGGCGCAACCGGTCCGAGCGGGCCATGTTCACCGTCTCGATGGGCGCGGCGGTGCAGAACCTGCTGATCGCGCTGGCCGTCGAGGGGCTCGGCTCGGCATGGATATCCAGCACCCTGTTCTGCCAGGACCTCGCGGCCCGGGTCATGGACCTGCCGGCCGGCTGGCGGCCGATGGGCGCCGTCGCCGTCGGCCATCCCGCGGAGCAGGCCAGGCAGCGCCCGCCCCGCGACCCCGGCGACTTCCTCGTCGTGCTGTTAAGTCCGGGGGGGACGACCCCCCTGGAC
>JBOHCG010000140.1:0-14211 GCA_050698735.1 Streptosporangiaceae bacterium | reverse complement strand
GCACCGCCGAGGCCAGCACCGCCGAGGCCAGCACCGCCGAGGCCAGCACCGCCGAGGCCAGCACCGCCGAGGCCAGCACCGCCACGACCCCGGAGGCCGCCGCCGACGAGGCCCCCGAGGCGGCAGTGACCGATGAGACCCGGGAAACCGAGGACGCCGAGCACGACGTCGCCGACGAAGCCGATGACGTGGCCGAGGACGACGATGCTGACGACAACGAGGACGCTGACGACGCTGACGACGCTGAGGACGCTGAGGACGCTGAGGACGCTGAGGACGCCTAGGGCATAGTCCCTGGGCGCCGGTCCCAAGCTTCCCGCGACCTTATCGTGGTGGATCCGGGTTACGTGGTCGATCTGGGGCACTATAGGCCCCCGGATCGACCGCCAAGCACGGATCCACCACGCAAATAGCCGACAAAAGGGACGAACGGAAACCGGCCTAGGTGGAAGCGGGAGACAAGCCACCGGTCGTTCGGCTCCGGATTGACTGTTCCTACGACGGATCGGAATTCTCCGGGTGGGCGGCCCAGCCCGGCCGGCGCACCGTGCAGGAGACCCTCGCGGTGGCGCTCGGCCGGGTGCTGCGGCTGCCCGCCCTGCCCGCGCTGACCGTGGCGGGGCGCACCGACGCCGGGGTGCACGCGCGCGGGCAGGTTGTCCACGCCGACGTGCCCGCCGCCGCGTGGGCGGCGGCCGCGGACCGGGCGCTCACCAGACTGGCCAGCGCCCTCCCGCCGGACGTAAGGGTCCGTGCCGCCCAAGTGGCCCCGGAAGGCTTCGACGCGCGGTTCTCCGCCCTGTGGCGCCGCTACTCCTACCGGGTCTGCGACGATCCGGCCCGCGCGAATCCGCTGCGCCGCCGCGATACCCTGTGGTATTTCAGGCCGCTTGACGTCGCGCTGATGAACGAGGCGGCGCGGCCCTGCCTCGGCGAGCACGACTTCGCCGCGTTCTGCCGCCGCCGCGAGGGCGCGACCACGGTCAGGACGCTGCGCTGCCTGGACTGGCGGCGCGACCAGGACTGCCTCGCGGTCGCGACCGTGGTGGCGGACGCGTTCTGCCACAACATGGTGCGCTCGCTGGTAGGAGCGCTGCTTGCCGTGGGCGAGCGGCGAAGGCCGGCCGGCTGGCCGGCCGAGGTGCTCGCGGCGGCGGTGCGCGATCCGGCCGTCCGCGTCGCGCCACCGCACGGGCTGTGCCTGGAGGAGGTCGGCTACCCCGCGCCAGGCGACCTTGCCGCGCGGGCCGCGCAGACCAGAAGCAGGCGCATCAGTCAGGCGACTTGCCCGTTAGCATCCGGGTGGTCAGGTTGAGGTTTGCGCTGCCGCTCACCAGGTTCGTGGCGAACGTCTCAAGCTGCTTCTTGGCGGCCGACGTCGATGGCGACTTCAGGTCGGTGAACTCGGCCCATATCAGGATCAGGTAGTGGCCCTTGACCTCCGCCTGGACGACCCCGGTCCCCCTGCCCAGCTTGCTCGTGACGCCCTTGGCCGCGGCGAGCGGCTCGATGATCTGCTGCGACCCGGTGACGTGTCCGGCCTTCTCCGCGGCGCTCGCGGAGGTCAGGTTGACGACGCCGATCGTGCCCATCATGCTGCCCGACACGTAGCTGGCCCGAACCACCTGGCTGCAGTGACCGGACTGCAGCGCCGCCAGCAACTGGGAGCCGTACACCGCCTGCGAGCAGGTCTTGGTCGCGCTCGCCGCCGTCCTGGTGAACGAGGCGCCGTGGAACTCGAACCGCACCGGGTAGAGCCCGTCGATGGTCAGCGGGTCGCGGTCCTCGGCGCGAGAGCCGATGTACTGCCACCTGCCGAGCGCCTGATTGAAGTCGGGCGACGCCGCGGAGGTCGTGGGCAGCCGGAGGGACGGGGACACCGGCGCGTCGACGCGAGGTTCGTAGAGGTACTTGTACGCGCCGAGCGCCGCGCCGCCAAGCACCAGGACGACGACCGCGATCAGCGCCACCCGGAAGCGCCTGCCGTGCTCCTTGCGCCGGCCGCGCCGCCCCGCCCGCGAGGACGGCTCTGGGCGCAGATCCTCCGGGGCGGGCCCCTTGAGGTACCCGCCGCCCTGCGGGAACAGCACGTCGTCCGACGGGTACCCGTCGCCGAGCACGTACAGGTCGTCGTCCTGCGCGAATGGCGCCTGCGGCGCGGGCGCGAACGGCGCCCGCGCCGCGGGCAGGGAAGGAACGGGCGAGGTAACCGTCTCGCCGCCGGCCCACTGGTCCTGCCCCGGCCTCTTCCCCGGCCCCGGAGGGAAGCCGCGCACCGGGGTCCGCGGCAGCGGGCCGGTCGAACCGGCGGCGCCCATGGCGCCGGTGGCGCTCGCGGGATCGGCGGGATGCAGGGACGCGGGATCCGCGGGGTACAGAGACCTCAGCGGCCCCGTGGGCCCCAGCGCCTGCTCCGGGCCGCTGCCGGACTCCAGGACCTGCTGGGAACCGCTGCCGGGGCCAGGCGAGGGCTGCGGGCCGCTGGCGGGCCCCATCGCGTGCCTGGGCCCGCGCCCAGCCGGCGAACGTCCCCGGCCCTGGTCAGTCATACGACGAGGGTAGCGTCCTGGCCAGCGCCGGTAGGGCGCTAGTGGAATTTCCGGCCGGGTAATGACCGACGGGACATGGCCCCCGGGCACCCCATGCTTCCCGCTTTGGCATCGCCGGGCGAGTCAGAGTATGCTGCATGGGCGTCATGCGATACGGGCATGCCCGCTGCGTCCCCGGCAGAGCAACCCCGGGGCGGCCTCACCCGCAGGTGCCGGCCGAAGTAGACCAGATACACACGCGAAGGCTCAGGACTGTGCGCACTTTTAGCCCCAAGGACAGTGACATTACCCGGCAGTGGCATGTCATCGACGCGTCCGACGTCGTGCTGGGCCGCCTCGCCAGCCACGCGGCGACACTGCTGCGCGGCAAGCACAAGCCGATCTTCGCGCCGCACGTGGACACCGGTGACTTCGTCATCGTGGTCAATGCGGCCAAGGTGGCGCTGAGCGGGAACAAGCTGGAGCAGAAGCACGCCTACCGGCATTCCGGTTACCCGGGCGGCCTGCGGTCGGTCTCGTACGCCAGCCTGATGGCAAACAGCCCGGAGCGCGCGGTGGAGAAGGCGGTCCGCGGCATGCTGCCGAAGAACGCGCTCGGCCGCAAGACGCTGCGCAAGCTGAAGGTGTACGCGGGCCCGGACCACCCGCACCAGGCGCAGCAGCCGCAGCCGTACCAGATCACCCAGCTCGAGCAGTAACCCAAGCGCACGGAATACAGGAAAGTACGAGGAACAGAACCGTGGCCGACACGACCGGCGTGACCACCGCAGACACCGAGGACAACGCCGACTACGCCGACGACGAGTTCGGCCCGGACACGCCCTCGGAGTACACCACAGAGACCGCCCAGGACGCTCCGGCGCGGGCGGCGGCCCGGCGCCCGGTGGTGACCGGCAACGCGGCGGGCACCGGCCGCCGCAAGGAGGCCATCGCCAGGGTCCGCATCATGCCCGGCACCGGCCAGTGGCTCATCAACGGCCGGACGCTCGACGTGTACTTCCCGAACAAGGTGCACCAGCAGCTGGTCAACGAGCCGTTCGTGACGCTGGGCGCGGAGGGCAAGTTCGACGTGGTGGCCCGCATCTCCGGCGGCGGCGTGACCGGCCAGGCCGGGGCGCTCCGTCTCGGCGTGACCCGCTCGCTCACCCTCGTGGACCCGGAGAACCGCCCGGCGCTAAAGAAGGCCGGCTTCCTTACCAGGGACCCACGGGTCAAGGAGCGGAAGAAGTACGGCCTGAAGAAGGCCCGCAAGGCGCCGCAGTACTCCAAGCGGTAACCCCCGCCCCGCTCGGGGCGCTGTCGAGCCATCCGTCATAAAAAACGAGCAAGCAGACCAGCGAGCGGAGCGCAATGGGCGAAGCGGCATCACGTACTCGCCTTTTCGGCACGGACGGTGTCCGAGGTGTCGCTGGTCGTGATCTGACGGCTCGCCTTGCCCTAGACCTCGGCGTCGCCGCTGCCGCCGTCCTACGCGACGCGGGAGCCGGCTCCGGAGCCGGCCCTGGCGCACGCCCGGTGGCGGTCATCGGCCGTGACCCGCGGGCCTCGGGCGAGTTCCTCGAGGCGGCCGTGGTGGCGGGCCTGACCAGCGCGGGCGTCGACGTGCTCCGGCTCGGCGTCGTCCCGACGCCGGGGGTGGCCTACCTGACCGGGGCGCTCGGCGCCGACTTCGGCGTGGTGATCTCGGCAAGCCACAACCCGGCCCCCGACAACGGGATCAAGTTCTTCGGCCGCGGCGCGATCAAGCTGCCGGACGCCGTCGAGGCCGAGATCGAGGACGTGCTGGGCCGCCGCCCGCGGCAGCCGCCCGGGCGGGGCTTCGGCCGGGTCCGCGACGCGGCCGCCGAGCAGGAGCGGTACCTGGAGTACCTGCTGTCCACCCTGCCAGGGGATGCCCCGCTTGCCGGGCTCCGGGTGGTGGCCGACTGCGCGCACGGGGCGGCCTACCTGCTCGCCCCGCGGGTGCTGCGCCGTGCCGGGGCCGAGGTCATCGCGATCGGCGCCGAACCCGACGGGCTCAACATCAACGAAGGCTGCGGCTCGACGTCGCTCGGCGCGCTGTCCGAGGCGGTGCTCGTGCACCGGGCGGACGTCGGCATCGCCTTCGACGGCGACGCCGACCGGTGCCTCGCCGTGGACGGCGACGGGCAGCCGCTCGACGGGGACCAGATCATGACCGTCCTCGCCACCGAGCTGAAGGAACAAGGCCGGCTGGCGCGCGACGCCGTGGTGGTCACCGTGATGTCGAACCAGGGCTTCCACGTGGCGATGCGCGGGGCTGGCATCGACGTGATCGAGACGCCGGTGGGCGACAAGCACGTGTCCGCGGCGATGCGCGACGGCGGCTATTCGCTCGGCGGGGAGCAGTCCGGCCACATCATCATGATCGAGCACGCGGCCACCGGCGATGGGATGCTGACCAGCCTGCAACTGCTCGCCACCGTGAACCGCCGCGGCATGCCGATGGCGGCCGCGGCCAAGATGATGCCCAAGTACCCCCAGGTCCTGGTCAACGTGCCTGGCCAGGCCTCCAGGCTCGGGCCGGAGGTCGACGCCGCGGTGGCCAGGGCGCGAGAGCAGCTCGGCGGCGACGGGCGGGTGCTGGTGCGGCCGAGCGGCACCGAGCCCGCGATCAGGCTGATGGTCCAGGCCAGGGAGGCGGACCTGGCCGAGCGCGTGGTCGGACAGCTCGCGGACGACGTCCGCCGTGCCATGGCCGGCGAGTAGGGTCGAGTCCAGGCATAAAGGGCATGGGGCCCGGCGCCCAGCCCAGATGGACAGGCAGCCACAGTAGGGACGGGCATGCGAGAGGCGTACCGGGTCGAGGCGGTGCGGGCCGCGGAGCAGGCGCTGATGGCCCTTGTCCCGGACGGGACGCTGATGCGGCGCGCCGCCGCCGGGCTCGCGGCGGCCTGCGTGTCCCTGCTGGCCCGCAGCCCCGGGTACGTCTACGGCGCCCGGGTGGTGGTGCTGGCGGGCAGCGGCGACAACGGCGGCGACGCCCTTTACGCGGGCGCCCTGCTCGCCCGCCGCGGTGCTGCCGTCACCGCGATCACCGGCCAGAAGATCCACCCCGGCGGGGCCGCCGAGTTCCGCGCGGCGGGCGGCCGCATCACCGCCGAGCCCGCCCTCACCAAAACCCTCACTAAAACCCTCACCAAAAACCTCACCAATAACCCGATCGACGCCGCCGACCTGATCATCGACGGCCTGCTGGGCATCGGCGGCCACGGCGGCCTGCGCGAGCCGTTCGCCGACCTGGCCGCCGCGGCCGAGCGCGCCCGCACCGGCGGTGCCACGGTGGTGGCCGTCGACCTGCCGAGCGGCATCGACGCCGACACCGGCGCCGTCGACGGCCCGGCGGTCCGGGCCGACGTCACCGTGACCTTCGGCGCGATCAAGCCGGGCCTGCTGATCGACCCGGGGGCGGGCCAGGCGGGACCGGTCGAGCTCGTCGACATCGGCCTTCGCCCGTACCTGACGGACCAGCCGGCCGCCCTGGCGCCGCAGCACGACGACATCTCGGCGCTGCTGCCCCGCCCCACCGCGGAATCGGACAAGTACCGCCGCGGCGTGATCGGCATCGTGGCGGGCAGCGACCGGTACGGCGGCGCCGCCGTGCTCGCCGCGGGCGGCGCGATCCGCGGCGGGGCCGGCATGGTCCGCGTGCTGACCGGCCCGGTCCCGGCCGTCGCGGTCCGGCAGACCTGGCCCGAGGCCCTGCTCACGGTGCACCCGGGCGAGGATGAGACCACTGCCCTTCCGGAAGACGAGATAGCGAAAGCCGGCCGGGACCAGATCGCTTCCGTCGGCCGGGTCCAGGCGTGGGTGGCCGGCCCGGGCATGGGCACCGGCCGGGACTCCGCGGCCCGGCTGGCCGCGGTGCTTGCCACCGACCTGCCGGTGCTTGTCGACGCGGACGGCCTGATGATCCTGAGCCAGCCCCGTGCCCTACTTAACAGCGGCCTGCGCAGGCCCGCGCCGACGCTGATCACGCCGCACGCCGGCGAGCTGGCCAGGCTGCTTGGCACCGACGCGGCGAGCGTCCAGGCGCGCCGGCTCGAACACGCCCGCCGCGCGGCCGCCGAACTCGGCGTCACCGTGCTGCTGAAGGGGTCCACCACCGTGATCGCGTCGCCGGGGGACGAGACGGTCCTCGTCAACCCGACCGGCACCCCGTGGCTGGCCACCGCCGGCACCGGGGACGTGCTGTCCGGGCTGGCGGGCTCGCTGCTCGCGCAGGGCCTCGCGCCCGCGCAGGCCGGCCTGGTCGGCGCCTACCTGCACGGCCTCGCCGCGCGGATCGCCGCCTCCGGAGCCCCGATCGCCGCCTTCGACGTGGTCCGGGCGCTGCCCGACGCGTTCCGGAGCCTGTGCCGGGAGACAGTGTTAGCCATGGATAGGGAGGCGGTAGTCGACCTCGGCGCGATCACCGCGAACGTGGCGGCGCTGCGCGAGCACGTCGCGGGCAGCCAGGTGATGGCGGTGGTCAAGGCCGACGGGTACGGCCACGGGATCGTGCCCGCGGCCCGGGCGGCGCTGGCCGGCGGGGCGACCTGGCTCGGCGTCGCGGACCTGGCCGAGGGGCTTGAGCTGCGCCGGGCCGGGATCACCGCGCCGGTGCTCGCCCTGATGGCGATCGGCGAGCCCGCGGCGGCCATCGAGGCCGGCATCGACGTCACCGCGGGTTCTGCCGCCTTCGCGGCCAAGATCGCGGCCGCGGCGGACCGGTCGGGCGTGACTGCCAGGCTGCACCTCAAGGCCGACACCGGACTGAACAGGGGCGGCGCCACCCCGGCCGACTGGCCGGGCCTCGTCGAGGCGGCGCTGGCGGCGCAGGACCGCGGCCTGGTCCATGTGGTGGGCCTGTGGTCCCACTTCGCCTGCGCCGACATTCCGGGCCATCCGTCCGTGGCCGCCCAGCTCGCCGCGTTCGGCGACGCGGTCGCCCACGCGGAGAAGGCGGGCGTGCGCCCCGAGGTCCGGCACATCGCCAACACCGCCGCCGGGCTGACCGTGCCCGCCTCCCGGCTCGACCTGGTGCGGTTCGGCGGCGCCCTGTACGGCCTGTCCACCCTGCCCGGCGGCGCGCCGCCGTGGCTGCGGCCCGCGATGACGCTGCGCGCCCGGCTGGCCCTGGTCAAGCGGGTACCGCCGGGCTCCGGCGTCTCCTACGGCTACCGCTACGTCACGCAGCGCGAGACCACCCTCGGCCTGGTGCCGCTCGGCTACGCCGACGGCGTGCCCCGCACCGCGACCGGGCACCCGCTGGTCAGCGCGCGCGGCCGCCGCTGGCCGATCGCGGGCGCGGTCTGCATGGACCAGTTTGTCATCGACTTCGGCGACGAGCCGGCAGCCGCGGGCGACGAGGTGGTCCTGTTCGGCCCGGGCGACGACGGCGAGCCGACCGCCCAGCAATGGGGCGAGGCCCTCGCCACGATCTCCTACGAGATCGCCACCGGCATCGGCGCCCGGGTCCCGAGAACCTACCCAGGCGGAACTCCATGACCGCACGTTCCCGCACGCCCGCGGTGACCTCCTCCCCAACTCACGACCCTCGTGCCCTCCTGGCCCCATTGGGTCACGGCGCTCGTGACCCCCTAGCCCCATTAGCCGGGGCCCGTGGCGCACGCCCCCGCTCCATACGCGCCACGGATCGGGGTGCGTGGGCCCCCAGCCCCAATAGGCGAGGCCAGGGGCCCACGCACCCCATACGGCGTCGCCACATCAGAACCAAAAGATCTTTTATTTATCAGAACGGGCAGTGGTGCATGGACAGCGAACCTGACTCCGCTCGGGGGCCATCCCCCCGGGCCGACACGGCCCGGACCGGGCAGGCGCGCTTGGGCAGCGGACCTGACTCAGCCTCGGGGCAGCCCCCCCGGGTCGGGCAGCCGCGCTCGGGCAGCGGACCCGGCTCAGTCCAGGGGCCGTCCCCCCGTACCCTCCGGGTACCCACCGACACGGCGATGCGGGAACTGGGGCGCGAGCTGGCGGGCAAGCTGCGGGCCGGGGACCTGGTGATCCTGTCCGGGCCGCTCGGGGCGGGCAAGACCACGCTGGTGCAGGGCATCGGCGCGGGCCTGCGGGTGCGGGGGCCCGTAACCTCGCCCACCTTCGTCATCGCGCGGGTGCACCCCCGCCTCGCCGGGGACTCCGGTACCGGGCCGCCGCTGGTGCACGCGGACGCCTACCGGCTGGGCAGCGTCGCCGAGGTGGACGACCTCGACCTCGATACCGACAACGCGGTCACCGTGGTCGAGTGGGGCCGCGGCCTTGTCGAGGAACTAGCCTCCGACCGGCTGGAGATCTCGATCGAGCCCGACCCCGAAGGCGACGCGCGGACGGTCCGGATCACCGGTCACGGCGCCAGGTGGAGCTGCGAATGAGGCTCGCGGCCAGCGTAGATCGTTTATAGTTCCGCTGTACTGATCCCCCGTTCGCCCATCAATCCGTTACTCACCGTAATCCCCCCATTGCCGGAGGCACGCTGTGCCGGAGCAGGAATACCTGCCGCCCTACGGTTCCGATCTCGGGCCCGACCTCGAGGGCGAGGACCCGCCGCCATGGGCTGACCTGCCGCCGGTTCATCACGGGCGGCGCCGGACCGGCGCTGAGGACGAGGACGTGGCGACCCCCCGCCGGGTGCCGGGCGGGCGCGCGATGCGGGCCGCGGCGCGCAGGCGGCGACGGTGGTTCATCATGCTGGGCGTCGTGGTCGTGCTGGCCGGCGGCGTGACCGCCGGCGTGCTGCTCACCGGCGGCGGGCCCGGCCCCGCCTCGGTCACGCCGAACGCGCTCATCACCACGTTCCAGCCCGGTGAGCTCCAGCGGGTACCGAACGCGTGCGATTCGGTGCCCGCCGCCACCGTGGCGCAGTACCTGCCGGGGAAGGTCAAGCAGGCCGCCCCGCTGCCGGTGAACGGCGCGCTCGAATCGGCCTGCAACTGGACCGTGGACAAGGCCCCCGTCTACCGGCTGCTCGAACTGGACATCCTGGCCTACGCGCCGAGCGGCCTGGCCAGCGGCGACGGCAGCGCGACCTTCGCCGCGATCGACGCGTACGCGACCACGCTGCAGAGCCTGCGCAGCCCGGCGAAGGACTCGTTCGAGCCGAAGGCCACGGTCCGCACGCTGGCCGGTCTCGGCGACGAGGCGTTCAGCGCCGCGCAGGTCTTCCACGTCGGCGGGGCGGCAACCGACGTGGCCACCGTGGTGGTCCGCTTCCACAACGTCATCGTGACGGCGACGCTGAACGGCCTGGAGCACTCCAACAAGGGCGACTACGGGCCCGTCTCGCAGTCCGAGCTGTCGACGGCCGCGCTGGCGTTCGCGGAGGCGGCCGAGGCCTCCCTGCACTGACACCGCCCTGCACTAAGACGCACTGCGCCAACACCGCGCTGCACTGAGACCGGGCACTGATCCGCGGCTACTAGGCTGGACGCCGTGCTGGTTCTGGGATTCGATACCGCGGCCGGAGCGGTGAGCGTGGCGCTGCACGACGGGCATCAGGTCGTCGCGGCGGCGTTCACGGTGGACGCGCGCCGGCACGCCGAGCTGCTCACGCCCATGATCGCGAAGGCGATGGCGGACGCCGGCGCTGCGCGCGGTGACCTGACCGCGGTGGCCGTCGGCGTCGGCCCCGGGCCGTACACCGGGCTGCGGGTCGGCGTGATGACCGCGCGGGTGCTCGGGTCCGTCCTTGACGTGCCGGTCTACGGCGTGTGCTCGCTGGACGTGATCGCGGCCGCGGTCGCGACGGAGGATGCCGAGTTCCTGGCGGCGACCGATGCCCGCCGCCGGGAGGTCTACTGGGCCCGGTACGCCGCGGCGGGCACGGTGATCCGCGCCGAGGGCCCCGCGGTCGGCCGGGCCGACTCGATTCCCGGCGCGACCGGGCTGGCGGTGGCCGGGGCAGGCGGCCAGTTGTACCCGGAGGCGTTCGCCACGGTGATCGGGCCCGCGCATCCCGACGCCCGCACGCTCTGCGAGATCGTGGTCGGGCACCAGGCGCCTCTGCTGGCGCCTCTGCTGGCGCCTCTGCTGGCGCCTCTGCTGGCGCCCGAGCCGCTCTACCTGCGCCGGCCGGATGCCAGGGAGCCCGGCCCGCCGAAGCGGGTGACCCCGCGATGAAGGCCGAGTCCCGATCCGAGGACGCGAGCACGATCCGGCTGCGGCCGATGACCCACACTGACATGGCCGCGATCATGGCGCTGGAAGAGGAGCTCTTCCCCGAGGACGCGTGGACGCGGGAGATGTTCGCGGCGGAGTTCGCGCAGCCCGCGTCGCGGCGGCTCTACCTGATCGCCGAGGAAGCGGGCACGGTGATCGGGTACGGGGGAATGATGTTCACCGGCGGGCCGCAGGCCGACGTGGTGACGCTGGCGGTACACCCGGCGCACTGGGGGAGGGGAGCAGGGACCGCCCTGCTCTGCGCGCTCATCGACGAGGCCGACCGGCGCGGCTGCGCGGAGGTCCTGCTCGAGGTGCGCGAGGACAACCCGCGGGCGCGGCGGCTCTACCTGCGCCACGGCTTCATCGAGGTCGGCGTCAGGCGCGGCTACTACCAGCCGTCCGGCGTCGACGCGGTGGTCATGCTGAAGGAACTGCGGTGACCGCGGGCCCGCTGGTGCTCGGCATCGAGACCTCCTGCGACGAGACCGGCGTCGGGCTGGTCCGCGGCGGCGAACTGCTCGCCGACGCGGTGGCCTCCAGCGTGGCCGAGCACGCGCGGTTCGGCGGGGTGGTGCCCGAGGTCGCCAGCCGCGCGCACCTGGAGGCGATGATCCCCACCTTCGACCGCGCCCTCGCCGTGGCCGGCGTCCGCGCGGACCAGATCGACGCCGTGGCTGTCACCGCTGGCCCCGGGCTGGCCGGCGCCCTGCTGGTCGGCGTGGCCGCGGCCAAGGCGTACGCATACGCCCTTGGCAAGCCGCTGTACGGGGTCAACCACCTGGCCGCTCACATCGCCGTGGACCAGCTGGAGCATGGCCCGCTGCCTTCGCCCGTGGTGGCTCTGCTCGTATCCGGCGGCCATTCCTCGCTGCTGCTCGTCCCCGACGTGGCCGGGCAGGTCATCCCGCTCGGCGCGACCATCGACGACGCGGCCGGAGAGGCCTACGACAAGGTGGCGCGGGTGCTCGGCCTGCCGTTCCCCGGCGGTCCGCCGATCGACCGCCAGGCCCGCGACGGCGACCGCGCGGCGATCGCCTTCCCCCGCGGCAAGCAGCACGACGGCACGCTCGACTTCTCGTTCGCCGGCCTGAAGACGGCGGTGGCCCGCTGGGTGGAGGCGCGCGAAGCCGCCGGCGAGCCGGTCCCTGTCGCCGACGTGGCCGCGTCGTTCCAGGAGGCCGTGGTCGACGTGCTGACCCGCAAGGCCGTGCAGGCCTGCCAGCGCAACGACGTCACTGACCTGGTCATCGGCGGCGGCGTCGCCGCCAACTCCAGGCTCCGGTCGCTGGCCGCCGAACGCTGCGAAGCGGCCGGCATCAAGGTCCGCGTCCCCAGGCCCGGCCTGTGCACCGACAACGGCGCCATGGTCGCTGCCCTAGGCGCCGAGATCGTCTCCCGCGGCCTGCCCCCGTCCCCGCCCGACCTGCCCGCCGACTCCTCCCTCCCGGTCACCGAGGTCGTAGTCCGCTAGGGCGCGCCAGGGAACGTTCGGCCAGGCTCCGGAATCGCCAACTACGTCAGAAGCTATCCCGGCACGCCGCTCCGGGTGGAGGGACAAGAGCCCAAGGAGCGGCTTTACGCTGACCGGGCCGATGCCTGGGCGCGCTGACCGGGGACCTACACCAATCTCGACGACACCTACCCCGCCCGCTAGCGTGTGCTTAGGGGAAGCACCCGTCGGCCCATTCGCACCGTCCCGCGGCGCCGGCCCGGTCGGGCAGCAGGCCTGAGGCCCGGCCCGCAGGCAGTAGGTTAGAGGCGTGCTGCGCGATCTTGCCTATGGCCTGTACTCCCGCAAGCTGCGCAGGGAGCTGTCTGGTGTCACGTTGCCCAGGCACGTCGGGCTGATCATGGACGGCAACCGCCGCTGGGCACGGCAAATGGGAATGGCCAGTCCGAGCCTGGGACACAAGTACGGGGCCGAGCACGTCGAAGACGTTATGAACTGGTGCGAGCGAGCCGGGATCAGGCACGTGACCGTGTTCGTGTGCTCCGCGGAAAACCTGCAACGGCGCGGTGACGCCGAGATCGCGTTCCTTATGCAGGTCATCGAAGACGTCGTCGCCGATCGACTGGCCCGGCCGGGAGCCACCTGGCAGGTCCATATCGCGGGCACGCTCGACGTGCTGCCCGACACCACAGCCCGCGCGCTGAAAGAGGCAGTCGAGGCGACCAGCGAGTGCGCCACCGGAGCGCACGTGACACTCGCCATCGGCTACGGCGGGCGCCAGGAGGTGCTCGACGCGATCCGCGCACTGCTATACGAGCAGGCAGACGGCGGCGGCACGCTCACCGGGCTCGCCGAGTCCCTCACCACCGACGACATCGCCCGGCACCTGTACACAGCAGGGCAGCCCGACCCCGACCTCGTCATCCGCACCAGCGGTGAGCAGCGCGTGTCCAACTTCCTGCTCTGGCAGACCGTGCACTCCGAGCTGTACTTCTGCGACGCCTACTGGCCCGCGTTCCGCGAGATTGACTTCCTGCGGGCGCTTCGTAGCTACGCCGCCAGGCAAAGCCGGCGCGGAGCCTGACGCCACCGCCCGGTCCCTGCTCCATCGCCCTCCGGAACTCTCCCGCTGGTGGTGGGTCCGGTACTCGGAGAGATTCCTGGCCGGCGTCACCAGTGGCCGTAGCGGACCACGTCCTGGGCCGGACGGCGGCGGGCCCGCAGGTCGCGGGGCGCGGGCCCGGCGTCGTGGCCGATCGCGATGGCGCCGATCGGCTCGTGGTCGTCCGGCACGCCGAACGCCTCGCAGAACGGCCCGACCTGCTCGGGCACGATCCCGAAGTACACCGCGCCCAGGCCCTCGTCCACCACGGTGAGCAGGATGAGCAGCGCCGCCATGCCGGTGTCGATATGCCAGAAGGGCACCGGCCAGCGCTTCTCGTCCCTGTCGGTCCAGCCCTTGTCGGGCAGCGCGTAGCGGTCCAGGTAGATCCGCTTGGCCGACATCGGCACGATGATCAGCGGCGCGGTCATCGCGGTCGGGCTGACCGCCTCGCCGGCGACGTCCCAGAAGCGCTTGCGATCCTCGCCGGTGAGCACGAGAAACGCCTGACCCTGAGAGAAGCCCGCGGACGGGCCGCGGACGGCGTTGTGCAGGATCCGCTCCAGGCTCTCTGGGGCGACGGGCTCGTCGGTGAACGTGCGGACCATGTGCCGACGCCGGACGACCTCGGTGAACTCCATCCCGGTCAGGTCTCTGCGCCCTTGCGCGCGCGGTGCCAGAAGTGCCTGCTCAGCAGCGCGATCCCGGCGGCGATCGCGGCGACGGGGACGACGCGCTTGAGCAGGGACGGGCCTACCAGCCTGATCATGTTGATGTGGTCCGCGGCAGGCGGCGCGGGCGCGCTGCTAGCGGTGGTGCCGCTGGAAGCGATCGTCCCGGTGCCGTTCGCGTTCGACCCGGTGCCGGTCGCGCCGGACCCGGCCGCGGCGTCAACGTCGGCCGCGGTGCTCTGCGCCGCGTCGGCCTCGCCGCCG
>JBOHCG010000139.1:0-14287 GCA_050698735.1 Streptosporangiaceae bacterium | reverse complement strand
GTCCATACCAGCTGGAACTCCTGCGCCCAGCCGATCGCCACCACGCGGGACCGGCCCGCCCGGGCAGCGCGCCGCAGCAGCGGTTCCATTGCGGTGGCCTTCCGGATGCCTTTCTTGAACTTGGTCATCGGGATGTCATTCATCTCAGCGAACCGTGCGACTGCCTGGCGGAAGCGGGTGCCGATCTGCTCGAACACGGCCGGGGAGGCGATCGGCATGCCGCGGTGATCGTGCAGGAACGTCACGACCTGGCCCGCTACCTGCAGCGTCGGCACGTAGCCGTTGAGGTAGATGCGGTCCAGGCACTCGATGTCCAGCACCGTGTGACCATCCAGCAGCTCAGGAACCGTGACCACATGAGACATAACGACCGCCCTGCTCAGCTACCATTACGATCCTCAGCCTGAACCATGCAGCACCGCTGAGCAGACAGAACCGTCAATCTTGGCGGTCAGAGGCGGCGCCTCGCTGGATCCCACATCCGAATTGTTCCAGTGCCATGCCCGGTTACTGCAACGCGGCGCCCGTCGGGCAGGGAGGTGCTTGCAATCGCCGTAATTTCCAGCCAACTGCGTTGTCTTTTTCTTGGCCCTTTCCGGTGCGTACGGACTCGAGATAGCTCGTTTCCCGTTTCCAGATCCCATATTCGCATGACGGGATCGCTGCCACCCGTGATGACCACCGCTCGGCCGTCTGGCAGATGAGCACATGCCAATGAGAACGTCATATCTGGAGGCCTGGGAAACTGCCCGTTTGCCTGGCCGGTGTTTAGATCCCATATGCGTGCCGTTCCGTCCATACTGGCACTTATAGCTATGTCTTTCCCATCGGAGGTTCGCCCGTAAGACACTGCCCATATTACCTCGGAATGGGCGAATATCGGCTCATTGAGAGACTGTCCGCTATCAAGGTCCCACAGGCGCATTGTTCCGTCTCTGAGGCCGCCGATAACTGCGTCCTGCCCGTTGGCGATCTGCCCGCGGGCCATGCTGAATATGCGACCTGGATGTACCTGCGTGCGGGCTGGAGCGTTTTCGGCTGGCAGGTCCCACATTCGTACCGTACCGTCGCTACCCCCACTTACAATAACAGTACGACCATCCTGGAGATTGGTATGTGAAATCGCTGTGACGGAGCCCGGATGACCCGATATCGGGCCGCCTATTATTTGGCCGGTAGCGAGGTCCCACATTCTTATGGTGCCGTCATCTGCACCAGTTATGGCTATGGCGCGCCCATCCGGCAGAATTGTGCAGTCCAGTGCGCCGGCGCGCTCTACATGGCCTGGCAAGGGGGCGTACGCGGGTTCGCCCGTGGTCAGGTCCCAGACTCTCACCGCACCGTCGTCGCCGCCTGTTAGAACCACTATCCTGCCGTCCGGCATCTGAACGCAGTCGAGCTCCTTTACGCTGCCGGGATGGCCAGTAATCGGTACCCCGGCCTGTTCGCCTGTCAGCAGATCCCAAGCTCTGACCGGGGCATCTTCGTTGGCGGTGACGACCACGACGCGTCCATTAGGCAAAGAGGCACAGGCCGCCATCCCCAAACGGTGCTCCTCTTCGGCGAAGTTCGTAATGATTGGCCCAACATCCTCCTCCGTGGCAACATCTCGGGCACGTATAGTCCCGTCGCGGCTAATGAAGACTGCAACGATACGCTGATCGGCTAGCTCGACGAAGTTTACTATGCCTATATCTTCGAAGGAATCGGCGAGACGTATAGCTTTTACATCATCATTATCAGATAGATCCCACAGGATGATCCCTTCACCCAGGATGTAGGTAATTACAAACGGCTTTGAGTCCATCGAAGATATAGATCCCACCGCAAGAATGGCGCCGTTAGCGGCTTCCCATGGCATCACAATTGACTGCCTGTGAATAAGGTCTATCGTCTGTGCCGAAAAGTCACTGCCCACGCTTACTGCGCATCTCCATCCACCCACGATGCTGACACAGACAACGCTTCCCACTCCCTCGGAGTGGCGTGCGAGGATGTTGTGCGGCGTCTCAGATTGCCAATTTGCCCACTGAGCAGACCAGGCCCTGTGCGGCCTTATGTGACTGATGGAGTCTGCGAAGGAATCGGCGTGGACGCGGCGGGCTGCGAGTTCGAGATACGATGCGTGGTCTTCTGCGGGCCTGTCCCTCAGATGGTGGGCGGCTCGTTGATAGACAGCGGCTGCGACTTTCGCCTCATCGCTTCGGGCATCGGGCAGGTAGGCCAATAGTCCTGGCTGGGCGGCGGCCAGCTGAAAACCTGGGTCGAGGATAAGAGGGTCGATTTTATCGCAGGCTGCCGCATGGCTAGCGAGGTAATTTCGGATATAGGGATGAGAGCGCTCCCAGTTTTTGCGGCCATCGATGTTGCGGGGCACACGGCTCAGCAGCACGTCGGTAAAGGAGGCTTCGACGGAAAATCGATCAACGTTTTCTCGCAGGTGGTCGGCGAGGGCCTGATGGTAAAGGCGATAAACTGATCGACCTGCTTCGGTTGCTTCCACGACATAGGAGCCAGCCGCTTGGCGAAGCCAGAATAGATCCTCGTCTGTATACGGGTGTCCGGCGATGGCGGAGGCTAGGGGAGCCCACAAGTCTTCCCAGGGAAGACCTTGGCCCTCTGCGAACGCCAATGGCCGTAGGAGATCTCGCGCTCGCTGGGCATCTTCGCCAAGTCGCGTCGCAAGGTCTTCCCGCATCGCGTCCCCCGCAGTCCGCGGTAGTCCGGCGCGCCACAACGGAGCCTGGGGATCGGCTACGGCAGATTGGGCGGCTGCCAGGGTGCTGCTGGCGATCCGTGCAACCAAGAAGGAGGCGCCTGCGGCCTCGGCCACCGCCCAGGCGACTGCCCGCACCTGCTCTGGGGCCGCATGCACATAAGGGCTGTTAGCCCTGGCACTGAGCAGGCCCCGAGCGGCGTACGCTGCGAGCGCCTCAGGATCTATGTAGCGGTCGGCGTCCAGATCGATGGTGTCATCGCGCCCTACGCCTAGCCGGGACAGCAAATGAGGGCGGGTGCCGACCAGTAGGCGCAGCCGACCAGCAGCGAAACTGGCCAGCGGGCTTAGCAGCTGACTGGCCAGATGCTCGGGGTCGGCTGCTTCGTCTACGGCGTCGATGAGTATCGTGAACGGCTGCTCCCGGCCGGTCAATGCAGCCAGTAGCTCACCGGGCGTCCCTGCCGTGAGGCGGGCGGCGGCGGCGATGCCCTGCAGTACCTGGTCAGTAGTCAGGTTCTGCGCATAAATTGTCACATCCACTGCACCAGGGGCCGGGATCGCATCCTCAGGCAATTCCAGCGCATCACGGGGCACGGTTGCCCGCCGCGCCCGATGAGTCAAGGTGGCGATCAGCCCCAGTACAGCGGTTTTGCCTGACCCTGGTGCTGCAGTGACTGTCAGCATGGGTCGTGTGGGATCCGGGAGAGACAGCCAAGAGGTGATGTCGGTCAGCGCGGCGCGTCGGCCAGTGAACCACCAGCCGCCAGTAAAATCTGGACTTCCCATCGACCGGACCAACAGCCGGCTGCGGTATTCGACCTCACGCCGCTCAGCCTGGGCCTCCCATTCACTGGCCTGCTGAATGGCCAGGTCCACATCATTCATCCTGCGGTTATGGCGAGGATTCGGCAAAAAGGGAGGCACCTCACCGGTCAGGCCAGTCTGAGTCAGGCCGATCCTTTGAAATCCCGGCCGTTCGGGGCTGGTGTTCATGGCGCTGACTACGGCGTCCAGCGCGAGCGTCGCCGGAACGTACCCTGCGGTCGCCAGGCTGTCTATCGCTGCTTGTAGGAGTTGAGGGAAAGCGCCCGCCTGCGCCTGCTCATCCGGCTGCGCCGAGGTAATCACCGCCAGACCCGACCCGGCACCGGTCCAGGACTCTGCCATGTGCACCATGGCAGCAGCGGCAAGCTCATTGCCCCCGCGACCGGAGTAACACGCGTCGAGCATCAGCAGCACCCGCCGCGCGTTGGTGCCCAGCAGCATCTTGCGAGCCAGTTCTGCTGTGGGCAAAGCGTCAGCGATATCGTCCGGATCTGTTTCCGAGGTCAGCAGCAGATGCTCGCGACCCTCCTCAATGACCTCGCCATGTGCGGCAATGTAGACCGCGATCAGGTCATCCGGCTGACGATCGGATGAGCGGCAGAACGCGCGCAACTGCCGGGTCAGTTGATCCCGAGTCGGGTCTAGGCCAAGGTCGCTAACGTGCTGGTACCCCAGCTTGCGAGTAAACAGGTCCACGATCTTCTCACGAGCTGCCGACATGGTTGGCCTATCCCACTGCGGTGCTTTGGGATAGTGGCCGATCGCGGTAGCAATCAAGAAACGCCGTGGTCCAGGAACCGTGTCATTCATTAGGGCAGCGCCTCAGCAATGGCAGTACCAGTGAGTCTGTCGGTAAGATAAGAGGTGGCGTCATGTGCATGGGCGCCGTTGTTTACAATGGCGTTACGGACTCCTTCACCGAACCTCGGTCGAAGGTCTTTCTCCAAGGCTACGACGTCTCCCACATCGGCCAGATTCGTCCACTTAAGTTCGGCATCCCCGGGCCATTTTCCTTGGCCGCGCACCGGGACAGGGATCAGCCGGTCGAATACGAGGTTAGGGACCCCCAAGGGCGAGCCGAGCGTTATAAACGCCTGTATTCGATGTGTGGGATGCGCGCACATCGCCTCGTAGGCAACCACCGTTCCCAGCGAGTGGGCGACCACGACGCGAGTATTGATATCGATTTGCTCAGCGACCCGCGCCTGTGCCGCCACCCGAAGCGTTGAATCGTGCAGGTACAAGCGGGTCTGCTTCAGATCGAATATCAACGATCGAAGCGCGATCCCGGCGAAGAACCTGGACCGGGCCAGTTGCCGCAATGCAGCTTGTACCGACTGTGGGGCACGAGCCAAGGTATCGGCATCAGGTGGCGCGACCCGATCATCATTAGCGGCGGCGGCCTGCCACCAGTCGTACAGCAAGTCCTGTTCCCACCCTGATTCGACGTCCGCGGCGGTATACGTCGGATCCCCCGCCGCCAGCCACTCACCGGACGGACGGAAAAGATCCCCGTAGAAAGCCATTGCGACCTCGTCACGAGTTACTGAGGCCGTTTTAGCACGCGCTAGTCCGTCGCAAAGAGCGGGATACCAGTCGGTCAGCAGTGATTGCTCGCCCCGCAGCTGGCTGCCGACGCCGTGCACACATACGATCCGGGCCATCTCACCTCCGCGAATGGCGCCCTCTAGTGACTCCCGGATGGAGTTACGCCGTCATCGCTATGCGAGAGGGAGAATATGAAACCATCACCACAAGCAGATCTGAATCTCGTAGCTTGCCATTCATCGCGCATTCTCTATGTCACCTCGTACTCACGACCGCGCCGTCCGGCCGGGGCGGCAACGCGATCGCGACCTTCGAGCCCACCCGGCCCACTGCATAGACAACCTCGCCGGCCATCCGGCCATCGCGGCAGACAGCCCGGCATCAGCGCGGCGCATCAGCACGCCGCACCACATCAAGACCGAAGCGTTCCGCGATACCGGCGTCAGTCAGGTCATCTCTGACTTCCGCTATCTCCCCGGAGAGCAAGATGAGCTGCCTGTACCCGTCAGCCGCGGAGCCGTGGCGGATAACGCCGTTCCGGTTCCTCACACCGCTATTATCGCGTGGATGCCCGCACCCTTCGCCTCGATTTCCGATTTGGGCTGCATCCCGGCAGCGTCCTCTTCTGCCGCTGTCAGCTTGCTTTTGACTGGCTGATCTCTACGAGGTGGCCGTCTGGGTCTCGCAGGAAGCAGCGGATCTCAGAGCCCCAGTCGTACGGTGGGGTGAGGAACGCGGCGCCTCTGGACCGCAGCGCCTCATAGGCTGCCTGGCAGTCAGCCAGACGCAGCGTCATCGCGTGACTGACCAGGTCGGCGTCGGCGGGGGGCTGGAAGACCACGGCGGGTTTGTCGGCGGTCGGGCCACCTCCGGTGACCAGCAATAGCCAGGTGCCAGCGAATCGCAGCACCACGCTGGTTCCGCCGTACTCGCGGTACAGTTCGGCGCCCAGGACGTCGACCCAGAAATCCCGCGACCGTGCCGGGTCGGTGACCACCAGGATGTGGGTGACCGCCACGTCAGGGCCGAGCGGACCCAACGGCTGCTGGTTCGCCATGATCCTCCCGTTCGCGGCAGGATGTCGCCGCGTTGTCACCAGGACGCGAGCGCCCGGGCGGACAGTTTACCGACGTGGGCACCAGTTCGGCGGCATGACCGGAACTCGGACGGCCCGCCCCCCATGCCGATGAGCGTGCTGGCTGTCACAGCGCAACGGGTGGCTCGGTCTAATGGGCAGTAGACCAGAAGAAAGGGGATGTGATGAGCGCTGCCCTCGCACCGTTGAAGGACGCGAAGACGATTCTCCTTACTACCTATAAACGCGATGGAACGGCGGTGGGCACGCCGGTGAGTATCGCCTTCGATGGCGACCGGGCCTTCTTCCGCTCCTATGACAAGGCATGGAAGACTAGGCGGCTACGGCATGACCCCCGTGTGCAAGTCGCTCCGTCGACCTTCCGCGGCAAGCCTGCAGGTCCGGCTATCGGTGCTCGCGCCATCCTGCTGGAGGGCGAGCAAGCGCGCGTCGCCGCAAGGGCTCTGGCGCGACGCCATCGTGTCCTGCAGGCGATGCTCGTCCCCACGGCTCACCGCCTCATGCGCTACCGCACCATGCACTACGAGCTCCAGCCTGATGCCGGGTAAGACTCTCCCGGCGTCGCACCGTATCCCGGAAGGGTCACAGTCGCAAATACGCACCACCCAGAGGAGACCTGCTGGCCTTGACCGAGCTCACTCTTCTGCCGCGGACAGGGTCAGGCTTCGCGGGTACGGCAGGACCTCGGCCGTGCTATGTGGTAACTCGGCAGTCGTGAATGCTGTCGGCCGAGGACGGAGATCGACGGGAAGCCTGTCACGGAGAGTAACCTGAGTCTTCGCCCGCCCGCGCAAGTAGCCGCCGTTCGGTACGGTAGTCGGGCGCGGTCCCCCTACGGGGCGGACAGCACATAGTTGAGTCTTCTGTGTGTTGAGGGTTTCGCCTGTGCAGGTCGATCGCGCCCGTCCAGTAGCACCCCTTGCAGGCAGCGTGACATCGCGGAGGCCAAATCTTGAACCGGCCGCCTGCTGGAGCTCAGAGATTGGATCCGCCGGCGTAGCATTCATATAAGGGGGTTGGGCGAATGTGGCGGATGATCGCGGCTGGTGTTGTCGTGGTTCTTGCGGCTGCAAGTGGCGTCATAACGGCACTGGTGACGACGCATCCATCGGTTGGACTTTGGCTTGCTCTCATCGTGCTGGTGCTGGCGGGAGGCATTCTCCAGGCTGCATCTGTGGCTAACGAGCGCCGGTCCGCTCGTCGCATTAGTGCGCTTGGCGCTGGCGCAGTGGCAGTCGGCGGGGCAGCGAAGGGCGAGATCCACACGCATGTTCATGGCGGCTATCAACCAGTAGATCAGCGGGACGCCGACGATGCTGATGGCGATGTCAGTGCAGTGGGTCCTGGGGCTATCGCCGTCGGCGGTGACGCGGAAGGCATCTCTACAGATGTCACAGACACGTAGGGCGCGCGAAGCAGGTGTCTAGACGTCTTGAAGTACGTGCCGAAGGTGACGCTTCGATTGCTGTTGGCGGCAATATCGAATCGGCTACGACCAACATCACGTACATCTCGGCGATATCGGCTCTGCCCTTGGCGGTGGCAGCCAAAGATCCCAGCGTGATCTATGCCGCAGTGGACGCCGAGAGCTTTACCGGGCGGGGCTGGCTGGTGACAGAGATAGATCGGTTCATCGGTAACCATCCCTGCGGGTATGTCTTCATCGAGGCTGAGGCGGGACTCGGCAAGACGGCGTTCGCCGCATCACTGGTCAGGAACCGGGGATATGTGTCACACTTCTCCCGCTATGCCGGTGGCCGCTCGGTGCGAACCGCGCTGCAAAACCTGTCCGCTCAACTCATCATCCATTTCAGGCTAGATCATCTTGCCCCAGCTGAGATATTCCCAGAATGGGCGCAGTCTCCCGCGGGTTTTGAGTCAATACTCGGTCAGGCGGCCGAGCGTGCTCGCCGGCACGGCCGCCCGGTTGTTCTGGTTGTAGATGGCCTGGACGAGGCTGACCCTTCGGGCCAGGGCCCTGCATTTGGTTTGCCAACCGCCTTGCCCGACGGGACATACATAGTTGGCACCTACCGCACGGGCTACTCACCCGGGTGCCCGGACAGCCCCTCGCGGACTTTGCTGATCGGTAGAAACGACTCGCGGAACCAAGACGACATCCGCCAGTTCCTGCAGAAAGCCACTGCCAAGGACGTGCTGGCCGCCAAGCTGGCCGAGGCTGGCACCGGACCGGCAGAAATCATCGATCAACTTGCCAGCCGCAGCGCCGGCGTATGGGTTTACCTCCGGTATGTGCTGGAGGAATTGCGGCTTGGCCTGCGCCACCCCAGCACTGTCGGCGACCTTCCGTCCGGTTTGTGGAACTACTACGCCGATCAGATCCGCCGCTGGCAACAGGACCCGGCGTGGCACTCATCCCTGCTCCCGCTGCTTGCCACGCTTGCCGTGGCGGGCGAACCGCTGCCCGCTACCGCGCTGGCCCGCCTGTCCGGCGGCCTTGACCTGGTTGCCGTGCGCCGCGGGTGTGACTACACCCTCCGCCCGGTGCTGACCACAACCAGGCCCACCGTGGCGGGGTCGCCGCTGCGGTATGAGATCCACCATCCAAGCCTGCGCGAAATCATCAAAGACAGTCACCACGACCGGCCCCTCGCTCTTCAGGCAGAGGGCCCTTCTGAACTAGAAGCGCTATCTGATGAACTGCGGCGGGCGACAGTCGCTGCTCATGCCCGTGTAGCCGACAGCTACCTGACCGGCTTCGGCGGGCTAGCTGCCGACTTGCCCTTGCTGGGCGGCAATCCTTTCGCTGCGAGCATCGATGACGGCTATCCGCTTCGCCATCTAGCGCGTCACCTGGTGCATGCAGGCCGGCTCGCCGAGCTGCACCGGCTGCTCATGACCGCCCATCACGTCACCGGCAGTCTGCAGGTCAACACCTGGTTCGCGGCGCATGACAGCGCCAACTGTCTCACCAGCTATCTCGATGACCTGGCCCGCGCGCGCGACAGCTACGCTGCGCTCACCAATCAGGCCTTGACTGTCCGCCAGCCAGCGCCCACCCTCGGCACGGAAATCCGCTACGCGCTGATGGCCGCCAGTATCACCAGCCGAACTAACGGGATCCCCGATCTTCTGCTGGAACAGCTTATGGACACAGGCATGTGGTCACTCTCCCGGGGGCTTGACCACGCCCGCCGACTGACTCGCAACGTGGACCGCGTCGACGCCCTGCTCACCATCTACAAAGCTGTCAACGCAGACGAGAAGCCACCTGTTGCCGATGAGGCCGTGGCTGCAGCGACCGCCATCGCAAGCCACATAGACCGCGCCGCGAAACTGACCGTCCTCGCGCGGCACCTGCCGGAAGATCAGCGGCCGCACTTGCTGGCCCTGGCCCTGAAAGCTGCCATTGCCATCCCCGACTACGATTACCGCGACCGCGCCAAGGCGCTCGCCGACCTCGCTCCCCACCTGCCATTGGATCTGCTGCCCGAGGCCTTGGCCGCCGCCATCACCTTGGCTAAGGAACACAATGTCAGTGCGCTGATCAGCTTGGCCCCATACCTTCCTCTCCGCCTTCTGGCCGAAGCACTGACCGCCGCGACTGCCATAACCAATGATCGCGGCCGCGCCTGGGCACTGACCAGGCTCGCCCCCTGGCTGCCGGCAGAACAGCAGCAACAGGCGATTGCCGAGGCCCTAGACATCGCCACCGCTATAACCGACAAGACAGCTCGTGCCGACGCCCTTACCGATCTGGTCTCCCGCCTGCCCGCAGATCAGCAGCCGCGTGTGCTGGCAGCGGCTACAGCCATAATCAGCGAGTCGTCCCGCGCCGATGCGCTCACCGCGCTGGGCCCGCACCTGCCAGCGGAACTGATGACTGAGGCTCTGGCCGCCGCCGCCGCCATCACGGACGACATCGCCCGTGCGACGGCTATCGACGGCCTTGCCCCGCACCTGCCAGCGCAACTGATGGCCCGGGCCGTTGCCGCCGCGAGCACCATCGACAACCGCTACTTTTACTTTCGCGCCACGGCGTTGACCCGTCTAGCTGCTCACATGACCGTTGACCAGAGGACGCACGTGCTGGCGCAGGTCCTTGCTAGCACCGCCGCCGTCGACGACAGTACCCGCAGCGGGGCGCTCATAGACATGGCCCCATTGCTGCCGCAAGACCTAATGGCCAAGGCACTGGCCACCGCTGCCGGCATCAAGACGGATTTCATGCGTGCCTTGACGCTTATCGGCATGGCCCGGCATCTGCGCCCAGGCCAGAAGGCGGCCGTGCTGGCTCAGGCCCTGGCCGCCGCCACCGCCGTGACCAACGACCGCCACCGCGCCGATTTGCTTGAGATGGTGGCCTACGACCTGACCGCGGACCAGAAACCGGGCGTCCTGGCCCTGGCCCTGGCCGCCGCCACGGCCATCAGCGACCACGGTTCCCGCACCGCAGCGCTCACCGGCCTATGCCCTTACCTGCTAGCCGACCAGCAGGAACAAGTACTGACGCACGCGTTGTCCGCTGCCAGCGCCATCACCGACGACGCCGCTCGTGCCGGCGCCCTTACAGGCCTGGTGCCCCGGCTATCCGAAGGCCAGCGACAGCACGTCGTGTCGGAGATCATGACCGCTGCTACCGCCATCACCGACGACGCCGCTCGTGCCAGCGCCCTTACAGGCCTGGTGCCCCGGCTATCCGAAGGCCAGCGACAGCACGTCGTGTCGGAGATCATGACCGCTGCTACCGCCATCACCGACGACCACACCCGTGCCAGGGCGCTGACTGCCGTGGCCCCGCACCTGCCCCAGGATCTGATGACCGCGGCTCTGGCCACCGCCAGGGCCATGACTAATGACGCCGCTCGTGCCGATGCACTCACCGGACTGGCTCCCCACCTACCCGCAGAACTGATGGGCGAGGCCCTAGCCGTCGAGGCCCTGGCGGCCGACTCTCCGATGATCATCGCCGACAGACGCGCCAAAGCGCTCATTGCCCTGGCCCCTCGCCTGCCCCGGGCTCTGATGAGCGAGGCCCTGGCCGCCGCCGCCACCATTAGCCGCAAGGACTTCCGCGCCGAGGCCCTCACCGGGCTAGCCCCGCACCTGCCGCCCGACGTGATGGCGCAAGCCCTGGCCGCCGCCAACAAGCTCGGCGACTTGTACTACCGTGCCTGGGCGCTCACCGGATTGGCCCCGCACCTACCTGCAGAACTGATGGGCCAGGCCGCAGCCGCCGCATACGCCATCAAAGAAAACTACTGGCGGGCCAGGGTGCTCACCGCGCTGGCCCCGCACCTGCCCGCAGATCAGCAGTCGGTCGCGCTGGCCGAGGCTCTCGCCGCCGCCTCGGCCGTCACCAGCGATAACGGCCGTGCCAAGGCACTCACCGCGCTGGCCCCGCACCTGCCCGCAGATCAGCAGTCGGTCGCGCTGGCCCGGGCCAAGGCCGCCGACACCGCCGCCAAAACCAAATCCTTTAACGATGCGCTCAATGACCTAGCCATCCTTTGGCCCCCGGATCTCCCCGCCGATCTGGTGGTCCAAGCACCGACGGCGGCTCTCCAAGCAATTAGGATGAGAACCGCAAGCCCAGAGAAGAGAGACCCTCTTCTCATAGAAAAACGTGAAGATCTGGTTAGCTCACTTAGGAGCAGGCTAGTTACAGACAATCGGAGTTCTTGCCTTAGAACGATCGAACTGCATGCGGGGCAGATTTATGAGACCGGAGGGCAGGCAGCAATCCAGGAGTGCATGAAGGCGATCTTGGAAACCTATGAATGGTGGTCTTAAGTTACTTTCGACGGGTATTCGCCCGTTACGCTATCCTCGCGGCCCTTGGATCTAGATATCCTGACCTGTTACCGGCTATCCGCCGCAATGCGACGGTAATGGTTAGACCGAAATAGCGGCAGTAGGCTAGGCATTTCTGCCGCCGACGTTCGGGTTCGCGCGGATGACGGGCTTGTTGTCCTGGCTACGCTCGTTCGTCCTCACCGCTGCGTGCGCTCCAGCTTTGACTGCTCCCGCGCGGCGAGAAGACCAGGGCACCTGCGAGGAAGATCCAGAAGAACACCCAGCGCAGCCCGGACAGCGGGATATAGTCACCGGGCCAGATCTGTACGCCCTCTTGACAGTGACGGCACTTATGGGTGCCGCGATGACGAACACCGGTTCCCCCCGCACTTCGAAGCGCACAGAACCGGCCCATCTGCGCCGAGTCGCCATGCAGACCATTCCTAATCCACCGCGCGCCGAGTCGGTGTTCGGCGTGCATATCGCTTTTGCGGTAGGCAACCCTCCGCTACGTTGCGTTACCCCGGGGCGCAGCCCAGACAGCCCCATCTGAGCCTGTTAACGAACTGGTTCGTGGCTGTGGGATGCTGCGGGGCATGTCTAGCTCTGAGGGCGGCGGGCGGCCGGTGAGCGATCTCGGAAGCGTGTGCGTTGCAAGCGGCGATCTTCCGGATCAGCTTGCCGAGGCCTTTGCCAGTGCTGGCCGGATCGGCTGGGACGTGGAGACGACGGGTCTGGACTGGGCCCGTGATCGGCTGGGGACGTGCCAGCTGTTCGGCGACGGCGTTGGCGTGGCGGTGGTCAGCGTTGGCGACCGCAGACCAACCCGGCTGATGGCGCTGCTAGAAGACTCTGTGATAGAGAAGATCTTCCACCATGCTCCATTCGATCTTCGGTTCATGGTTCATGCCTGGGGTGTCCGGCCTGCGTCAATCCGCTGCACGAAAGTTGCCTCGAAGCTACTTGAGCCGGATGCGCCGAACGATGCCCACAGCCTTCAGCAGCTAGTATCCGGTCATCTCGGCGTGACAATGGGCAAAGGTCCAGTTCGCACTAGCAATTGGGCTGCTACCCAGCTGACTGCTGAGCAGCTTCAGTACGCCGCTGGCGACGTCTTGTATCTGCCCGGGTTGCTGGATGCGTTGCAGCTGAGACTTCAGGCCGCTGGACTTGCAGAGCTCTATGACGCTTGCTGCGCGTTCTTGCCTGGACGGGTGGCTCTAGAACTGGGGGGCTATCCGGACGTGTTTGCCTACTGATCGGCTGGGTCGACGGCCAGTGGTTCCCACCGTTCGCTTGTGAAGAACCGAAAGCCGGACGCCGGTGCTGCACGCAGCCGGGCAAGTAGCCGCATGTGCCATGGCGCATCGGGTCCGTTGATGTGCTCAGCGGTCACTGTGACCCGGGCGCGCTCCTCGAGGCGGTGCAGATCTTCGACGAGAAGATCTGGCACCCAGCCGATCGGGACAAGCGGTTCTGCCGTGACGACGACGGCGTCAGGATTCTTCTCGTTCCCAGGTTCTGCCACGATGCCGAGCTCGTGTCCTGGACGCAGCTTGCTGAGGGCGGTTTCGATCTGCTCCCTGGTGACGTGAACAGTGGTCCCGTTCAATGTCTTCGGTCCCTTGTGCACATGGCGCATGCCGTGGACGAGGAACAGGCATCTGACTTCGTCTCCCGTGACCTGCGGCTCGGGAAATAGCTGGATCGTGTCACCTTCTCGGCGGCCCTGGGATCGGGCGATCTGCTCCCATGGTCCGGGGTCGCCTTCCAGCCCGAGGTTTTGCACGTAGCGCTGATAGTCGGGCCGCCGAGGTCCATGGCGCGCTGCGCGAACAGCGGGAAGAGGTCCTCGGAGCGGTAGCTGGCATGTAGGTCCTCAAATCCCAGCAGCGGCCGGAAGTCCGTGACGTTCAGAGCGTTGCGGATGTAGTGGAACTCGTAGCCCTTCCCGTCGCGGATGAGGAAACCGACAGGCTGGATTGAGCGGTCCTGGGGGTGCTGCCACGCCACGACCAGCCGCTGGGCTGTCTCTTCCGATCGGCTTCCGGGCTCGTGCGTGCCCGCCAGCACGCTATGCGCAGGCATCGAGTACCCTCCTCCGATTAACTTCCAGCACTCTTTCGGCAAATGTACGTGCCACCTCTGACATTCTCGGGACCCGCGTCAGAACACGGGTGTGCGTCAGATTTGTAGGTAACCAAGATCATCTTCGCGACGAGGCAGCTCAGATGATGCCTGTCTGGTTGTGACGGTGTGCCCAGACGTCCTGCTCCGAAGCGACGTGAACCCCCTGCACCCCGCCGACCAGCATGTTTCTCTCTGGTTGCAACGTGTACAAC
>JBOHCG010000138.1:0-14298 GCA_050698735.1 Streptosporangiaceae bacterium | reverse complement strand
GGAAGGCCAGCAACGCCAGGAAGGCCAGCAACGCCAGGAAGGCCAGGCGAGCCAGCAATGCCAGGAAGGCCAGGCGAGCCAGGAAGGCCAGGAAGACCAGGAAGACCTCGGCTACCCGGTGGTGGTCCGGCCCTCGTTCACCCTCGGCGGGCTGGGCTCCGGCATCGCTCGCGACGAGGAGGACCTGCGCCGGATGGCCGGCGTCGGCCTTGACGCGAGCCCCACGCACGAGGTCCTGCTCGAGGAGAGCATCCTCGGCTGGAAGGAGTTCGAGCTCGAGCTGATGCGGGACGCCAAGGACAACGTGGTCGTCGTCTGCTCGATCGAGAACATCGACCCGATGGGCGTGCACACCGGCGACTCGGTCACGGTCGCCCCGGCGATGACGCTCACCGACCGCGAGTACCAGCGGATGCGCGACACCGCGATCGCGATCATGCGCGCGGTCGGCGTGGACACCGGCGGCTGCAACATCCAGTTCGCGGTCGACCCGCGCACCGGCCGCATGGTCGTGATCGAGATGAACCCGCGCGTCTCGCGAAGCAGCGCGCTCGCCTCCAAGGCCACCGGCTTCCCGATCGCCAAGATCGCCGCGCGGCTGGCCATCGGGTACACGCTGGACGAGATCGGCAACGACATCACCGGCCAGACGCCCGCTTGCTTCGAGCCCGCGCTGGACTACGTGGTGGTCAAGGTGCCGCGGTTCGCGTTCGAGAAGTTCCCCGGCGCCGACCCCGAGCTCACCACCCACATGAAGAGCGTCGGGGAGGCCATGGCCATCGGCCGGAGCTTCCCCGAGGCCCTGCAGAAGGCGCTGCGTTCGCTGGAGAGCAACCACGGCCCGTTCGGCTACAAAGAACAAAGCGAGCAACTGGATGCGGCGGGCCTGCTGCGTGCGGCGGGAACCCCGCACGACGGGAGGCTGGCCACCATCTACCGGGCGCTGCGCGCGGGCGCGAGCGTGGCCGACCTGGTCGAGGTCACCGGCATCGATCCCTGGTTCATCGACCAAATTCAAAAGATCAATGAATTGGCCGAACGGACCGTGGTGGCACCCGTCCTTGACGCAGACACGCTGCGGGCGGCGAAGGGCGCGGGCTTCTCCGACGCGCAGATCGCCGAACTCCGCCGCACCACGGAAACCGTGGTGCGGGAAATCCGCTGGGGCCTGGGCGTGCGGCCGGTGTACCACGCGGTGGACACCTGCGCGGCGGAGTTCGCCGCCCGCACGCCGTACCTGTACTCGACGTACGACGAGGAGAGCGAGGTGCCGGCGGGCACCAGGCCCAAGGTGATCATCCTCGGCAGCGGCCCGAACCGCATCGGCCAGGGCATCGAGTTCGACTACGCCTGCGTGCACGCGTCGTTCGCGCTGGCGCAGGCGGGCTACGAGACCGTGATGGTCAACTGCAACCCGGAGACGGTCTCCACCGACTACGACACCTCAAGCCGCCTGTACTTCGAGCCGCTGACGCTGGAGGACGTGCTCGAGGTCGTGCACGCGGAGCAGGCGAGCGGCCCGGTCGCCGGGGTGATCGTCCAGCTCGGCGGGCAGACCCCGCTGGGGCTGGCGCGGGGGCTGGCCGCCGCCCGGGTTCCCGTGGTGGGCACCTCGCCGGAGGCGATCCACCTGGCCGAGGACCGCGGCGCGTTCGCCGGCGTGCTGCAGGCCGCGGGCCTCACCGCGCCGCGGCACGGCACCGCCACCTCAACCCAGGACGCGCTGGCGATCGCGCACGAGATCGGCTACCCAGTGCTGGTCCGGCCGTCGTACGTGCTCGGCGGGCGCGGCATGGAGATCGTCTACGAGGATGCCTCGCTGCAGTCGTACGTGGCGAGGGCGACCGAGGTCAGTCCCGGTCACCCGGTACTCATCGACAGGTTCCTCGACGACGCGATCGAGGTCGACGTCGATGCCCTCTACGACGGGACGCAGCTGTACATGGGCGGCGTGATGGAGCACATCGAGGAGGCCGGGATCCACTCCGGCGACTCCGCCTGCGCGCTGCCGCCGATCACCATCGGGCGCGGCGACATCGAGCAGATCCGCGCGGCGACCGAGGCGATCGCCGCCGGGGTGGGAGTCCGCGGCCTGCTGAACGTGCAGTACGCGCTGGCCGCAGGGGTGCTGTACGTGCTGGAGGCCAACCCGCGGGCATCGCGCACGGTGCCGTTCGTGTCTAAGGCCACCGCGGTGCCGCTGGCCAAGGCGGCGGCCCGGATCATGCTCGGCGCCACCGTCGCCGAACTGCGCGCCGAGGGGATGCTGCAGCACTGCGGCGACGGCGGCTCGCTGCCGCTGGACGCGCCGATCGCGGTGAAGGAGGCCGTGCTGCCGTTCGGCCGCTTCCGCGACGTGCTCGGCCAGGGCGTGGACACCGTGCTGGGCCCGGAGATGCGCTCGACAGGCGAGGTGATGGGCATCGACGAGGTGTTCGGCACGGCGTACGCGAAGTCGCAGGCGGCGGTGTACGGCTCGCTGCCGGTAAAGGGGCGCGTGTTCGTCTCGGTGGCGAACAGGGACAAGCGGTCGATGATCTTCCCGGTCAAGCGCCTCGCCGACCTGGGATTCGAGATCTGGGCCACGGAGGGAACCGCGGAGGTGCTGCGGCGCAACGGGGTTCGTGCCAAGATCGTGCGAAAGCACGGCGACGGCCCTGGGCCCTCCGGCGAGCCGACCGTCGTGACGCGGATCCTCGCAGGCGAGGTGGACCTGATCGTGAACACGCCGTTCGGCAGCCCGGGGCAGTCCGGTCCTCGCCTTGACGGCTACGAGATCCGCACCGCCGCGGTCCGCCGCGGCATCCCGTGCGTCACCACCGCGGCGGGCCTCGCCGCCGCGGTGCAGGGGATCGAGGCCATCATCCGCGGCGAAGTGGGCGTGCGCTCGTTGCAAGAGCACGCCGCGTTGCTCGGCCGCGCACCTCGTGAGTGAGCCCGGGATGGCCCCGGTGCAGGTACGCGGCACGGTGCTGACCGTGCGGCGGGTCGACGCCTACCACGCGCTGACGCTGGTAGCGCCGGCGATCGCGACCAGGTTCAGGCCCGGCCAGTTCGTCACGATCGCCGTCGGCGGGCCGCAGACCTCGATGCTGGGGCGGCGCGCATTCGCCGTGCACGACGTGCGGCCCGATCACGGCGGCACGGTCGAGTTCGTGTTCGAAGCCAGCGGACCAGGGACCCGGTGGCTGGCCGGGCTGCGCGCCAGGGACCCGCTGGACGTGGTGGGACCGCTCGGTCGGCCCTTCCCCGTGCCGCGCGACCCGACGAGCTGCCTGCTTGTCGGCGTCGGCTACGGCAGCGCGCCGCTGTTCGCGCTGGCCGCGCGGCTGAGGGACCGCGGCTGCACGGTCGACTTCCTGCTCGGCGCGGCGAGCGCGGACCGGATGTTCGGCGCGCTGACGGCGCGGCGGACGGGCAGAAGCGCCACATTTGCCACTTCGGATGGCTCGTTCGGCGCCCGCGGCGCGGTGACCGGGATGCTTGAGCAGGTGGTCACCCAGGCCCGGACCGAGGTTATCTACGCGTGCGCGCCGGTGCCCGTGCTGCGCGAGGTGGTGCTGTCCGCGAGCAGGTACGCGGTCCCCGTGCAGACGCTGGTGGACGTGCCGATGGCCTGCGGGACCGGGGTGTGCATGGGCTGCGTGCTGCCGGTGACCGGCACCGACGGGATCACCAGGATCGTCCGCGCGTGCGTCGACGGGCCGGTGTTCCGCGGTGACCTGGTCCGCTGGGATGACATGGGCACGATCCCGTTCGACGCCGTCGGCGCGCCGGGCTGGAAGCGCTTGAGCACGGAGTCCCGACATGCCGGTTGACATGCGGGCCAGGCTGGGCGGGCTGGAGTTGCCTAACCCGGTGCTCGCAGCGGCCGGGTGCGCGGGCGCCGGGCGCGAGATCGCCCAGTTCACCGACGTGGCCAGGATCGGGGCGCTGATCACGAAGTCGATCATGGCCGAGCCGCGGACCGGCAATCCCGCGCCTCGGCTCGCCGAGACGCCGAGCGGCCTGCTGAACTCCGTCGGGCTGCAGGGTCCGGGCATCGACGCGTTCCTCCAGCGGGACCTGCCCTGGCTGCTGTCGCGCGGCGCGCGGGTCGTGGTCTCGATCGGCGGCCAGACCGTCCGCGAGTACGCAGGGCTTGCCGTCAGGCTGTCGGACGCGGCGGGCGTTTCGGCCATCGAGGTCAACCTCTCCTGTCCCAACGCCGAGGACGCCGGGCGGGTGTTCGCCCTCGATCCGCAGGCCGCGGCAGGCGTGGTCGCCGCGGTACGCGGCGGCGCGAGGCGCGACATACCGGTGTTCGCCAAGCTGTCGCCGGACGTGACCGACATCGTGGCGGTGGCAGGCACCTGCGCGGCGGCGGGCGCCGACGGGCTCTCGCTGGTCAACGCGCCGATCGGGATGGTCATCGACACCGTGACGATGCGGCCCGCGCTGGCCGGCACGTACGGCGCGCTGTCCGGGCCCGCTATCAGGCCGATCGCGGTGCGATGTATATGGCAGGTCAGGGAGGCCTTTCCCGACGTGCCGATCATCGGCTCCGGCGGCGTGCACACCGGTCTGGACGCGCTCGAGCTGCTGCTGGCCGGCGCCATGGCGGTCGGGGTCGGCACCGCGATCGTGCACGATCCATCGGCATGCGCGCGCGTGCTGCGGGAACTGGAGGAGGAACTTGCGGCAATCGGCGTCGACCACGTTGCCGACGTCACCGGCCAGGCACACGGCGGCGTCCCGCGCGGCCGTCTGTCCCGCGGGCTGCCCCGGGCCACGGCGACCGGCCTAGATGGCACAATGTAATCAATAGACTGCAATATGTAACAGGTAGCGAGTGTGGAGAGGAGCGGACGTGAGCAAGCCGGCACCGGTGGCGGTCGCGCTCGACGCGCCTGACCTGGAGACAGCCGCGCGGTGGGCGCAACTGGTCACGCCGCACGTGAGCACCGTCAAGGTCGGGCTCGAGCTTTACCTGCGCTACGGGCCGCAGGTGGTGGCCACGGTGCGCGGGGCGAGCGGCGTGTCGGTGTTCCTCGACCTCAAGCTGCACGACATACCGGCCACGGTGGCAGGTGCCGCGAAGGCGGTGGTGAGGCTGCGGCCCGACGTGCTGACCGTGCACGCGGTCGGCGGCGCCGACGTCGTCCGCGCGGCCGTGCAGGCGGCCCCGGGCACGATGGTCGCGGCGGTGACCGTGCTCACCTCGCTCGGCGATGACGACCTAGGTGAGATCGGGATGGCGGGCCCGGTCTCCGACGCGGTGCTGCGCCTTGCCGCGCTTTCGGTGGCGGCGGGCGCGCAGGGCCTGGTCTGCTCGCCGCGCGAGGTCTCGGCCGTCCGGGCCGAGGTAGGCCCGGACGTGACGCTCATCACGCCAGGTGTCCGGCCTGCCGGCGCGGGGGCCGACGACCAGGCCCGGGTGGCGACGCCGCAGGAAGCCCTGCTGGCAGGGGCGGATCTGCTGGTCATCGGCCGTCCGATCACCCGCGCGCCGGATCCCGGTGCCGCGGCCGCGGCCATCGCCGCGTCGCTGCGCAGGCTCAACGTCAACCGGTGAGCCAAAACATGCGTCTGACATGCGATGACCTGAGGTGACGTAGGGCTCACCCAGCGAGTAAGATGCCAGGAACCCGAGACCGAAGATGGCCCTCGAGCCGCACTGGATCGAGTGGAAAATGTCAGCCGAATCCGCGACGCGCCGGGCAGACGATGAGCCTGCCCGCGGGGCATGGCATACCCTTGTGTTCAGCACGCTGACGAGTGAATATCGCCCGGTGAGACCCCTGGCGGGCGCGGGCGGGTCCGAATCCCGCGCGACGGTAACGCAAAGTAATTACACACATACGGAAAGTAATATATTTCAATTTGTGATGACGTAAACGGGGGTTTGCGTTGCCGAAAGGGTACGTGATTGGCTAGTTTCCCCTCCCGACAAACCTTTTTCCCAACGAAACCCGAGGTGACCCCGAGTGGCTCTTCCTCCCCTCACTCCTGAAGAGCGTGCGGCAGCGCTGGAGAAGGCTGCCAGAGCACGTAAAGAACGCGCCGAGGTTAAGAATCGCCTCAAGCGCGGGGCCACGACCTTGTCCGATGTCATCAAGGAAGGCGCGGCTGATGACGTGATTGGCAAGATGAAGGTCTCGGCCCTGCTAGAGTCCCTGCCCGGCGTGGGCAAGGTCAGGGCGAAGCAGATCATGGAAAGGCTTGGTATCGCTGAATCGCGTCGCGTGCGCGGGCTGGGTACCAACCAGCGGGCGGCGCTTGAGCAAGAGTTCGGTGCCGATATCTGAGCCGAGCGGCAAGCGGGATCCGAACCCCTCGAGTCCTAACGGTGCCGCGGTTCCTAACGGTGCCGCGGTCGCGACCCCGGTGCATTCGCGGCTGACCGTGCTCTCCGGGCCCTCCGGGGTCGGGAAGAGCACGGTCGTCGCCGAACTCAGGCGAACGTGTCCCGAGATCTGGATTTCCGTGTCGGTCACGACCCGGTCGCCGCGTCCCGGAGAAGTGAACGGGCGCGAATATCACTTTGTCGATGACGCCGGGTTTGACCGGCTGGTGGCCGGCGGGGCGCTGCTGGAATGGGCGCGATTCGCGGGCAACAGGTATGGCACCCCGCGCGCGCCGCTGGAGCAGCGGCTGCAGACAGGTGTCAGCTGCCTGCTCGAGATCGACGTGGCGGGGGCGCGGCAGGTCAGGCGCGCGGCACCGGAGGCCGTGCTGGTCTTCCTCGCCCCGCCATCATGGGATGAGCTGGTGCGCAGGCTGACCAGCCGTGCGACCGAGCCGCCGGAAGTCCTGGCCCGGCGGCTCGCGGCCGCGCGCGACGAGCTCGCGGCGGCGGGGGAGTTCGATCTCACCATGGTGAACACATCCGTCCAGGACGTATGCCGCCAGCTGGTAGCCTTGGCAGCGCAGTGTAGCTAATCACGGAAGGCAAAACGTGGCAGGGAATCAGGTCGCCGACGGCATCATCAACCCGCCCATCGACGAGCTTCTGGGTGTCGTGGACAGCAAGTACCGGCTGGTGATCATGGCCGCGAAGCGTGCACGGCAGATCAACGCCTACTACTCGCAGCTCGGCGAGGGCCTGCTGGAGTATGTCGGGCCGCTGGTGGAGACGCGGAGCCAGGAGAAGCCGCTGTCTATCTCGCTTCGTGAGATCAAGGAGCGGCTGCTCAGCGTCGAGGCCACCGAGGGCTGATCCGGCATGTCGGCGCGCGTCGTCCTCGGCGTCGGCGCCGGCATCGCGGCCTACAAATCGTGTGAGCTGCTTCGGCTGCTGACGCAGGCCGGCCACCGGGTCCGGGTGGTGCCCACTCCCGACGCGCTCAGGTTCGTCGGCGAGACGACCTGGGCTGCGCTGTCCGGCGAGCCGGTTACCACGGACGTGTGGACCGGCGTCGCCGAGGTCCCGCACGTCAGGATCGGCCAGTCGGCCGACCTCGTCATCGTCGCGCCCGCCACCGCCGACCTGCTCGCCAGGGCGGCGGCCGGGATGGCCGGCGACCTGCTCACCGCCACGCTGCTGACCGCGAGGTGCCCGGTGCTGTACGCACCCGCCATGCACACCGAGATGTGGCAGCATCCCGCGACCCAGGCGAACGTGACGCTGCTGCGCAGCAGGGGAGCGATGGTGCTCGAGCCCGCGGTAGGCCGGCTCACCGGGGCCGACAGCGGCGCCGGGCGGCTGCCGGAACCTGCCGACATCTTCGCGGTCGCGACCCGGCTGCTCACCGGCGCCCGCCAGGACCTGGCCGGGCGTCGCGTGGTCGTGTCCGCGGGCGGTACGAGGGAGGAGATCGACCCGGTCCGGTTCATCGGCAACTGGTCGACGGGTACCCAGGGGTACGCGCTCGCGCGCACCGCCGTCGCCAGGGGCGCCGAGGTGACCGTGGTGGCGGCCAACGTGGCGCTGCCCGATCCGGCCGGCGCCAAGGTCGCCCGGGTGGTCTCGGCCCGCGAGATGCGCGACGCCGTGCTGGGCGCTTCCGGCGGTGCCGACGCGGTCGTGATGGCCGCAGCCGTGGCCGATTACCGCCCGCAGGACCGCAGCGAGGCGAAGATCAAGAAGGACGGCCAGCCGCCGGAGCCACTGCGGCTGACGGAAAACCCGGACATCCTTGCCGAGCTTGCGGCGCACCGAGCGGGCCGGGCCGGCCGGACGCGTCAGGTTCTCGTCGGCTTCGCCGCGGAGACCGACACCTCGCCGGCCCCGGCCTGGGCTAAGCTTGCGCGCAAGGGTTGCGACCTGCTCGTCGTAAACCCGGTGGGCGGTGGACTCGGCTTCGGCACGGCCGACAACGAGGCGGTAGTCTTCGGCGCCGACGGTTCGCTGACCACCATCCCGCGCGGGCCGAAGGAAGCGCTCGCGGACGTGGTGTGGGACCTTGTGGCCGCCAGGCTCGAGTAGGCCGTCAGGCCGCTTGAGTATCACCATGCCGGACGGCGGCATCAACTGGCGGGCGAGGATAAACTCACCGCAGCCCTGGAAAAGCTCACGCAGTCCCATGGAATAGGGGGAGAAGTAACGTGGCGCGTCGCCTGTTTACCTCTGAGTCGGTTACGGAGGGTCATCCCGATAAGATGGCCGACCAGATCAGTGACGCCATTCTGGATGCCATGATCAAGGATGATCCGGGCAGCCGGGTGGCGGTGGAAACCATGATCACAACCGGCCAGGTGCACGTCGCCGGCGAGGTCTCCACCCAGACATACGTGGACATACCCGGCATCATCCGGGAGAAGATCCTGGAGATCGGGTACGACTCGTCGGCCAAGGGCTATGACGGCGCGTCCTGCGGCGTGTCGGTATCGATCGGCGCCCAGTCGCCGGATATCGCCCTGGGCGTCAACGACGCGTTCGAGTACCGGGAGGGCGAGGGCACCCACGAGCTCGACCGCCAGGGCGCGGGCGACCAGGGCATGATGTTCGGCTACGCGTGCCGCGAGACCCCTGAGCTGATGCCGTTGCCGATCATGCTCGCGCACCGGCTCGCCAGGCAGCTGGCCGAGGTGCGCCGCGCGGGCACCGTGCCCTACCTGCGCCCGGACGGCAAGACTCAGGTCACGATCGAGTATGTCGGCGACACGCCGGTACGGCTCGACACCCTCGTCGTCTCCACCCAGCACGCGCCCGACATCAACCTCAAGGAACTGCTCACCCCGGACATCAGGGACTACGTCGTCGAGCCGGTACTCGCCGACGCCGGCATCGACACCGAGGGCTTCCGGCTGCTCGTCAACCCGACCGGCCGGTTCGAGATCGGCGGCCCGATGGGCGATGCCGGCCTGACCGGGCGCAAGATCATCATCGACACCTACGGCGGCATGGCACGGCACGGCGGCGGGGCCTTCTCCGGCAAGGATCCGTCCAAGGTCGACCGCAGCGCCGCCTACGCGATGCGCTGGGTGGCCAAGAACGTGGTGGCGGCCGGCCTCGCCGACAGGTGCGAGGCCCAGGTCGCGTACGCGATCGGGAAGGCCATGCCTGTCGGGCTCTTCGTGGAGTGCTTCGGCACCGAGAAGCTGCCCGTGGAGCGGATCCAGGATGCCGTGATGCAGGTCTTCGACCTGCGCCCGCGGGCCATCATCTACGCGCTTGACCTGCTGCGGCCCATCTACGCGCAGACCGCGGCCTACGGGCATTTCGGCCGCGCGGAACCTGATTTCTCCTGGGAGCGCACCGACCGCGCCGACCAGCTGCGGACCGCCGCCGGCTTGTCCTAGCCGCTCCGGCACATGTCGGCACGTGCCGGGATGCCCAGGTACGCCACGCCCTGCGATCGGCGTCGTCATAAGCTGGGCCACGGTTCTGGTAGGACGGGAGCGTGGCGAAGGGAACGGAGGTTTCGAAGGGCTCAAAGGACCGGCAGGCGGTCAGCACCCGGCTGCCCGTCGCCCGGGTCGCGGTGGACATCTCGCTCGCCCATCTCGACCGGCCCTTCGACTACCTCGTCCCGGCCAGCCTGGACCAGGCCGCGGTGCCCGGCTGCCGGGTCAGGGTCAGGTTCGCCGGCCAGCTGGTCGACGGCTTCCTGCTCGAACGCGCGCAGACCAGCGAGCACCAGGGCCGGCTGGCCCGGCTGGAGCGCGTCATCTCACCGGAGCCGGTGCTCACCCCGGAGATCTTCGCCCTGGCCCGCGCCGTCGCGGGCAGGTACGCGGGCACGCTCGCCGACGTGCTAAGGCTCGCGATCCCGCCACGCCACGCCGCCGCCGAACGGGATACCGCCCAGCCGGACGACGCCCAGCCGGACGACGCCCAGCCGGACGACGCCCAGCCGGACGACGCGCAATCGCCGCCCGCCGGTACCGGCGGGCGGCCGGACTCCGACGCCGAGCCCGTCCGCCGGCCGGGTCCCGGTGCTGCGCCGGGGCGGCCGGACCCCGGCTCGTGGGTGCGTTACGCCGCCGGGGAGGCGTTTCTGGCCGCCCTGGCTGAGGGCCGGCCGGTACGGGCCGCGTGGTCGGCCCTGCCCGGCCCTGGGTGGCCGGCCGAGATCGCAGCCGCCGCCGCGACCACGGCCGCCGCCGGCCGCGGCGTTGTCATCGTCCTGCCGGATGCCCGCGACCTGGCCCGTGTCGACGAGGCGCTGGCAATGGTGCCGCACGTCTGCCTGAGCGCGGCTCTCGGTCCCGCCGAACGGTACCGCCGCTGGCTGGCCGCCCTCCGGGGTGAGGTCCGGGTGGTGGCGGGCACCAGGGCGGCCATGTTCGCGCCGGTCTGCCGGCTCGGCCTGGTGGTGCTCTGGGACGACGGCGACGACCTGCACGCCGAGCCCCGCGCGCCGTACCCGAACGCGCGAGAGGTGCTGGCCCTGCGCGCGCACCGGGCCGGCGCGGCCGCCCTGATCGGCGGCTTCGCCCGCACCGCCGAGCTCACCCAGCTTGTCGAGGCGGGGTGGGCGCGACCGCTGACCGGCCGCCAGGACACGCTGCGCCAGGCCGCGCCGCGGGTCCGGGCGGCTCCCGACGAGGCCGAACTCGCCAGGGATGCCGCCGCGATGACCGCCCGCCTGCCCAGCCTCGCGCTGCGCACCGCCCGCGGCGCCCTGGCCGAGGGGCCGGTCCTCGTCCAGGTGCCCAGGCGCGGCTACCTGGCGGCGATCGCCTGCGGCCGGTGCCGTGCGCAGGCCAGGTGCACGGCCTGCGGGGGGCCGCTGCAGATCGGCGGCTCTGGCGAGGTACCCGGCTGCCGCTGGTGCGGTGCGCTCGCGGCCGACTGGAGCTGCCTGCGGTGCGGATCCGATCGCCTGCGCGCCCTGGTCACCGGTGCCGCGCGGACGGCGGAGGAACTGGGCCGCGCGTTCCCCGGAGTGCCGGTGCGGACTTCCGGCGGACAGCACGTGCTTGCCACGGTGCCCGACTCGCCCGCGCTCGTCATCGCCACCCCGGGGGCCGAGCCGGTCGCCCAGCAGGAATACGCTGCCGCGCTCTTGCTGGACGGCTGGGCACTGCTCGGCCGCCCCAGCCTGCGTGCCGCCGAGGAGGCCGTGCGCCGGTGGCTGAACGCCGCCGCGCTGGTCCGGCCGGGCGGGCAGATCGTGGTGCTCGCCGAGGCGGCGCTGCCCGCGGTACAAGCGCTGGTCCGCTGGGACCCGGTCCATTTTTCCGAACGCGAGCTGGCCGAGCGAGCCGAGCTCGGCTTCCCTCCCGCGGTGCGGATGGCCGCCGTCAGCGGAACATCTGGCGCGGTCGCGGAGTTGTTGTCCGTGGCCAGCTTCCCGGCCGGCGCCGAGGTGCTCGGGCCTGTCCCTGTCGAGCCCGCGGCGGGTGATACCGAACCCCAGCAGCGCGTCCTGATCAGGGTGCCCAGGTCGACCGGCGCCGCCCTGGCGCAGGCGCTGCACGCGGCCCAGGCGGTCCGCAGCGCGCGCAAGGACGGCGGCGGCGTCCGCGTCCAGCTCGATCCGGCCGAGGTGGCCTGACAGCTAGACTTTTAAGCCCGGGCGGAATCTCGCGGTTCGCGAGCCTCCGTCATCACGTGCAGGAGGGAACCTTCGTGAGCGTCAAGCCGATCCGTCTGTTCGGCGACCCGGTGCTGCGCACGCCGGCCGAGCCGGTCCGCGACTTCGACGCCGAGCTGCGCAGGCTTGTCAAAGACCTCACAGAGACCATGCTGGACGCGCCCGGCGCGGGCCTCGCCGCGCCGCAGATCGGGGTGGGACTGCGGGTCTTCACCTACAACGTGGACGATCACGAGCCCGGGCACCTGATCAACCCCTCGCTCGACCTGTCGAAAGACACCGAGGAAGACGACGAGGGCTGCCTGTCGTTCCCCGGCCTCACCTACCCGGTCGAGCGTGCCTACGGGGTGGTCGCGAAGGGCTTCAACATGTACGGCGACCCGGTGACGATCGAGGGCACCGAAGTGCTGGCCCGCTGCATCCAGCACGAGACCGACCACCTGGACGGCATCTTGTTCATCGACCGGATGGACGCCGCGACGCGCAAGCAGGCGATGAAGGCCATCCGGGAGGCGGAATGGTGGGGCGATCCCATCCCGCGGATCCGCGTCTCACCGCACGAGACGATGGGACAGGCCTTCTGAGCCCATGCGCCTGGTATTCGTTGGCACGCCGCAGACCGCGGTGCCGCCGCTGGACGCGCTGCTCGCCTCCGACCACGAGGTCGTCGCGGTGCTGACCCGTCCCGACGCCCCGGCGGGACGCGGCCGCAGGATCGAGCGCAGCCCTGTGGCGCTGCGCGCCGCCGAGGCCGGCCTTGAGGTGCTCAGCCCGACCAGGGTCCGGGATCCGGAGTTCCTCGGCCGGCTGCGCGCGATCGCCCCTGACTGCTGCCCGATGGTCGCCTACGGTGCGTTGATCCCGCAGGTAGCGCTCGACATCCCGGCCAGCGGCTGGGTCAACCTGCATTTCTCCGTGTTGCCGGCCTGGCGCGGCGCCGCGCCGGTGCAGCATGCCATCCTGCACGGCGACGACGTGACCGGCGCCAGCACCTTCCGCGTCGTGGCCGAGCTGGACGCGGGGCCGGTCTACGGGGTGCTGACCGAGCCGGTGCGGCCCGATGACACCACCGGTGACCTGCTCGGACGGCTGTCCGAGGCGGGGGCGCGGCTGCTGGTGGCCACGCTGGACGGGATCGAGACGGGCACGATAGAGGCGGTCCCGCAGCCGGCCGAAGGGGTGAGCTTCGCGCCGAAGATCAATCCGGCCGACGCGCGGGTGGACTGGAAGCTTCCCGCGCACGTGGTCGACCGCCTCATCCGTGCGTGCACGCCGGACCCCGGCGCGTGGACGGAGCTCGACGGCACCCGGCTGAAGCTGGGGCCGGTCTCCATGCATGCCCCGGACCCCCCGGCCTCCCTCGGGCCCGGTGAGCTGACGGCCGGACGCCACGCCGTCTTCGCGGGCACGGGCTCGCATCCGGTGCGTCTCGGCGATGTCCAGGCGCCGGGAAAGCGCCGCATGACAGCAGCCGACTGGGCCCGCGGGCTGCACGGATCAGGCGAACCAGTGCGGTTCGGCTGACATGGCACGCAACCATCGCGCCGATCCGGCCCGGCGCGCGGCCTACGACGTGCTGCGCGCGGTCGATGACCGGGACGCCTACGCCAACCTGCTGCTGCCCGCGCTGCTGACCGAGCGCGGCCTGACCGGCCGGGACGCTGCGTTCGCCACCGAGCTGACCTACGGCACGCTGCGCGGCCGCGGCACCTACGACGCGATCCTCGCCGCCTGCAGCGACAGGGACCGGCTCGACCCGCCGGTCCGCGATGTCCTGCGCCTCGGCGCGCATCAGCTGCTGGCCACCAAGGTCGGCGCCCACGCCGCCGTGGCGACGTCGGTCGACCTGGCCAAGGATGTCTGCGGTCCCCGCCCGTCCGGCTTCGTCAACGCCGTCCTGCGCCGGCTGGCCACCCGTGACCTGGACGCGTGGATCGCGATCGTCGCGCCGGACCCCGCCGGTGACCCGGCCGGATACCTGTCCGTCAGGCACAGCTATCCGCGCTGGATCGTCGAGGCCTTCCGCGAGGCCCTAGGCGCCGCCGCCGCGGAAACCGCCGACGCGCTGGCCGCGGGAAACGCCAGGCCGGACGTAGTGCTGGCCCTGGCGGAACCCCGCCCGCCGACCGGAGCCGAGCCCGGCGCGGAAACCGGAGCCGAGCCCGGCGCGGAGCCCCGGCCGTCGGCGGAAGCCGAAGCCGAGCCTGGCACGCAGCCGCGCCCGCTCGCGGCCGCGGGCACGCCGACCCGCTGGTCCCCGTACGGCCTGCGGCTGGCAGGCGGCAACCCGGCGCCACTGGTCGCCGGCGGCCGTGCGGCCGTCCAGGACGAGGCC
>JBOHCG010000137.1:0-14315 GCA_050698735.1 Streptosporangiaceae bacterium | reverse complement strand
CCGGATCGGACACGGTCTGGATGAACCGCTCCATGTCCCGGTACCCGTCCCGGGATCCCTCGCAGTGCACCCACAGCCACTTGCCCGGCTCCTCCAGTTCGCCCTCCTCTTCCTCGCTCAGCACGCTTCGGTATTCGAAGGCGGCATCCGGCCAGACCTGCCCCGTCGCCAGCTCGATCCGCCCGCCGCCTTGCACCGGGTCGCCTTCGAGGACGCCGACCAGCTCATCCGGGCTCACCGGAAGCGGCTTAAGGCCAGAAATGACCCCGTTGCGACCAGCGCCCCGAGCTGGTCCGCCAGGACATCGTCACCTTCCCAGTCCGCTCCCCGAGCGCGCCGATCAGGCCACCCGTTGCCTCTGCCGCATCGTCCGCATGCTGCTCCAGCGCATGCTGCTCCAGCGCGAGCAGCACAAAGTCGCCGACGGCCTGCGGTCCATTCTCCACGGCGGGACCGGTGATTTTCGCGACAACCGTCTCGCCCTTACCGCGAAGTGTCAGCCGTAGCGTTACGTTGTACTCGCTGGCCGGCATAGTCATTGAGCATGTCGGCAACCGCGGCGCTGCTGGCTCAGCCCGCCAACGTTGATCTGGCAGTCCAGACGGTCAGGGTCTCCAGGTCCCCTCGGGCAGGTCGAACGTGCCCCCGCTGCGGTCGCGCAGCGCTGAGATGACCGCGTACCCGTGCGCGGGACCGAAGGAGAGCACCGACAGCAGCAGCAGGTTACCTGCGGCGGGACCTCCTCAGCTGCCTACTGGCCGGAAAGCCTGACCGGGCTCAGTTGAGTGCTGTGATTGCGACTCAGTCGAGAGCCTGCCGACCGATGGACGATGGCGGGCGCCCGGCGAGGACCCAGCCGGCCAGGGCGGCGATGGCAGGAACGCCGACGATGGTGATGGCGAGGTCGAGAACTGGCACCCGGCTCAGTACACCGATGTCGCTGCGGTGTCCGGCGGCCAGTGCCAGGTAGGCCGCGCCCGATCCGAGCAGCGCGCCGAGCAGTGCAAGGGCGCCGGCGGTGGTGGCGGTAAGGGTACGCCGGGTCGTGCTGGCGGCTCCGATGGCGGTGAGGGTGCGCACGTCGCGGGCTGCCTCGGCGCGGATGAGGCCTACCGCCATCGCCAGCACGCCAAGAGCGATCAGCGCTCCGGCGGCCGTCGCCACGGTCCTGATCGTGGCCAGCGAAGCCTGAGTGTTCCTGGACTCGATGACCAGGCCCGACTTGGCGGCCACGTCGCGTGCGGCCGCGATCTGCGCGTCTTGCAGTGGCCGGGCGGACTCGATCATCCAGCCGGATTGGATCTGCGTCCAGTGCTGGTGGCGCAGGCCGTTCACGGTGATCAGCGAGGTGGGTTCGGAGCTGTAGTCAGGAACATGGATCTGCTGGACGTTCGTGGCGTCCGTGATGGTGGTGACGGTGGTGAGGACGTCCTGCCCGGCGTGGGCGGTGAGGATGTTGGAGGCCGGGCTGATCGTCGCCGGATTGAGGCCGAGAAGGGCGAGCACGGCAGGCGTGGCGACGTAGAGGGGAACCGAGGTGTAGACCCCATTCCGGCCGGCGGCCTGGTCTACCGGGACGTTCAGGCTGACAACCGGCTGCTGGCCGCCTGGCTGCGGCTTGCTGGCGGGGTTGACGGGCATTTCCAGGGGGATCACGGCGGCACCACCGAGCGGCCCGGCGATCTGGTGGACCGCGGCAGCCAGTGCGCTCAGCTGGGCAGCGGTCTGGGTGGGCACCAGCTGGTTACCGCCCGGCTGGCCGATCCAGATCTGCATCTGGTTGTCCGGCAGGTTGCCCGCGGTTGCAGCGTTCGTGGCCGCGGCCAGGCTGATCATGATCGCTACGGCGATCCCCAGGGCCAGGCTGATCGCGGCCAGAGCCGCGCCAGAGCGGGCCTGGTACCGGGCCAGGTCGCGCAGCGCCAGCCGCACCGCGACCGGAGCCCGGCGGCCAGCCGCGGTCAGGACCCGGATGCTCAGCGGGCTGACGAGCGAGATTCCCAGGGCCATGGCCAGCGCGCCGACGATGATCAGCGGACCGCTGGTCTGGTTGGCCAGGGCGAGGCAGACCAGGGCCAGCACGATCAGCGGCGCGGCCAGGATGGCGCTGCGGCGCGCTGGCCTGGGCTTTAGCGGCCGGGCTGACAGCGCATTGACGACCGGGACACGGGATGCGGCCCGCGCAGGCCACCATGCCGCGCCGGCTGCCGTCAGTATCGCCAGCAGCATGCCCGCCGCGACCAGGTCCCAGGGAACCGCGAACCTGTCGATCCGGTGACCCGCGAATGCTTGCATGTGCGGGGCTGCCGCGAGCCACGCGGCCAGGCCGATGACCGCTCCGGTGACGGCGCCGATGACGCCCACGAGCGCTCCGCCTGCAACCATGACGATCCGAAGCTGCCTTCGCGTCGCCCCGATAGCCGCGAGCATGCCGAGCTGGCGCTGACGGCGCGCGGCGATAACGGCGAAGGCCGCGGCGGCGACCATCAAGACCAGCACCATCAGGACCGTGACAGCGCCGAGCGCGCCGGCCGCGACAGCCGCCTGAGTGCTGGCGCCGCGCGCCTGCCACACCAGCGGGCCGTGGAATGTGTCCCTGAAGGCATTGAATGTAGCCGGGCTGGCGTCCAGCAGGACCGTGACCCCTTGTGCCGGGCCGGCGGCCGACGGCGGCACCAGCGCGAACTGATCGTTCAGGTCGCTGGGGTTCTCAACGATGCCGGTTACCCTCTGGTGATGTCCGGGCAGGGATAGCACGGAGCCGATGCGGAGCTGAAGACTCTGCGCTACCCCGCTGGTGACGGCGACCTGCCCGGCGCCCGAAGGATAATGCCCCTGCACCAGGGCGAGCATCGGGCCGCTGTAGGGACCGTCCGGGCTCAGCGCCCGGTACTCGACGGTCTGGGTCGAGCCGGGGATGGACACGAACTGGCGGCCAATTACCTGAATGGTGCCGAACACCTTCCTGGCTGCCGCGATGTCCGCCGTCATGGCCTTCTGGCCGGTCCCGTCGAACTGCAGGAGATAGTCAGCGGAGCCGAACTGCGGACCCGGCAGGGACGCCACGTTGTAGGCGGCCGCTACGCCGAAGGACGCAGCCGCGACCGTCAGGGCCAGCAGCGCAAGCACCAGGATCTGCTGCCGCCACTCCCGGCGCAGCAGCCGCCCTGCCCACCGGGTCATGACCCGGCGGCCAGCGGTGCCGCCGCTGATGGAGCCGGGGAGAACCCGACGATCTCGCAGCATCGCGCTCATCGCCGCGCTCCAGCCGCGTGCGGTGAATCCGGGCCAGCGGACGCCTGGGCCTGATCGATAACCTGCCCATCTTGCAGGAACACCACCCGGTCGGCGCACGCCGCCAGTTGCGCGTCATGGGTCACGACCACCCCGGCCACCCCGCGCCGGCAGACGGCGAGCATCAGCAGCATGACCGCCTCGGCGTTCACCGAGTCCAGCGCCCCCGTCGGCTCGTCGGCGAGCAGGAGCCTGCGGTCACCGACCACCGCCCGGGCGATCGCTACCCGCTGGCGCTCCCCGCCGGACAGCTCATCGGGGAAATGATGAGCCCGCTCGGCAACGCCTAGCTCGGCCAGGGCCTTCATCCCTGTCGCATGCGCCGCCTTCGCTGAAGTACCGTCCAGTTCCAGCGGAACAGTGACGTTCTCTATCGCGGTAAATCCGGCCAGCAGGTTGAAATCCTGGAAGACGTAGCCGATGAGGCGGCGGCGCAGCCTCGCCTGATCGTTGGGCGACAGGTGCGAGAGATCAGTCCCCGCCACCAGCACCTGGCCGCTGGTCGGTTCCTCCAGGCTTCCCGCTATGGTAAGCAGTGAGCTCTTGCCGGAGCCGCTCGGGCCCATGACCGCCACCAGCTCACCGCGACGGACCGACAGGTTCACCCGTCGGAGCGCATTCACCTGGGCGCTGCCGGTCCCGTACACCTTCGATACCTCGCGCAGTTCAAGCACGGTCGTCGTCACCGATCCTCCACTCTTGCTGCCCATCGGGCCGACGGTGCGCGCACCTCGACGGTTTCAGGATCAGCGGCCTTATCAGCTTCCAGATACGGCTAAAGGCTGCCTGGCGGGCCGGGGCCGGGTCATCACACCACGGACCTGAATCTGCGGTCATACCACGAAGGCAGTGCGGTCCGGCCACTAGACGAACTGATACCCGGGTATGACCATGCCGGGGTGATGAGCGGAGCCAACGGCGTCCGCGCAATTTATTCGCGCATACGGCCAATTAGGCGTGCCTGCCTTGCGGATTGACCTGATCGCTGGCCCCGTTCTCGTCGCGCGCGCGAAGATGGGGCGCGGGCTTGCGCTCCGCATCGCAAGAAATCTTCGGTGCGCTTGACGGGAAGGACCAGGGCGTGGCGGACAACGTGCCTGCGAGCCAGCTGGGGCCGGCCTTCCCGCGGACGCACCACGTGCTCTGGCTGGAGTTCGGGAACCGTGAGGACTTCGACGACCCGCACAAGGAATGGCGGCGGCTGTTCTCGGAGTTGCTGGGCACTTTCGCGCTGGTACTGGTCGCCGCGGGCGGAGGGCTCCTGCACGCGAAGGGACAGATCAGCCTCGCTGCGGCTGTCGTCGCGCCGGGCCTGATGGTGACGGCGATCATCTTGTTCATGGGCGCGGTCTCCGGCGCGCACCTGAACCCGGCCGTGTCGTTGGCCTTCGCGCTGCGCGGGGACTTCCCGTGGAAGCGTGTTCCCGGCTACATCATCATCCAGCTTGTCGGCGCGACACTGGCCTGCCTGTTTCTCCGCCTGGTGTTCGGGAACATCGGGCATCTCGGGGCCACGCTGCCGGGCCCCGGGTACAAGGACTGGCAGGCCCTGCTCATGGAGATCGTGCTCACCACGCTCCTGGTCAGCGTGATCCTCGGCACCGCATCGGCCGCCCAGAACGTCGGCGCGATCGCCGCGCTCGGCGTCGGCGGCTATATCGCCCTGGCCGGCCTGTGGGCAGCACCGGTCAGCGGCGTCTCGATGAACCCGGCCCGCTCGTTCGGCCCCGCCCTGGTCAGCGGTGACTTCACCAGCTACTGGGTGTACCTTGTGGGGCCGATCGCCGGTGCGCTGATCGCCGTCGGGTTTGCGCTGGTGCTGCGGGGCCGCGGCGGCGACGTTATCTCCCGGGCCGCGGGCTCCGGCGTGCTGGATGAGGGGGCACCTGCCGCCAAGGCGGAACTGTCAGAAGAAATCGAGCAAGGGCGGGTCGTCCCCCCCGGCGTTGCCGACACCGATACGCAGCGGAGCGGGCAATAACCCCGGCCGGCGCGGTCACCCCGGCCAGCGGATCGTCGGTCCTTGCGGTGGCGAGGCTGAGCACATCTCCGACGTCGGGCGCGGCAGCGTCCCGGGCGGTCAGCGCGGGGAGCCCCCAGCGGGTCTCGATGGTTTTCAGCACGGACGTGTGATCCAGCGGCGAGGAACGAGTACTGGGGCAGCGTCCCGGCCGCGGCGTCGGACTGGAAATCGGCGAACAGGCCGAAGCAGGACTCCGGGGCGCTCAGCGTGTCAGGGAAGTTCTTCCTGGTCAGCGCCTCTTCGGTGTAACCGTAGATCTTCCAGCTCAGGCTGTGCGTTGTCATCAGCCCGAAGATGCTCTGCACGGTGAAGGACGACGTGGCGTCGTTCATGTGCCCCTGGCTCGTCGCGGCACAGGCGAAGGCCCTGTTCGGGAAGGTCTCGGTAGGCACCGAACTGCACCAGTAGTCGCACACGGCAAAGCCGGCGGCCAGCCCGGACAGCACCGGCAGCGCCGCTGGCGGGAACACCCCCATGATGGAAGAGGGGGTCGTGCCCGCCTGCACGCTCCGCTTGGAGCGCTGGTCGTAGGTGATGGCGTCGGCGAAGTTCGTGACGAAGCCGGTGTTGGTCGCGACCGGCGGGGTCGGCGGCTTGCCGCTGCCGAATAGCTGCACATTGGTATTCGTGTATCCCTCACCGGGATCGGCGCCGGGCATGAAGTAGGCGCCCTGCGCCGTGTGATCGATCTGGAAAACCGTCGCCGCATTGCCGCTGGCGTCGGTATTCGACTCGCTGCCGGTCAGCCCCTCGAACGCCTGGCCCGTCGGCGAGACATTCCCCGAGCCGGCATACAGAAATCCCAGCATGTGGTCGAACGAGCGATTTTCGAGCATGAGCTGGACGACGTGGTTAATCGACGGCAGCTGATTCCCGGCCATAGTCCCCACCCTTTCCGGCGCCGTGGTTTCCGGCGGTGCTCGGCGGCCCGGGGGCAGCGGCAGCCGTCGCGCACGCGCCACCTTGGCTATGCATCGAGCTGATGTGATTCTGACATACTCGACGCGGCGCCGGGCTAAATGTCGCTGCCAGGGTCGCAAAAGCCCGGGTGGTAGCACGCATCTGAAGATGGGTGGTGGTCGGCTACCGCCGGACCTGGGGTTTTCCTAGCGTGTTTGAGCGTGATGGATAACGAGGCACGCATCGAGGTGTCGGGCGTGCACAAGCGGTTCGGGTCTACCGTCGCCCTCGACGGGATGACCTTCACCGTCCCGCCTGGGCAGGTGACGGGGTTCGTGGGCCCCAACGGAGCGGGCCAACCCAGTGTCTGGATTGTGACATTTCTTTTCTTTGCTAGGTCGTCCAGTCCTGCCAGCTCAGGCCAGTGACCCGTCTGAACTCGGAAGTGTTGGCCGTGACCACTGTCAGCCCGCGTCGCAGCGCCTGCCCGGCGATCAGCAGGTCGTAGGCGCCGATCGGCGTCCCGGCCTTCTCCAGGCCTGCGCGTACCTGACCGGCGGTGCGGGCGTCCTCGTCATCGAAGTCAAGCAGGTCCAGGTCACCCGAGAGCAATACCCGCAGGCGCTCGGTGTTTTCCTGCACTTGACTGCTCTTCGCCACCCCGTACCACAGCTCGAACAAGACGACCGACGAGAGCGCGAGGTAGTCACCAGCCGCTTCCGCCTCCCGGTACCGGTCCCGCACCCCGGCGGGCTTGTTCCGCAGCAGCGCGACCACGGCATTGGTGTCGAGAAGGTAGTTCACCCGAAGATGTCCTCATCACCAGGCGTAGGCGGCTGGTTCCTGCCGTCCTCAAACAGCGGCACGTCCGCGAAGCGGTCCAGTTCGGCAAACCACACATCGATGTCGGACGCGATCGGCTCCAGCAGCACGCCGTCTCCCATGTGCCGGACACGCACCCTGTCGCCGGGCAGCCGGAACTCCTTGGGCAGGCGCACTGCCTGGCTCCTGCCGTGAGTGAAGAGCCTTGCGATCCCGGTATCAGCCATGGCGCCTTCCTAGTTGATAGCTATCATCAGTGTATATCAAGAAGCCAGCGGCGCGTGCCTTCCCGCTCCTGACTCGGCCTCATCGCTGGCACCGGGCCTTCTCCTCAGCAGCGGGTACTCAGCTGCCGCCCCGCGAGACACAAACGCCGACCGAGTTCGTTCAAGGCGACCTGCTCAAGCCAGAGAACTTCCAGTAAGCAGTGGACGGCGTATCGGCCATCATTCAGTGTGCCAGCACCCGGCGACGGCGGCGCCTCGCGGCCTGGTCCGTGCCGCGTTTAAATTCTGAGCATCCTCTGTGTTAGCTGAACGAATAGACCCAGCGATGTCGGTAAGCCCGAAACAGGGTTTTGACATTTCTTTGTCGGCGGATTCGCCGTTGAGGGCTGCGCCGTGCTGATTCCCGGCCGCCTGCTCACCGCTCTCGCCGCGCACCTGATCTGGCACGGCACCGCCCGGCTCGGCACCTGCCAGGCCGGCCCATGTACCTGTATTTACGTCGACCACAGCCGAGCCCGCACCCGCCGGTACTGCTGCGACCAGTGCAACGACCGCGCCGCGGCCACCGCCTACCGCCGCCGGAACAGCACCTGACATACCGTCAGCCGATAACAGGCTGCACGGCAGCAGATAAGGCCAGGTCACCTGAGTTGTAGGCCCGAACGGCGCCGGCAAGACCAGTACTGAATTGAGACATTCATCGCGCTCGTGCGTGCTGCCGAGGGCTGTGAGGTGTCGGCGAGGGGTATTACACTCTCCGATGTAGCGGTGGGTATCCAGGGAGTGGATGCATGACCAGAGACTTGATCCGCGGGTCATCGGACCGCAGCATCCTGATCCTGACCAGCCTGGCCGACTCGCCCAAGCATGGGTACGCGCTGATCAAGGACGTTGAGGATTTCGCCGGGATCAAGCTGGGGGCCGGGACTCTCTACGGGGCGCTGTCCATGCTGGAGAAGGCCGGCCTGGTGGAGGCGCTGCCCGCCGAGGAGCGGCGGCGGCCGTACCAGATCACCGCGGCCGGGCGGGAGCATCTGCGGGTACGGCTGTTGGAGGCGGCGCGCATCGCGGCGGTCGGGCTGCGGCGCATCGCGGTGGCGCCGTCGTGAACCGCCGTCTGCTTGCGCTATATCCGCGCGGCTGGCGGGAGCGGTATGGCTCCGAGGTCGCCAGCCTGACCGATGAGCTCATCAGTGCGGGCGAGACCACGCCGCTGCGGGCCGCGCTCGACCTCATCGGCGGCGCCGTGATCGAGCGGCGGCGTGTGCTGGCCAGCCGTGCGGTGCTGGTGCCGGTGGCTGTCGTGATGGCGGCCGTGTGCGTGCTGGCGCTGGCGGATAGTCATGAGTCGGCGAGGCCGTACTACGACACCTGTCCGGCCCGGTTGCTGTTCGTGATCGCCGCGCTGGGCTGGCTCGTGATGGAGGCTGCCGAGTTCGGGCTGGGGCGGCAATCGCGGTTCTGGCGGGCTCCGGCCATCAGGTCGGGCCGGCGCGGTCTCTGGCTCGCCGCCGGGGCGTGCGTGACCGCCCAGATCGTCCTGTTCCGCTTGGCCCTGCTGGTTTTCCCGGCTGCCGCGATCCGGCCCGGTGCCATCGCGTTCACCGCGGGCATGGTGGTGCTGGCGGCCGGGATCGGGCTGCGCCGATGGTCGTTCACGGCATTGCGGGGCCGGTTCTTCACCTTCGCCATCGTGGTCAGTCCCGATCAGCCGGTGACCGCCACGGGTCCGTACCGGCTGCTGCGCCACCCAGGTTATGCCGGGATACTGCTGATCTGCGTCGGGGCCGGCCTGGCGGCGGCGAACTGGGCCTGCCTGGCAGCCGAGGCGCTGCCGCCGCTAGCGTTCATCATCTGGCGCATCCGCGCGGAGGAGAAGGCGCTGCTGACGACCGGTACCGCCGCTACGCCTCCGACCGCAAGCGCCTGCTCCCGCTGATCTGGTAATACGGCCCTCACTAAGGCTCTGGCGGCTAGCCGGCCTATCTATTACACTTTCCGATGTAATCGTATTAGAGCTAGATTGCGCTGCGGGGAACGCGCCGTTGCCAGGGAAGTGGAGGGCCAGCTGTTGATGTCGGCTGACCAGGATGGCCGCAGTGGCGGCCGGGCTGCTGGAAGAGACCGCCTGGGGGTGTGGCTGCGCCGGCTGCGGTGGCCGGTGCTGCTGGGGTGGGTGGTGCTGATAGTGCTGCTGAGCCATGCATCGTCCGGGCTGACGCACGTGGAGAACAACGGGGTACAGGCCTTCCTGCCATCGGGGGCGGCATCGACGCGGGTGACGGAGATCCAGCAGGCCGCGTCGGGCGGGATATCGGCTGACCAGGCGACGGTGGTGCTCGTCCGGCCCGGCGGGGCGCCGCTGTCGGCGACGGGCCTGTCGGCGGCCGTCGCGGCGCGGGCCGCGGTGGGCCGGCTGCACGAGACGGGCAGGTCGGCGCCGGGCGCGCTGGTACCGTCGCAGGACGGGAAGGCGGCCGAGTTCACCGTGACGGTGACATCGCAGCCGTCGGCGGAGAGCAGCAACGACACGGCCGCCGTGGAGGCGGTTCGTCAGGCGGTCGGCGGGCCGGCGGCGACCGCGGGCCTGCAGGCGGAGGTGACCGGGTCGGCGGCGGAGAGCGCCGATGCGGGGGGGACGAGTAACCAGGGGGCGATACTGCTGCGGGCGGTGCTGCTGCTGGCGGTCATCTTGCTGCTGGTGTACCGCAGCCCGGTGCTGTTCTTGCTGCCGCTGGCGGGCGCGCTGGGGGCGCGGACGGTCGTCAACGCCGCCGCGTACGGCCTGGCGAACGCCGGGCTGACGGTGAGCACGCTGACCGCCTCGATCGTGCTGGTACTGGTCCTGGGAGCGGCCAGCGACTACGCGCTGCTGCTCATCCACCGGTACCGGGACGAGTTGCGGCACCACGCCGCCACCGAGGATGCGATGGCCGCGGCACTGCGCAAGAGCATGCCGACGCTGCTGGCCTCGGCGGGGACCATCATGGCCGCGATGCTGTGCCTGCTGGTCGCGCAGTCGGCGTCGCTGCACGGCCTGGGCCCGGTCGGCGCGGTGAGCATCGTCTGCGCGCTGGCCGCCCAGACCACCTTGCTGCCCGCGCTGCTGCTCGTATGCGGGCGGTGGGTGTTCTGGCCGCAGGTCCCCCGCCACGGCCAGGACAAGCCGGAAGATTCCCGCTTCTGGTCCTGGGTCGGCAGGCACGTCGCCACCCGCCCGGCCTGGACCACGGCAGTCTCGGTGGTGCTGCTGGCCGCCGCGTGCGCCGGGCTCGCCACCCTGTACACCAACGGCGATCCCGTCTCCGGGGTGAAAAGCAGCACCGGCAGCGCCGTCGGGTATCAGCTGCTGACCGAGCACTACCCCGTCGCCGACACCGCCCCCGTCATCATCCTGGCCACACCCGCCCAGGCACGGGCGGCCGGGGCGGCCGCCGCGGCCACCAACGGCGTCGCGTCGGTAGCGCCCGGCGCCCCGGCCGGGGGCTACGACTCCCTGACGGTCACCTTGTCCGTCCCGCCCTACGGCACCGCGGCGGCCAGCACGATCCAGGCCCTGCGCCAGGACCTGGCCAGGGCCGCGCCCGGCTCCCTGGTCGGCGGCGACCCGGCCGTTCAGTACGACATAGCCCAGGCCGCGGACCGCGACACCCTGGTGCTGATCCCCCTCGTGCTCCTGGTGATCTTCATCATCATCGCCTTCCTGCTGCGGGCCCTCGTCGCGCCCCTGATCCTCGTCCTGACCACCGCCCTCAGCTTCGGCGCCTCCTTCGGGCTGGCCAGCCTGGCCTGGCGCTACCTGCTCGGCTTCAAGGGCACCGAGGCACAGCTGCCGCTGTACATCTTCATCTTCCTGGTCGCGCTGGGCGTGGACTACAACATCTTCCTGTCCGCCCGCATCCGCGAGGAATCCCGGCAGCTGGGCATCCGGGACGGCACACAGCGCGGGCTCGCCGTCACCGGCGGCGTCATCACCTCCGCCGGGCTCGTCATGGCCGGCACCTTCATCATCCTGGCCGTGCTGCCCTCCGTCCAGGTCGCCGAAGTAGGCATCGCCGTCGTCATCGGCGTCCTCGTCGACACCCTCCTCGTCCGCACCGTCCTCGTCCCCGCCAGCCTCCTCCTCATCGGCGAACGAGTCTGGTGGCCTCCCGCAACCCCCAGCCCCCCGCCACCACCCCCGCCACGCCCGCTGCCGCGGAAACGACGGAAAGCAGCTAACGCAGTACAGGATGCCCGCCCCCGCGACATAAGCGACCGCGTTCCCCAGGCAGGCGCGGCTATTGAACCCCAGCAGTCCCTGCCACAAACCCAGTAGATGTCCGGCGTGCTCCGCTGGTCGTGGTGGGTCATGTTGCTGCCCATCTGGGCCGGCTTCGCCGTGCTAGGAGTCGTGGCACGCGGCACCGGTGCGGTCCCGCTCCGGGTTGACAATGGGCTTACCCGGGCGGCAGTCTATAACTAACTGGTTCTAGAACTGGATGGTTACAGATGAGTCTGGACCGGCTTAGCCTCGTGTTCGGGGCGCTCGCGGACCCGATCCGGCGGGCGATCCTGCTACGGCTGGCCGAGGGCGAGGCTTCGGTGGCCGAGCTCGCGGCACCATTCAGCGTGTCGCAGCCGGCCATCTCCAAGCACCTGAAGGTACTGGAGAACGCGGGGCTCATTTCGCGTTCCCGTCGGGCGACCGCGCGTCTCAGCCGGCTTGAGGCGGAGCCGCTGCGCGAGGTGACCACCTGGCTGGCCCGCTATCAGCGGTTCTGGGACGAGAGCCACGAGCGGCTAGATGACCTGCTCGCCGCACTCCAAGCGAAAGGCGACCATGATGAGTAAGACACAGATCACCGCTGAGCCGGGGATCCCGATAATCATTACCGCGCGCGAGTTCGCCGCGCCGCGCGCGCTGCTGTTCCGCGCGCACACCGAGCCAGACCTGCTGGAGCGTTGGCTGGGTCCGCGCGATCTGACGCTGAAGATCGAGCGCTACGACGCCAGGGACGGCGGGAAATGGCGCTATGTCAACACCGGCGCGCAGGCAACGCGTTCGGGTTCCACGGTGTGTTCCACGGCGACCCGACGCTGGACGCCATCGTGCAGACCCTCGAGTTCGAGGGCGCGCCCGGCCACGTCTGCCTGCAGAGCGTGACGTTCACCGAGCGCGGCGGCGCGACGCTGGCCACAACGGTCGTCGCCTTCCAGTCGGTGGAGGACCGCGACGCGATGGTCGCGTCCGGAATGGACCGCGGCGTGCAGGATTCCGGTGACCGGCTGGCCGAGCTGCTCGACGAGCTAGCGGAGGGCTGAGCCATGCGGACCCTGCGGCTATTCATGACGATGAGCTGTGACGGTTTCTTCGCCGGGCCGAACGGCGAGCTCGACTGGATGCTGACGACACCGGACCCGGAGCAGAACGCCGATATCGTGGACCTGATCAGCAGCGCCGACACCGGAATCATGGGTTACCCGGTCGCCGTCGGCATGATTCCATTCTGGAGCCAGGTGGCAGCTGATCCCGGCGCCACCGAGGGTAGTCGCGCCATCGCCACAGCGATTGCCAAAGCCCGCGCGGTGGTGCTGTCCAGCGCTCCCGTCGATGCCACCCTGGACAACGCCGAGATAGTCGTCGCCCGCGGCGACGACCAGGTGCGCAAGGCGGTGCTCGCGGTCAAGGACCAGCCCGGCCGGGACATCGGCGTGCCCGGCGGCATCCGTACGGCGCGTACCGTTATCCGGCTCGGGCTGGTCGACGAGTACGTGCTGATGGTGCATCCGGTCGCCCTCGGCAAGGGCCAGCGGATCTTCGCCGACCGCACCGATCTGACCCTGACGGACGCCAAGGCGTATGCCAGCGGCATCACCCGGCTGACCTACCGCCCGAGGTAGGCAAGCTCCTTCAGCCGCTTCCTGGCGACCTTGCCGGTCGGCCCGACGGGGAAGCCCGCCGGCGATCTTGCCGAACCGCGCATGGAAGGTGTCCAGGGCTTGCTTCAGCGGCTGGAGGCTGGCCGGGGAGCCCGCCCGCCGGCAGGCGCGGTCGAGGGCGTCGATCACCTCGGGCGGGGCCTGGAACACGTGGAAGAACGGCGCGAGCAGGCCGCCGGGCCGCAGCACGTGCGCGGTCTTGGCTGCCCAGGCGACCGGGTCCACCCAGTGCCAGGCCGTGTCAGCGATGACCGCGTCGAAGCGGCGGCCGGCGCCGTCCCAGGCATTCGAACGTCGCCACCTTGGCCTCGATCCCGCTGCGCCGGGCGAACTCAGCCATCCTCGTGTCGGGCTCGACGCCGAGCACGGTGCAGCCGGCCGCCTGGAACTGGCGGGCTTCGATGCCGGTGCCGCAGCCGACGTCCAGGACGTCGGGCCCGGGCTGGCGGCGATGATCGCCTCCACCAGGGCTCCCGGATAGGCCGGCCGGGTGCGGTCGTAGCGTCCGACGTCGGTGCCGAACGACTCGGCTATCAGCCGGTGCTGGTGGGGCTGGGGGCCAGGGCTGGCGCGGCCGGGTCGCGGGCTGCGCGGTCTGACAGGCATGCGGCCACCGTACCGGCACCGTTTGGCATGGCCGGATCGGATGGATATTTCTGAGTATCCTCTGCACACGCTGAACAAATAGACTCAGCGGCGCCGGAAAGCCCAATACGGAGTGGTGACATTTCTTTCGTGGACGCCCGTCGCAACGTGGTCAGCGATGCTGAGCTAGACGCACACGCCAAGCAGGTAGTAGGCCCTGCCGCCATTGAGCGAAGCCGAGCTAGACATACTCGCGTTCATCTTCAGGGGTGCGTAGGCGAAGCTCCGCATGAGTATCTCGCGATACCTAGGGTGACGCGCCGGGATGTCGGCGCACAACACGTACAGCAATCCGTTGCGGAACGGGAGTGCATATCGCTCCAGTTCGATTGCCCCCCATTCCGTCACCCATAACTGGCATATCGGGCGCAAAGCCGCGGGAAGGGGCGCAAAGCCGCGGGAAGGGGCGCAAAGCCGCGGGAAGGGGGGCAAAGTCATCTCATGACGAATGGGGCAAAGGTTGCGTTAGCAGACGTCCTGGC
>JBOHCG010000136.1:0-14321 GCA_050698735.1 Streptosporangiaceae bacterium | reverse complement strand
TATGCGTGCTTTGTCGACAGGCACCGGCCGTCAGCGGAATGTAAGCTTCCGGACGCCGGGCGTGCCTTGACAGGGCCGGAAGGAGCGCTGAGACTAAGCCGTGGTCTGGCGCCGGGTGGTGCTGATTGTGATCGCGATCGGCGCGCTGGTAGTGCCGTTCTGGGCGACGGCTTGGGGGGCGGATTTCCCGCCCTGGGGGCATGTGGATTCCAGCGTTGCCCGGAGCCTGGTCGGCCCCCATCGCGGTTCTGTCCCGCATCGCGGGCTCTCGCCTGGCGCGCTGGCCAGGTGCGAGGCCGGACTTGAGCGGGGCCAGGAGAACGCTGCGCCGCGGGTGGCGATAGTCGGCGCCTCGATCACGGCCGGGGTCGGGCCCGGCAATCCGGATAGCTCATGGGCGGTGCGGCTCGCCCGCATGGAGCACTGGGATGCCGTGATCTACGGCGATCCCGGGGCCGGTTACATACGGCGAGGCATCATGAGGCAGGGGCCGGTCGATGCCGAACTGGCCCGGGTCGGGCTGCGGGCGCTGCGGCCCGTGCTGGTCATCGTGCAGGCCGGCCACAACGACATCGGCGAGCCGCTGCAACTCGAGCGGCAGCGGGTCGCGCAGGCGATCGCGCTGATCCAGGCCGAGGCGCCGCAGGCGCGGATCGCGCTGCTGACGGTGTTTGGAGGCAGGTCGCACGCGGCCAGGGTCTACCAGACCGACCAGGCCATCGTGACGGCCGCGCTGGCCGCGGACCCTGGCGTGATCATCATGGACCCGCTGACCGGGCGGTGGGCGTACCCGCGCATCCACGACAGGCTGCACCCGACGGCGGACGGCGACGTGCAGATCGAGCTCAAGGTGGCGGAGATCCTGCGGGAGCACGGGGTGGTTCCCGCGCCCGCGGGGAGCGGCGGCCTCATCTGTGACTCGGCTGTCTCGGTTCCGCGGCCACTGTAGCGGTCATGGCGCCGACCTGCTCCTGCGGCAGGGCCACGACCGGCAGGCTCAGGCGGATCAGGGTGCCCCGGCCCGGCACGGACTCGGCGCGGACGGTGCCGCCGTGGCTTTCGGCGACCTGGCGGACGATGGCCAGGCCGAGGCCTGAGCCCGGCACGGCCCGCGCCGACCGCGCGCGGTAGAAGCGGTCGAAGACGTACGGCAGGTCCTCAGGGGCGATGCCAAGCCCCTGGTCCCGCACGGTGAGCTCCCTGGCGGACAGGCGCAGGGTCACCGGGGCGCCCGGCGGGCTGAACTTCGCCGCGTTGTCCAGCAGGTTGCGGATGGCGATCTGCAGCCGTTCGGCCCTGCCGAAGACGATGACGGGCTCGATCTCGGCGATGAAGGGGGTCTGCGGCCAGTCCCGCTGCGCGACCCGCAGGCAGGCGGCGGCCGCGGTGTGCAGCTCGACATCTTCCGGCATCGCGGTCGAGGACTCGCCCTTGGCCAGCTCGGTGACGTTGACCACCAGGTCACCGAGCTCGGCGACCTGGGCGACCAGGCGATCGAGTATCTCCTGGCGTTCCGCCTCGGAAAGGCCGGGGTTGGCCGCCAGGAGTTCGGCGTTGATGCGCAGGCTGGTCAGCGGGGTCCGCAGCTCGTGGCTGGCGTCGCCGACCAGCTGCCGCTGGGCGGCCTGGGACCGCTGCAGCGCGTGCAGCATCTTGTTGAACGAGGTGGCGAGGCGGCCGAGCTCGTCGGGGCGGTGCACCTCGACCTCGCCGACCGGGTTGCCGGTCGCCGTCACCTGCTCGGCGACCGCGGCCAGGCGGGCCACCGGGGCGAGCCCGGCCCTGGCCACGCCCCGGCCTGCCAGCGCCGCAAGCGCCACGCCCATCGCGCTCAGCAGCGACAGCGTGGTGGCCACGGTGGTCACCTCGGAGTCGACCGTGTTGAGCGGCTCGGCCAGCTGCATCGCCAGGCCCGGAGCGAGCGGCGTGGTGAAGACCATGGCGTGCACCCCGGCCATGGTGGTCTGGCTGTAGTAGGCGGCGCGGCGCCCGGCCGCCACCTGCTGCGCGGCGACGGTGCCGGGCAGCAGCCCGGCGCCGTCCTGCGGCGCCCACACCTCGCCTCGCGCGGTCACCAGCTGGGTGTACGGGCTGGCCACGCCGAACCGGTCCGATTGCGGCGGGATCCACCCTGACGGCAGGTGCCCGTCGTAGCGCTGCGCCTCATGCTGCACGGTTACGCCTCGCTCCAGCAGTTCCTGCTTGACCTGGTCCTGCAGGTCGGAGCGGAGCACGAAGAAGGCCACCGCGGTGATCGCCAGGGTAACCGCCGCCACCGCGAGCGCCACGGCGACGGTGAAGCGGGTATGCAGCATGAGCGGGCGCCACAAGCGCGGCCGGCGCGCGATACGCCCGGCCAGGACGATCATCGGGGGGTCACAGGGTCTCACGGGGTGGCACGGACGACGTAGCCGACGCCGCGGATGTTGTGCACCAGCCGCCTGCCGCCGCCCTCCTCCAGCTTGCGGCGGAGCAGCCCGACGAAGACCTGCAGCGCGTTGGACGCGGGAGCCTCACCGTAGCCCCACACCCGTTCCCTGATCACGTCGTAGCTGAGCACCTGCTCGGCGTTGCGCAGCAGCAGTTCGAGCAGCGCGAACTCGATCCTGGTCAGCTCGATCGGCTGGCCGTCGCGGCTCACCCGCCGCGCCGTGACGTCCAGGGTCAGGTCGCCGTAGCCGAGCATGTCGCGGCTGGACTGAGAGCGCCGCAGCAGCGCCCGGATCCGGGCCAGCAGCTCGCGCAGCGCGAACGGCTTGACCAGGTAGTCGTCGGCCCCCATCTCCAGCCCGGTCACCCGGTCATCGATGCCGTCCCTGGCGGTCAGCAGGAGAATCGGGGTGGCGTCACCGCGCTCGCGGAGCCTGCGGCAGGTGTCGAATCCGTCCACCATGGGCATCAGGACATCGAGCACGATCAGGTCCACCGGGGCCTGGGCTAGGTAGTCGAGGGCGGCCGCGCCGTGCACGGCCATGCTCACCGAGTAACCCGCGTAGCGCAGCGCGCGCTTCAGCGAGAGCCTGACGTCGGGATCGTCGTCCACGACGAGCAGCCTCGCCCCGCTACCAGGCGCCCCGCCTCCAGTTACAGGGCCGGCCGGTATGGGGCCCTCCAGCATGGGCGCAAGCGGCATGGGGGATCGTTCGGTAATCATTCCGTTATCGAATCAGACCTGGCTGAGAAGTTCCTGGAATGTTACCGTAGGCGGCCCTAATTTCATCGATCTTTCATTAACGCCCCCCACGCTGCCGGTCATGGTTCACGGCACGCTCACTGGCGACGCCATGCCCGGCGCCGCGGACGCCCACCGGGTGGTCTGGCTGGTCAGGCACGGCGAGAGCACGTGGAACGTCGCCGGCCTGGCGCAGGGACACTGCGACAAGGCGCGGCTGACGCGGCGCGGCGTGCGCCAGGCCTGGGGCGTCGTCGGCCGCCTCGGCGACCGCCCGATCGGCGCGCTGTTCGCCAGCGACCTGCACCGCGCCATGGCCACCGCGGTCCCGCTTGCCTCGGTGCTCGGGCTGGACATCGCCCGCGACACAAGGCTGCGCGAGCGCTGCCTCGGTGACCTGGAGGGGTCCGCCACCACGGCGGTTACCCCCGAGGTCAGCGGGATCAGCGCTAACCGCGTCGTCGATCCCGACGCACGGCCGCCTGGCGGCGAATCCCTCCGCGACTTCTACCTGCGGGTGGCCGGATTCGTCGCCGACCTCGCGGAGCATCGCCTGCCAGGTCTTTCCCCCGCGCCGGCGCAGCCAAGGGAAATCGTGATCGTCGCGCACGGCGGAACACTCCGTATGCTGAGCGCCTGCCTGCGTGATGTCCCCGTCGAGCGGATGGCCTGGGAGCCGCTCGGCAACGCCTGCATCCTGCGAACCTCCGCTCCCGTACTCAGTTGATGAACACACAACGAAGGGAATCCGATGAATCCGACTGCCCTGCGGCTGCCGACCCGGACGGAAAAGCCGCGTCGCAACGGGCTCACGATGGTGATCGACGGCGGTATCCCGGTGTCGCTTTTCGCGGACCTGGTGTCATCGGCCGCCGAGTACATCGACCTGGTCAAGTTCGGCTGGGGCACCGCGATAGTGACCGCCGGGCTCGGCGCCAAGATCGACGTGCTGAACGACCACAAGATCGGGTTCTACTTCGGCGGGACGCTGTTCGAGAAGTACCTGCTGCAGGGCCGGCTCGAGGACTTCAGGAAGTTCTGCCACAGCTGGGACTGCCGGCACGTGGAGGTGTCGAACGGGACGATCACGCTGTCCAACTCGGAGAAGGCGACCTACGTCCGCAAGCTCGCCGATGATTTCACCGTCATCTCCGAGGTCGGATTCAAGGACCCCGACCGGTCCGAGCAGCTGCCGCCGAGCAAGTGGGTCGAGTACATCAAGGAGGATCTCGCGGCCGGCGCGTCGCTGGTCACGCTGGAGGCAAGGGAGAGCGGGAAGTCCGGCATCTGCCGACCCGACGGCGCGCTGCGGTTCGGCCTGATCGAGGACATCCTTTCCTCGGGCATCAGCCAGGACAGCCTGGTCATCGAGGCGCCCACCACCGTGCTGCAGGCGCACTTCGTCACCAGGATGGGGCCCAACGTGAACCTGGGCAACGTCCCGGCTCAGGGCGTCATCGGCCTGGAGACCCTCCGCCTCGGGCTGCGGGCCGACACGCTGACCGCCTTCGAGTAAAGGACCCGTGATGCCGTGATGCGTACCACCGACGACGTTTTCCACCTGGCCATTCCGGTCTACGACCTCGACGCGGCCCAGCACTTCTACGTGAGCCAGCTCGGCTGCAAGCTGGCCCGGCGCTACCCGGACCGGATAACGCTGGACTTTTTCGGCGACCAGCTGGTGTGCCACCTGACCGAGGGTGCTGCGCCTACGCGCCCTGAAAGCCTCTACCCGCGTCACTTCGGCGTGACGTTCCGCAGCGCGGCGGACTTCGACGCGCTGCATGCCTGCGCCGTGACCAGGAAGATCCCGTTCTACCAGGATGTCTCGGCGCGTTTCGAGGCCCTGGTGGAGGAGCACCGGACGTTCGTGCTTGTCGACCCGGCAGGGAACCTGCTTGAGTTCAAGCACTACCGCGACCCGCGGATGATGTACTGATGGCCGGTCCTGTGCTGGCGGGCCTGTGATGGCGGCCCTCTGATGGCGGGCCGCCAGCGGCTCCACCAGGTCGACGCCATGCGCCCGCTCAAGCAGGTGGGCGTGGTCTCGACGCACTCGATCATCTTCTTCGCACCCGCCTGGGCCAGCCTCACCGCGGGCGCTGGGCTGCTCCTGCTGCACGTGGCGCGCGAGGCGTTCTTCTTCATCTCCGCGTGCATGCTGACCTATGCCTACATGAACCTGCAGCGGTCCGACCTGAAGCGGTTTTACTGGCGCAGGTTCGTCTCGGTCGGGATCCCGTACCTGTGCTGGACCCTCATCTACTTCTTCTGGGGGTTCCGCGACACCACCTACACGAGCGCGGGCCCCCCGCTCGCACACCTGGCGGACCTGCTCTGGCACGGGTACTACCAGCTGTACTTCCTGCTCGTGATCATGCAGTTCTACGTGGTGTTCCCGCTCGTGCTCGCGCTGCTGAAGCGGACCAGGGGGCACCACGGCCTGGTCATCGCGGTCGCGGCCGTTCTCCAGGTGGCGATCTGCATCCTGACCCACTGGAACGTGCTGCCGAAGGCGCTGGTCACCTACGCGCAGGAGGATTCCCTCGAGTACGTGCTGTACCTGATCGGCGGCGGGGTGGTGGCGTTCCACCTGCACGAGGCGGACCAGTGGGTGCGCAGGAACGCGCACCTGGTGATCGCGCTGACGCTGCTCGCGACGATCTTCGCCGAGGCCGTCTACTACCTGGCCAGCCACCATGTGACGAGCGTGCTCGGATCGGGCAGCGACCCGTTCCAGCCCAGCGTGATCCCGTTCAACCTCGGCGCGATCGCCTGCGTCTACCTGATCGGCGTGGCGCTCGTGCAGCCCTGGCGGTCGCCGCGGGTAAGGGCCATGGCGCACTCGGGCTCGGACAACTCCTACGGCATTTACCTGACTCAGATGCTGTTCATTACCGCGCTTAGCGATCATCACTGGATAAGGTTGACCAGAACGATCTCGTGGCCACTGGTAATCCTGATGACCGTGATAATCGTCTACTCATCGGCGGTGCTTTTGACCAGCCTGCTGGCCAGGACGCCGCTGGCGGTGCCGCTCACCGGGCGCAAGCAGGTGCCCTGGTCGACACTGATACCGCAGGAGTGGCGGGGCACGCCGTCCGCGGCGGTCGCGGCGCCTGCGGCGCCCGTGGTGGCCATGGCGCTCGCGGCGGGGCCCGAGGCGGCGGGCGTGGCGACCGTGGCGGGGCCTGAGGTGGTGACGTCGAGGCTTCCCGAAGCCGCGACGCTGGCGGGTACGACCGACAACCAGAACGGAACCTGACCGTGATAGCGGAATGGATCGACCAGGCGGCGGCCGAGCGGGGCGACGCCAGCTACCTCGAGGATGCCGCGGGCACCGGCGCGCTGACCTTTGCCGCGCTCCGCCGGGTCACCGCGGGCTGGGCGCGGTGCCTGGACCGGGCCGGCGTGGCGCCGGGGGCGGCGGTGGCGCTGCGGCTGCCCGATCCGCTCGGCTACGCCACGGCCCTGCTCGGCATCATCGGGGCGGGCCGGGTGGTCGTCCCGCTCGACCCGGCGGCCCCGGGTTCAGAGGTCTCCCGGATGCTCGCGGTGGCCAGGCCGCGGGCGATCGTCTGCGGACCGGACAGTGGTCTTCAGATCGCGGGCCTTCCCGTCGGGGATCTCCCGGCGGACCTGACCGTGTTCTGGCCGGCCGAGGCGGCGGGTGAGGACACGGCGTCCTGGCCGCAGGCCGGCGCCGCGACCGGCGGGATCTTCCTGTGCACCAGCGGGACCACGGGCACGCCCAAGGGAATCCTGCTCCGCGAGGAGCAGCTCGCCCACGTCGCCGCCGCCGTGGCCGGGCACCACCGGCTGAGCCCGGCCGACCGGGGCTACTGCTGCCTGCCGCTGTTCCACATCAACGCCGAGGTGGTGGGGCTGCTTGCCACCCTCGCGGCCGGTGCCTGCCTGGTGCTCGATCGCAAGTTCAGCCGCCGGGGATTCTGGCCGCTGATCGATGAGAAGCGGATCACCTGGATCAACGCGGTACCCGCCATCATCACCGTGCTCGCCATCGATCCGGTCGAACGGCCCGCCGGGCGGGTCCGGTTCATCAGGTCAGCCTCGGCGCCGCTGGCGCCGTCTACGCTGGAACGGTTCGAGCAGGCGTTCGGCATCCCGGTGGTGGAGACCTACGGGATGACCGAGGCGGCCAGCATGATCACGGCGAATTCGCTGGACGGCCCGCGCAAGCCGGGGTCCGTGGGGCTGCCTGCTGGGGCCGAGGTCAGGGTCATGCCGGTAGCCGGAGCGACGGACGGCGTGGGGCGGGTGCAGATCCGCGGCCGGGGGGTCATCACGGAGTACGCGACGGGCGGCCGGGCCGGCGCCGTCGACCCCGAGGGCTGGCTCGACACCGGTGACCTCGGGCGCCTGGACTCCGACGGCTACCTGTTCCTTGCCGGGCGGTCCGACGACGTGATCAACCGCGGCGGCGAGAAGATCTACCCGAGGGACATCGAGGACTTCCTGCTCGCGCAGGACGGCGTGTCGTCCGCCGCGGTGGTCGCGGCTCACGACGAGGTGCTCGGGGACCGGCCGGTCGCCTACATCGTGCCGGCCGGATCCTGGTCGGCCGACAAGCTGGAGTACGCGCTGCGCGAGGCGTCCGAGGAGGGCCTGCCGCGAGCCAAGCGGCCAAGCGCGTTCTTCGTGGTCGAGCAGATGCCGCTGGGGCGGACGGGCAAGATCTCCCGGCGGCAGCTCCGCGAACTGGCCTCGACGCCCGGATGACGGCTGCCGGGTCGATGCGTCCAGGCATGTTGCCGACGGTCTTGCCCGCTACGTAATCGCTTGTCCCCGGCGGTCAGCCACGCGGGCACGGGGGTTGCCCGCCGACGCTGATCGCGTGTTTCTCTTGCCTCGGCGCGTCCTGGTAGGAAGGGTGGACGGTGTGAGCGTGCCGCGGGTGCCGACGTCGCTGCGGTCATGGATGTCCGCCGTGACCGAGATCGTCCGTGCGGTCAACGCCGCCGAACCCCTTGAGGAGGTGCTCGCCCGGGTCGCGGTACAGGCGTGCGACCTGATCGGCTTCGAGTTCTGCGCGGTGATGCTGGCCGACGACCGGCGCGAGCGGCTACGCATCGCCGGCTGCAGCGGCCTGACCCCGCATTACCTGGCCAAGCTCAGCGGCGGCCACTCCCTGCAGATCCACCCGCCCGGCACCGCCCTGGACACCCCGGCGGCCCGAGCGTACCGGGAGGACCGCACGATCGTGGTGCCTGACGTCAGGGATGCCCCGAGTTACGGCCGGCTGCGTCACCTCGCGCCCACCCAGGGCTACCGTGCACTGCTGGCTTCGCCGCTGCGCGGCTCCGGCGACCTCGCGGGCGTCATCGTCGCCTACTCGGTCACCGCCAGGGAATTCACCGGCCCCGAGCTCGAACTGATCGAACTGCTCGGCGGCCAGGCTGCGCTGGCCCTGGAAACGGCGCGGCTGCGGGCCGAGCAGCAGGAGGTCATCCGCGAGTTGTCCGAGGCCAATGACGAGCTGCGCCAGGGCCGGGCGGTGCTGGAATGGGCCGAACAGCAGCACCACCAGCTCATGCAGCTCGTCCTCGACGATGTGGAGCTGCCCGGCCTGGTCAGCACCCTCGCGGCGACGCTGCGCGCCTCGGTCACCGTGGAGGACGCAGACGGCCGGGTGCTGGCCAGCGCGCCAGCCAAGGGCTACCAGCCGCCGCCCGACCTGGCGGCCAGGCGGACGGGCCCGGTGCGCGCCGCGCTGGGCGTACGGGAGCTTGGGGCGCGAGAACTGGCCGACCGCTACCAGGTGGTCCGGGTGCCGACCTACCCGGCCGCCTGGGCCGCTCCCGTGGTGCTGGGCAGCGAACTGGCCGGGCGCCTGTGGGTCACGTCGCCCGCCGCCGAGCCCGAGCCGATCCAGCTGCGGGTCATCGAACGGTTCGCACTGGTCGTCGCGTTCCTGCTGCTTCAGCAGCGGCACTTCCTCGACGTGCGCACCCGGCTGTCGGGCGACCTGCTCAACGACCTGCTCAGGGAGGGCGGGCCGGCCCATCCCCAGGCGGTCCTTGACCGGGCCGCGGCGATCGGGCACGACCTGTCCGGGCCGCACGTCGTCGCGCTGCTTGTCGTCGACGGCTCCGTCCCGTCCACGCTCCGGCTTCCCGAACTGATCAGGGCAGCGGCCGAGCCGGGCCCCGGTCCGCTGGTGGGCTCCTACGACGGGCTGCACGTCGTGCTGCTGCCTGCCGAGCCCGATCCCGTCGACGCGCTGCGCCGCATCCACGCGAAGGCCGGCCATGCGGTGGGAGCCAACGGGGTCGTGACCGTGGTCTGCGGCCCGGTCGCCCAGGACCCGGCCGGCTACGCGACCGCGTTCCGGGTCGCGCGAGGCGCGGCCGCGCTCCGCTGCGGCAGCCAGCCGGACCGGACCAGCCAGCCGGACCGGAGCAGCCAGCCGGACCGGAGCAGCCAGCCTGGCGGCTTCATCGACGCCGGCGCGCTCGGCCTGTCCGCGCTGCTGCTCGAGATCGGCACGCCGGACGCGCTCCGGCGCTTTTCATCCCGTCTGCTCGAGCGGGTCGAGGCGCACGAGCAGCAGCACGGCGGCGACCTGATCGCCACCCTGCGGGCCTGGCTGTCGGCCGGCTGTGCCACCGCCGCGGCGGCCCAGGCATTGGTCGTGCACCGTAACACCGTGACCTACCGGCTCGGGCGGGTTGAGCAGCTCACCGGGCGCCGCCTCGCCGACAGCAGCACCCGCCTGGAGCTGCAGATGGCGCTGATGATCCGGGAGATCGCCGACCTCGGGCCGCGCGGCACCATGTAAGGTCCGACAGCGCCGGGCCGCGTTTCCTGGGCTGGTGCACATGGCGGCATACCAGCGAGAGGGGCAACATCGAGAATGCCGCCGGATCAGGGAGGTTGCCGTGAAACCGCCACCGTTTGACTACGCCGCCCCCGCGACCCTGCAGGAGGCGATCGGCCTGCTAGCCGGGCATGCCGATGCCCAGCCCCGGGTGCTGGCCGGCGGTCAGAGCCTGATCCCGATGATGAACTTCCGGCTGGCCAAGCCGGGCTATCTCGTCGACCTGCGCAACGTCGCCGGGCTGACCGGGATCAGGCGCGAGGGCGACGTCCTGATCGTCGGCGCGATGACCAGGATGTCCGAGGTCGAGCGGTCCCCCGAGGCGGCCCTGGCCGCCCCGCTCGCCGTCGAGGCGATCGGGCTGGTCGCGCACACGCCGGTCCGCAACAGCGGGACCATCGGCGGCAGCCTGGCCCACGCTGACCCGGCCGCCGAACTGCCCGCCGTGGCGCTGGCGCTCGACGCCGAGCTCGTGGCGGCGGGCCCGGGGGGGAGCCGGCGGATCCCGGCCGCGGAGTTCTTCCAGGGGCCCTACACCACGGCCCTGGCGCCGGATGAGATCCTGACCGAGATCCGGCTGCCGGTCTGGCACGGCGGGCATGCCTTCGTCGAGTTCTCCCGGATCCACGCCAACTTCGCGGTCGTCGCCGTGGCGGTGCTCGTGGACCTGGCCGGCGACCGGATCCGGCGCGCGGCCGTGGCGCTGGCCGGGATGGCGGGCACGCCCGTGCGCGCCGCGGCGGCCGAACGGTTCCTGACCGGCGCCGCCTGCGACGCCACCGCGGTGAGCGAGGCGGCGCAGGCCGCCGTGGCGGGCCTGTCCCCCGCTGGCGACCTGCACGCGAGCGCGGAGACCCGGCTGAGCCTGGCCCGGGTCTACCTCAGACGCGGCCTGGACCTGGCAATATCCCGAGCGCGGAACGAGAGGTGAGATCGCGATGACATCGGGTACTTACGCGATCGGCCTGACGGTCAACGGCCGCAGGCACGTCGCCGACGTCGAGCCGCGCAGGCTCCTTGTCGACTTCCTCCGCGAGGACCTCGGCCTGGTCGGCACGCACATCGGATGTGAGCACGGCGTCTGCGGCACCTGCACGGTCCTGCTCAACGGGGCCAGCATCCGGTCCTGCATCACGCTGGCCGTGCAGGCCGATGGCGGCGAGGTGAGCACGGTCGAGGGCCTGGCCCAGGGCGAGCTGCATCCGCTCCAGGACGAGTTCTCGGCCAAGCATGGCCTGCAGTGCGGCTACTGCACCCCCGGGATGCTGATGCGGGCCAGCGAGATCTTGGCCCGCAGCCCCGATCCCACCGTGGCCGAGGTGCGCGGGGCCATCGCCAGCAACTTGTGCCGCTGCACCGGCTACCAATTCATAATCGAGGCCGTGATGAGCGCCGCGGCCCGGATGCGCGCCACGGAGGAGGTTCCCTCATGACCACGGTCGACCGCGCCGCGGCGGCGCCCCCCGTCCGTGACCACTCCGCCAAGCGGCGCTGGGTCGGCCAGTCGATCCGCCGCGTAGAGGACCCGAAATTCCTGCGCGGCCGCGGCGGCTACATCGCCGACCTGATCACTCCGGGCACCCTGCACGCCGCGGTGCTGCGCAGCCCGCACCCGCACGCCATGATCGCCGACATCGACGTCACGCAGGCCCGGGCCGCGCCGGGCGTGCACGCGGTGATCACCGGCAAGCAGGCCGCCGAGCTGTGCGATCCGATGCCCGACTTCGGGCCCGACCCGGCCAGGCACACGTGGCGTTGCCTGGCGGCGGACAAGGTGCGGTACGTCGGCGAGGGCGTGGCGGTCGTCGTAGCGGACAGTCGCTACCTGGCCGAGGACGCGCTCGAACTCATCGAGGTCAGCTACGAGCCGCTGCCCGCGGTGGTCGACCCGGAGCGCGCGCTGGCCGACGGCGCCCCGCTGGTGCACGAGGCCCTTGAGTCGAACTGCGCCTACGAGCGCACCTTCGATTTCGGTGACGTCGAGCGTGACTTCGCCGAGGCCGACCTCATCGTCTCCGACCGGCTCCGCTGGCACCGCTCGGGCGGCCAGCCGCTTGAGACCGTGGGGGCCATCGCCGAGTACGACCCGGCCGCGGGCAGCTTCACCATCGACACCAACACGCTGAGTTTTACCAGCTACCTGTTCATGGCCGCGAACACGCTCAAGGTGCCGGTCAACAGGCTCGACATCAGGCCGGTGCCGGCCGGCGGCAGCTTCGGCTCCAAGCTGTTCGCCAACAAGCCCGCGATCATCGCGGCCATGTGCGCGCGGGCCACCGGACGGAAGGTCGCCTACCTGGAGGACCGGGTCGACAACATCTCCAACTGCGACCACCACGGCTCGGACCGGGTATACGAGGTTGAGCTGGCCGTGATGCGCGACGGCACCATGCGCGGCATCAAGATCGACACCATCGACGACTACGGCGCCTACATGCAGTTCGGCGTGGGTCACCACGGCAACGCGCTGGCCCAGGTCGTCGGCCCCTACACGATCGGCAGCGTGCGCTACCGGGTCAGGGCCGCGCTGACCAACAAGAACCAGCAGGGCGCCTACCGGGGCTTCGGCTCCGAGGTGAACAACTGGATGCTCGAGCAGATGGTCGACAAGGCCGCGCGCGAGCTCGGGCTCGACCCGGCCGCCATCAGGCGCAAGAACTTCATCACGCAGTTCCCGTACTTCATCCCCACCGGCAACGTCTATGACTCCGGCGACTACGGCCGGGTGATGGACAAGGCGCTCGAGCTGGCGGACTACGACCACTGGCGGGCCGAGCAGAGGCGCCTGCGCGAGGAGGAGGGCCGCTACATCGGCATCGGGCTGATCTCCGCCCAGGAGCGCAGCGTGTTCTCCGCCACCGAGTTCTGGTTCTGGTTCGACGAGCCGGGCGCGCCGGTGACCTCGACACCGGAGTCGGTCTCGCTGAAGGTGGACGCCACCGGCGGGATCACCGCCGTGCTGTACTCCTGCGCGTTCTGGGGCAACAGCCCGGAGACGATGGTGGCGCAGCTCGTCGCGGAGGAGTTCGACTGCGACCCCTATGGTGTCGCCGTGGTGTATCACGGGAGCCGGGACGGCCTCCCGGCCACCGGGCCCGGCGGGTCGCGCACCACCGTGATGCTGGCCGGCGCGGTCGAGGGTGCCGCCGGGAAGATCAAGGAGAAGGCGCGCCGGGCCGCTGCGCACCTGCTCGAGATCGGCCCGGACGACCTGGAATGGGCCGACGGCGGCTTCCGGGTCAGGGGCGACCCCGAGCGGAAGAAGACGCTCGGCGAGATAGCGATCATGCTGCACCTGTTCAAGCACAGCTTCCCTGCCGACATGGAAAGCGGGCTCGACGGGTCGCAGGTCTTCGACCACCCCTACACCACGATGCCGTCGGCGGACCGCAAGGACCTCGGCGTCTTCTACCCGTTCATGGGCCACGCCTGCCACGTCCCGGTGGTCGAGGTCGACATCGAGACCGGCGCCGTGTCGTTCCTGCACTACGCCGCGGTACACGACTGCGGCACGCTGGTGAACCCGCGCTCGCTGGCCGGCCACATCGTCGGCGGGACGGCGCAGGGCATCGGGACGGCCCTGTACGAGGAGTACGTCTACGACGAGGACGGCCAGCTTCTCACGTCGAGCTACATGGACTACCTGATCCCAACGGCGATGGAAGTTCCCGAGCTGGCCATCGGCCACGTGGAGACGCCGTCGCCGTACACCCCGCACGGGATCAAGGGCGGCGGCGAGGGCGGCCGGATGATGGCGCCGGCCGCCATCAACGCGGCGGTCAACGACGCGCTGTCTTCCCTCGGCGTCCGCCTGACCGAGCTGCCGATGACCCCCGAGCGCATCCTGTCGGCGCTGCGTGAGGCGGGCCAGGGCGGATGAGCCCGCGGGTCGCGGTGGTCACGGGCGCCAACAGGGGCATCGGCCAGGCGATCGCAGTGGCCTTCGCCGTCGCGGGATTCACGGTCGCGGCAGGCGCCCGCGACCCGGCGAGCCTGGCGGACACGGTCGCCGAGGCGGACAAGGCCGGCGGGACGGCCGTTCCTGTGGCCTGCGACGTCCGCGACGAGGCGTCGATGGCGGCCATGGCCGAGGCGGCGGATGCCCTGGGCCCCGTGCACGCGGTCGTGGCCAATGCCGGCGTGGCCGGGCCCACCGCACCGCTGCACGAGGTCACGCTGGCGCGGTGGCGTGACACCATCGCTACCGACCTGGACGGCGTGTTCCTCACCTTCCGCGCGTTCGTCCCCGGCATGATCAGGCGCCGGGCGGGCAGCCTGATCGCCATCTCCTCCATGACCGGCAAGCGCCCG
>JBOHCG010000135.1:0-14341 GCA_050698735.1 Streptosporangiaceae bacterium | reverse complement strand
GATCTTCCTCGTCAGCGAGGGCGAGCTGCGCAGCGCGCTGGCCGATTCCGGCGCGGTCGGCGTGGTGACCACCGCGGAGTTCCTGCCGAAGGTCTCTGCGGCGCTGGCCGCGGCGCCGGAGGTCCGGTTCGTCGTCGTCCCTGGGGGCGCCTCCAAGCCGGCCGCGCAGGGGGTGCCGGTGCTCGACTTCGCCGAGGTCGCCGCGGCCGAGCCCGGGCCGCTCGTCGACCGGTCAGGGACCGACCTGGCCGCCCTGCTTTACACCGGCGGGACAACAGGCAAGTCCAAGGGCGTCCCGCTGAGCCACGCGAACCTGCTGTGGTGCGGCTCGGCCGCCCATCAGTCGTCGGTGCGTACCCTGATAACCACCTCGGTGCTGCCCCTCCCCCTCGCGCACGCCTACGGCCTGCTTGTGTTCGTCGGCGGCCTGCACCGCGACGAGGGCTCAAGGACGATCCTGATGCGCTGGTTCGACCCGGCGGGCTGGGTCGAGCTGGCGCAGACCCACCGTGCCCAGGGCAGCGCGCTGGTGCCCTCGATGATCCAGATGCTGCTTGGCCAGCCGCTCGAGCAGGCCGACCTGTCGTCGCTGATCGCCATCTCGTCCGGGGCTTCGCCGCTGCCCGAGGAGGTCAGGCGGGAGTTCGAGGCCCGGGTCCCGTCCGCGAAGGTCTACGAAGGCTACGGCTGCACAGAATCGGCGACGCTGATCTCGGCCAACCCCATCGACGCGCGGCGCGCCGGCAGCGTCGGGCTGCCCGTGCCCGGCTGCGAGGTGTCCATCCGCGACGACGCCGACCAGGCGCTGCCCGCGGGCCAGGACGGGGAGATCTGCGTGCGGTCGCCCGGCGTGATGACCGGCTACTGGCACACCGCGGATTCGGCCAGCACCGTGCTCGCCGGCGGCTGGCTGCGCACCGGCGACATCGGCCACCTGGACGCCGACGGCTACCTGTACGTGGTGGACAGGAAGAAGGACCTGATCCTTCGCGGCGGCTTCAACGTGTTCCCGCGCGACGTCGAGGAGGTGCTCGCTGGCCACCCCTCGGTCGCGCAGGCCGGGGTGGTGGGACGGCCGGATGCCCGGCTGGGCGAGGATGTGGTGGCGTACGTGTCGCTGCGCGACGGCGTCGCGACGACCGCCGACGAGCTCATCGAGCACGCCAGGCGGCACCTGGCGGCGAACAAGTACCCGCGGGAGATCACGGTCGTGCCGGCCATCCCGCTGACCAGCGTCGGCAAGCTGGACCGCAAGAAGCTGCGCGCCTGGGCCGCGGACGCGCCCGCGCCCGCCCCGGCAGGCGTCGCCGAAGGCCCAGCGGGAGGCCCGGCGGGAGGCTAGCCTGCCCGGGCCGGCAGGACCTGGCCGGTGACCTCGCCGAAGCCGATCCGCGCGCCGGCGGCACCGGGCGCGGTGGCGGTGACCGTTACCTCGTCCCAGTCCTCGAGGTAGGCCCGCACCGACCCGTCCTCCAGGGTCAGCGGCTCTGCGCCGCCCCAGCTCAGCTCGAGCAGGCAGCCCCGGTCGCCGCGATCGGGGCCGCTGACCGTGCCGGAGGCGTAGAGGTCGCCGGTGCGCGTGGAGGCCCCGTTCACCGTCATGTGCGCCAGCATCTGCGCCGGGGTCCAGTACATGGTGGCGAACGGCGGCCGCGACACCACCTGCCCGTTCAGCCGAACCTCCAGGCTGAGGTCCAGGCCCCACTTGCCGACGTCGGCCAGGTAGGGCAGCAGTTCGGCCTCGCGCGCCGGCGGGGTGACCCGGGCGTGTTCCAGCGCCTCGAGCGGGACGACCCACGGCGAGATCGACGTGGCGAACGACTTGGCGAGGAACGGCCCGAGCGGCGCCGCCTCCCAGGCCTGGATGTCGCGGGCGGACCAGTCGTTGACCAGGAACGCGCCGAACACATGGTCGGAGAACCTGGCCACGGTCACCGGCACGCCCAGAGGCGAGCCTGCGCCGATCACGAATCCGACCTCTGCCTCGAAGTCGAGCCGCCGCGTCGGGCCGAACGTCGGCGCGGCCTCCTCCGGCGTCTTGCGCTGCCCGCACGGGCGGGTAACCCGCGTGCCGGAGAGCAGCACGGTGCCCGACCGGCCGTGGTAGCCGACCGGCAGGTGCCTCCAGTTGGGCATCAGCGGCTCCGCCGCGTCCGGCCGGAACAGCCGCCCGGCGTTGGCCGCGTGGTAGGAGTTGGCGAAGAAGTCGACGTAGTCGCCCACCGTGAACGGCAGGTGCAGCCGCACCTCGGACAGCGGGAACATGGCCGGCTCGATGGCACGGCGGTGTCCCTCGCCGGTCAGCTTCTCGGTGATCCGCGCCCGCACCTCGGCCCACCTGGCCGGGCCCTGCGCCATGAAGGCGTTCAGCGACGGCTTGCCGAAGACCGGGTCGCCCAGGGCCGACGACAGGTCAAGGACCCAGTCGCCGACCCTGACTCCGACCGAGGGACTCCGCGGGCCCTTCGGGTGCCCGTCGCCGACGGAGAACACGCCGTAGGGCAGGCAGGCCAGGCCGAACCCCGAATCCGGTGCCAGCTCCAGCCAGGTCATCGTCCCTCTCTGCCCTAGGCCTCCTCGCCGGACAGGTGACGCAGCGGCTCGCCGACATAGATCTGCCGCGGCCGGGCGATCTTCTGCTCGGGGTCGGCGGAGCCCTCCTGCCACTGGGCGAGCCAGCCGGGCATGCGGCCGATCGCGAACAGCACCGGGAACATCGCCACCGGGAAGCCCATGGCCTGGTAGATGATGCCCGAGTAGAAGTCCACGTTCGGGTACAGCTTGTGGCTGATGAAGTAGTCGTCCTCCAGCGCGATCCGCTCGAGCTCGAGCGCGATGTCGAGCAGCGGGTTGCGCCCGGTTACCTCGAAGACCTCGTCGGCGACGCCCTTGATGATGGTCGCGCGAGGGTCGAAGTTCTTGTACACCCGGTGGCCGAAACCCATCAGGCGCAGCTCGCCGGCCTTGACCCGCTTGATGTACGCGGGCACGTTGGCGGCCGAGCCGACCTCCTGCAGCATGTTCAGCACCTGCTCGTTCGCGCCGCCGTGCAGCGGGCCGTACAGCGCCGCCGCGGCCGCCGCCGCCGCCGAGTACGGGTCGACCTGGGAACTGGCCACGCCGCGCATCGCGTTGGCGGAGCAGTTCTGCTCATGGTCGGCGTGCAGGATGAGCAGCACGTCGATGGCGTGCTCGAGGACGGGGTCCGGCTTGTACTTGGGCTCGGTCATCCGCCGCATCATGTTGAGGAAGTTGCCCGCGTAGGTCAGGTCGTCGTCCGGATACGCGTACGGCAGGCCGAGGGCGTGCCGGTAGGCGAAGGCGGCCATCGTGGGCATCTTGGCGATGAGCCGGATAACCTGCTCGTCCCTGACGGCCTTATCGTGGACGTTCTTGGCCTGCGGGTAGAAGGTGGACAGCGCGGCGAGCGTGCTGATCAGCATGCCCATCGGGTGCGCGTCGTAGTGGAAGCCGTCGATGAACTTCTTGATGTTCTCGTGCACGTAGGTGTGCTGGGAGACTCCCCGTGCCCATGCGGCCGACTCCGTCTTGTCCGGCATCTCGCCGTTGAGCAGCAGCCAGGCGACGTCAAGGAAGGTCGCGCGGTTGGCCAGTTCCTCGATCGGGTAGCCGCGGTAGCGCAGGATGCCCTTGTCTCCGTCGATGAAGGTGATGGCGCTGCGACAGCTCGCGGTGTTCTGGAATGCCGGGTCGTGGGAAAGCAATCCGAAGTCGTCATCGGATGTCTTGATCTGCCGCAGGTCGATGGCGCGGATGGCGCCGTCGACAATAGGGATCTCGTAGCTGCGGCCAGTCCGGGAGTCAGTGACACGCAGCATGTCATTCGTGGTCATGTCTAGACCATAGGCCGTATTGGCGGTAACTCGACAGCCCCATGGATCACGTGTCTCAGCTTGCGACCCTCAGCCCAGCTGAATGGAACGTTTCGCCAGGCCACCCCAGAACCCTTCGATCACGGACCGTTGCGCTGCGAGGTCGGACTCGCCCGCGCCGAGCGTGACGAACAGCGGGGCGAAGTGCTCGATGCGCGGGTGCGCCGTGCGCGTCACCAGACCTGGTGGGCTACCTCGGCTACCAGCTCCAGCTTGCGCTCCTGGGTGTCCTCGCTGATCAGGTTGCCGCCGATGGAGACGGGCGAGAAGCCGCACTGGGTGGACAGGGCCAGCCGGTCCAGGCCGACGTACTTCGCCGCATCGTTGATCCGCGCGATGAGCGAGCCAGGCGACTCGAGCTCGCCGAGCTTGCTGCTCACCAGGCCGAGCACGACCGCCTTGTCATCCGGCACCTTCGCCAGCGGCTCGAAGGAGCCGGAGCGCGCGTCGTCGTACTCGAGCAGGAACACGTCGTAGTTGGACGAACGGCCGAATACCGCCTCGGCCGTGAAGTCGTACCCGCCGGTGGCGATCCACTTGCTCTGGTAGTTGCCCTTGCAGATGTGCAGGCCGAAGGTGACCCCGGGCACGTCGGCGACGGAGTTGATGATGTCCATGCCCTCGGTGAGCGTGCGCTCGGTCGGCATGCCGAGCGACTCACGCAGGGCGCGGTTCTCCGGGTCCACCAGCGTGCCGAGGTCGGGTGAGTCGATCTGGATATAGGTGCAGCCGAGGCGGGCGAGCTCGGCCGCCTCCTCGCGGATGAGCGCCGCGGCGTCGGCGAACATCTCGTACGGGTCCGAGTAGGCCGCGGTTGAGCGTTCCGGTGACCAGGCCGAGTACATGACCAGCGGGCTTGGCATGGTGATCTTCACCGGCACGTGCGCGCGGGCGCGGGCGTAGCTCAACTCCTCGGTGGTCATCATCCGGTGCGGCCGGAGCCTGCCGGTGACGCTGACCGGCGAGTGCCAGTCCCAGATCTCGCCGTCCGCGCCGTGGAAGATGACCGGCGCGCCCGGCGACAGCTCGACTCCGTCGAGGTCCCCGAGCAGGTGGTCGAGGAAGGAGAAGCGGCGCAGTTCGCCGTCGGTGACGACATCGAGCCCGCAGCCCTCCTGCATGGCGATCGCCTGGTCCACGGCGCGGTCCTCGACCTGCTTGAACCCCGCCGCGGTTATCCGGCCGTCGGCGACGGCGGCGCGCGCCTGCGACAGGTAGCGGGGACGCAGCAATGAGCCGATCACGTCGGCGTGAAAGATGCCCGGCATTGTCATCCTCCTGGTCCTCGGTCTGGCTAACTCTGATGAGTACACCTGCCCTGCGCCGCCGGAAAGGGTGGCGGATAACGGACTTGCGGCCTTGGCGGCGGCCACAACCGGCCCGGCCCGCCGCGTCACGCCGGGCACAAATCAGCGGGATGTCAGCGCCGCGTCAGCGGCGTCAGCCCGATCTCGGCGGGGTGTCAGGGCGGGCGGGCAACCTGGCCGGTATGACCTACTCAATACTTACCGAAGGCCTGGTCAAGCGGTTCGGGGACACCGTCGCGCTGGACGGGATCGACCTCGCGGTCCGCACCGGCTCGGTGTTCGGCCTGCTGGGCCCCAACGGCGCCGGCAAGACGACTGCGGTCAGGATCCTCGCCACCCTGGTGAGTCCCGACGGCGGGCGGGCCATCGTCTGCGGGCGCGACGTGGTGCGCCAGGCCCACCAGGTCCGCCAGCTCACCGGGCTGACCGGGCAGTACGCGTCGGTAGACGAGACGCTCACCGGCACCGAGAACCTCATGCTCATCGGCCGGCTGACCGGCCAGTCGCGGCCGGCCGCGCGCAGCCGGGCGCAGCCGGGCGCGGGACCTGCTCGCGGCCTTCCGGCTCGCCGACGCGGCCGACCGCGCGGTCAAGACCTACTCCGGCGGCATGCGCAGGCGCCTGGATCTGGCCGCCAGCCTGGTCAGCAGGCCGCGGGTGCTGTACCTGGACGAGCCGACGACCGGCCTGGACCCGCGCAGCCGGGGCGAGATGTGGGACGTGGTCCGCGGCCTGGCCGCGACCGGCGTCACCGTGCTGCTCACCACGCAGTACCTGGAGGAGGCCGACCATCTGGCCGACGAGATCGCGGTCATCGACCACGGAACGGTGATCGCGACGGGGACGCCGGCCGAGCTCAAGGACCGCACCGGCGCGCTGACCCTCGGCTACGCCCTGGGGTTCCGGGTCGGCACCAACCCGCTGGCCGTGCTGGCCGCGGCCGGGCTGGTGCTGGTCAGCACGCTAGCGGTGTCCTGGGCGCTGGTGCTGGTCGCCATGCTGGCCGCCAACCCGGAGAAGGTGCAGATTTTCGGCTTCGTGGTGCTGTTCCCGATCACGTTCACCTCCGACGCGTTCGTCCGCACCGCGTCCATGCCCGGCTGGCTGCAGGCCTGGGCGAAGGCGAATCCGGTGTCGCTGATCTCGGACGCGATGCGCGGGCTCATGGTCTCGGGCCCGGCCGCCAGGCCCGCGGTCGAGTCACTGCTGTACGCGGCCGCGTTCACCGCCGTGTTCGCGCCGCTGGCCGTCCGGGCCTTCAAGCGCAGGGCGTGACCAGTCGGGCATCGTGTCCATGGTGACGCGCGTGCCGCGCTGGTAGGCGTCCTGGAAGCGGGCGTCGCCTAGCACGGCACGTGCGTCGGCCGTAACCCGCTCCTCATCTTTTTCTACCGAACGATCGGTGGTTCCACGGATGGCCAAACTGGCACCGAGCAGTTCGGCGGCCAGGCCCGGTTCGGATTCGCGCAGCGCGAGATCGGCGAGGCCGATCAGCACCGCCCCGATGACCGGGGCGTCGGCCGTCAGCCGCGCGGCGGCCAGCGCCTCGGCGTGCCAGCCGCGCGCCGCCGCCAGGTCGCCGGTGGCACCCGCCAGGTACCCGAGGCCGCTGGCGATCTTCGCGTACAGGTGCCGTTCCATGCTCGCGGACCCCGGCAGTTCCATCGCCCGCAGCAGCTCAGCCCGCGCGACGTCGTGCCGTCCTTCCAGGCGGGCCATGTCGCCGGTCGTGTACGCGAGAAAGACAAGCACCTGGGGCAGCCCGGCCCGTTCCGCGCTATGCCGCACGGCGGCAAGCTCGGCCATGGCCGTCTCGCGCACCGGATCGGCCGGGTCGGGTATCGCCGCGGCGAGTTCGGAGGCCCTGGCGAACCAGGCCTCGGCGCGGTCCTTACCCGGCGTGTCGATCGCCAGCAGCGCGCCCACCGCGTACGCCGCCGCCAGCCGCTCCTTGTCGAGCCCCGTTGGCGGCTGCCCGTCACCGGGGACCTCGAGCACTTCGGCGACCAGGTCGGCGCCCTCGACCCTCATGCTGCGCAGCAGCCAGTACCAGCCGAAGGCGGCGGCGAGCCGGACAGCGGTGCGCCGGTCCCCGGCCGCGGCCGCGGCGCGGATGGCCGCGTGCACGTTGTCCTGGTCGTCGGCCAGCATGCGGAGCCGGTCCAGCTGCTCGGCGCCGCGCAGGTAATGCACGCTCGTCTCGGCCAAGCCCACGAAGTACCGCGCGTGCGCCTCGCGCAGCGCGTCCCGCTCCCCCGCCTCGGCCAGCCGCTCCTGGCCGTAGGCCCTGATGATCTCCAGCATCCGGTACCGTGCGCCGTCGGGCCCGTGCCGAACGGTGATCAGCGACTTGTCCGCGAGCGCGGTCAGCAGGTCGAGCACCTGGCCGACCGCGAGGCCGGCCTGCCCGGCGGCGGGACCGGCGCAGACCTGCTCGGCCGCCTCGAGCGTCGCGCCGCCGGTGAAGACGCAGAAGCGGCGCCACAGCGTGCGCTCGGCGTCGTCGAGCAGGTCCCAGCTCCAGTCGACGACCGCGCGCAGCGTCTGATGCCGGGGCACCGCGGTGCGGCTGCCGCCGGTCAGCAGCTGGAACCTGTCGTCGAGGCGGGCCGCTACCTGCTGCCGGTGATGGCGAGCGGCTCGCGGCTGGTGGCCAGGATGCGCATCCGCGGGCAGGCGGCGAGTATCCGGTCGGCCGCGGCGGCCACCAGGTGCTCGCAGTTGTCCAGGACGAGCAGCGCCCGCCTCGCGGCCAGCGCGGCGAGCAGCCTGCCGAGCGCGTCGGCCTGCTCGTCCGCCGCCACGGCCAGCGACGACGCCGTCCGGCGCGTGTGCAGCAGGGCCTGCTCGCGCAGCCCGAGCGCGCCGAGCACGGCGGAGGCGACGTCGGCGGGGTCGGTGACCTGGGCCAGCTCCACCAGCCACACCCCGTCCGTCGTCGCGCTCAGCTCGGCGCGGGCCGCCTCGACGGCCAGCCGGGTCTTGCCCGCGCCGCCCGGGCCGGTCAGCGTGACCAGCCGGTGCGCGGCCAGGAGCGCTGCGACCTGGGTGAGCTCGGCGTCCCTGCCGACGAAGCTGGTGAGCTCGGCCCGCAGGTTATTGGGGTTCTCGTGACCGGCGGGCTCCGGGTTCGCGCGCCAGGCGGGCTCTCGGCTCGGGTACGGAGCGGGCCCTGGGCTCGCGTCCTGGACGCGCCTGGGCGGCGGGGCCTCGTCGGCGCGCAGGATCTCCAGGTGCAGCGCGGCGAGATCGGGAGATGGCTGCACGCCCAGCTGCTCGACGAGCCGGCGCCTGGTCTTCTCGTATACCTCGAGCGCCGCGCCGCGCTGGCCGGACAGCTGCAGCGCGCGCATCAGCCTGGCGGTCAGGGTCTCGCGCATGGGGTGCGCGATCACCAGGCCCTCGAGCTCGGCGACCAGGGACGCAGGCGGCCCGGTCCGCAGCTCGGCGTCGACGCGGTGCTCCAGGGCGATCAGCCGCAGCTCGTCCAGCCGGGCAATGACGGCCCGGCCGAAGTCTGTCTCGGCCACGTCGGCAAGCGCCGGGCCGCGCCACAGGGCCAGCGCCTCCCGCAGCGTGGCCGCCGCCGCGGCCGGGTCCCCGTCCAGCTGCGCGCGGCCCGCGGCCGCAAGCTCCTCGAACCGGACCACGTCCGTGCACCGCGGGTCGAGCCGCAGCTGGTATCCGGTCGGCCGGGACTCGATCGCCGCCTCGATCGCCGCCTCGGGCACCGCCCGGCGCAGCCGGGACACCAGCGCCTGCAGCGCGTTGGCCGCCCCACCCGGGGTCTCGTCCGCCCACAGCCCTTCGATGAGCTGGCCGGATGTTACTAGCTGACCCGGTTGCAGCGCCAGCATGATCAGCAGCGCGCGCAGCCTGGCGCCACTGACCTCGACGACGGCGCCGTCGGCTGGGCTGGGGCCGGTCCGGACCTCCAGCGGCCCGAGCATCGCGACCTGCACGGCCTCAATTCTGACCGGTGACATGCACGCGGTGACCGCGGCGCACAACCAGCTGGCCGCGATGGTCGACAACCACCTGTACGGCGGCAATGCACTCGGCCTCGACCCGCACAGCATCAGCTGGCGGCGGGTGGTCGACGTCAACGACCGGGCGCTGCGCAACATCGTGATCGGCCTTGGGTCGTCGGCGGACGGCGTGCCGCGGCAGACCGGGTTCGACATCACCGCCGCATCCGAGGTGATGGCGGTGCTCGCGCTGTCTACCTCGCTCGCCGACATGCGGGAGCGGCTGGGCCGGGTCGTCGTGGGGTACACGAAGGCCGGCCAGCCGGTGACGGCCGAGCAGCTGAAGGCTGCCGGGGCGATGACCGTGATCATGCGCGAGGCGCTCAAGCCGAACCTGCTGCAGACACTGGAGAACACCCCGGTGCTGGTGCACGCGGGGCCGTTCGGCAACATCGCGCACGGTAACTCGTCGGTGGTGGCGGACCTGATCGGCATCCGCGGCGGCGACTTCCTCATCACCGAGGCCGGGTTCGGCGCGGACATGGGCGCCGAGCGCTTCTTCAACATCAAGTGCCGGGTCTCAGGTCGGCCGTCTGCACGCATTTCGCCGACGGCGGCCGCGGCGCCGCGGAACTGGCGGAGGCCGTGGCGCAGACCGCGGAGGAACCGAGCGAGTTCCGCTTCCTCTACCCCTCGGAGGCGCCGTTGCGGATGAAGATCGAGACGATCGCGACCCGGGTGTACGGCGCCGACGGCGTCGACTATTCCCCGATCGCGGGCAAGCAGCTCGACATGTTCGAACGCAGCGGGTTCGGCAGCTGCCGGTATGCATCGCCAAGACGCAGCTCTCGCTGTCCGCCGACCCCGGCCTCAAGGGGGCGCCGACCGGCTGGCGGCTGCCGGTGCGGGAGGTGCGCGCCTCGGCGGGGGCCGGGTTCATCTACCCGATCTGCGGCGAGATGCGGACCATGCCCGGGCTGGCCTCGAACTCCGCGGCCGAGCGTATCGACATCGACGCCAACGGCGAGGTGATCGGCCTCGCGTGAGCGTCGGGGCTGGGTCGGCTTCCGGCGGGGTGGCGGGACGTGGGCTGCTGGATGTTTCGGTGCGCGAGTTCCTCGGGCTGCTGGGCAGCAGCCAGCCCGCGCCGGCCGCGGGCGGCGCGGCGGCGGTCGTGGTCGGGCTCGGCGCCAGACTATGCGCGATGGTCGCGAGCCTGTCGGCGCGTGGTCCGGCGAGATCGCAGGCTGCGTGCGCCGTGATTGGGGTGGTAGCCGAGCTGGGCGACCGCCTCGAGGACCCGGCTCCGACCCGGCCGCTGCTGTTGAGCACGTTCGAGACCGTCTGCCTGCCTACGCCCGCGGCCCGGGCGACGTCCTCGATCGTCACGTTGAGCTGGGCCGTTGGCGAGACCACCAGCTCACCTTACTAGGTGCGAAAGTCGTCCCCTTGACACCGTGCGCATCTAGTGTTTTCCATGTCTGATGGATCCGGTACAGGCGTTGCGGCAGATCGCGTTCGAGCTGGAGCGCGGCGGCGCGCCGACGTACCGGGTACGGGCGTTCCGCCGCGCCGCGCAGGTGGCCGAGGCCCTGCAGGCGGGCGAGCTAGAGCGCCGGGCACGTGACGGGACCCTGCAGTCGCTGCCCGGGATAGGCGAGACCACGGCCCAGGTCATCGCGGAGGCCGCCGGTGGCGAGCAGCCGGCCTACCTGTCCCGGCTGCTCGCGGATCAGCCGGCGCAGGAGCGCACCGGCCTGCTCCTGGAGCTGCGCGGTGACTGCCATAGTCACTCGGACTGGTCCGACGGCGGCAGCCCGCCTGCCGAGATGGCCCAGGCGGCGCGCGACCTCGGGCGCGAGTGGATCGCGCTGACCGATCATTCACCGCGGCTGACCGTGGCCAACGGGCTGTCGGCCGAGCGCCTCCGTGCTCAGCTGGAGCTCGTCGACGCGCTGAACGAGCAACTGGCGCCGTTCCGCATCCTGACCGGGATCGAGGTCGACATCCTCGAGGACGGCGCGCTCGACCAGCGCGAGGACCTGCTCCGCGGGCTGGACGTCGTGGTCGCGAGCGTCCATTCCCAGCTGCGCATGCCCGCCGGGCCGATGACCGCCAGGATGCTGGCCGCGATCCGCAACCCGAACGTGGACGTGCTCGGGCACTGCACGGGCCGGCTGCTCGGCGGCGGGCGCGGTCGCAGGCCCGAGTCGGTCTTCGACGCCGGGGCGGTCTTCGCCGCCTGCCGCGAGGCCGGCGTCGCGGTCGAGATCAACTGCCGGCCCGAGCGGATGGACCCGCCCGACCCGCTGCTGCGGCTGGCCGCCGAGCTCGGCTGCGTGTTCGCCATCGACAGCGACGCGCACGCGCCCGGCCAGCTGGACTGGCTTGCCAACGGGACCGTGCGGGCGGAAAAGCTCGGCATCACCGCGGACCGGGTGATCAACGCGCGCGGCGCGGACGGGGTGACCGCGGGGCGGCGCGGCTAAGCGGTGAGGATCCAGGCGGTGGTATCGGCGGGCAGCAGGCCGTCCTGGAGGGGCGCGCTGGCCAGCAGCAGGGTTCCGCCGGGCACCGGGACGGGCCTGGGCCCGAAGTTGGTGACCGACCGCCAGCCGCCGGGGCGGCCGAAGTGCAGCACCTGCCCGTTGCCCGGCATCCATTCGAGGGTTTCCGCACCCTGCAGCCGGTGCCGCAAGGTGAGCGCCTGCCGGTACAGCGCCAGGGTGGAGGCCGGATCCCGCTGCTGCTCCCCGACGCTGAGCGGGCCGACCGGATCGCGGACCAGGTCGGGGGGAATGTCCGCCACCTCGTGCAGGCCCAGTTCCTCGCCCTGGTACAGGTAGGCGGAGCCGGGCAGCGCCAGCATCAGCAGGGTGGCCGCCCTGGCCCGGCGAAGGCCCAGGTCCAGGTCCGGCCTGAGCGACATGCCGTTGCTCAGATGTGCAGGATCGCGACCCCGAGCGGGTTATCGAGACCGATCGCCGAGGTCAGCTTGACCTGCGGCAGGGCTACCACGGGGAACGGGATGAACAGCGCGGCCAGCAGGTAGACGAACGTGGCGCGGAACTGCCAGTGGCCCCAGTTGCGCACGATCGACCACGCCGCGAGCGAGCTGACCAGGATCTCCCCGACCACGGCGATCAAGCTGATCACCAGGCTCATGCTGAACGCCAGCGGGGTGTCGGTCTCGTCCCAGGCGGCGCGGAAGTTCCCCCATTGCAGCGGCCAGGGGAAATTGAAGCCGGAGCCCGCGCCGGTCTGGGCCGGTGACTTCAGCGCCATCGCGATCGCGAAGTACAGCGGGATGAGCACCGTCAGCGAGCAGATCGCGATGACGATCGTCAGTCTCCAGTTGGTCTTGCCGCCCTCTGCGTTCCTGCGCCGGCGCCGGGTGGCGATGCGCGGCGCGCCGACGACGACGGGTTCGCTGACTGAGGTAGCCATTAGATGAGCCCTCCCCGGCGCCGGATCACGCCTAGCTGCAGAATCGACAGGACCACCGTGATGATGAAGAACAGCACGGCGTCGGCCATCTGGTAGGCGTAGTCACCGTTGAAGAATCCGTTGAAGATCGTCTGCGCCACGCTGGTGGTCGCGGTGCCCGGGCCGCCGTCTGTCAGGCCGACCACGATGTCGTACACGTTCAGGAAGTTCTTGAACACCAGCACCGAGTTGATGATGAAGAACGGGAGGAGCAGCGGGAACGTCATGTGCCTGAACTTCGACCACGCGCTCGCCCCGTCGATCGAGGCGGCCTCGTAGACCTCCGTCGGGATCGCGACCAGGCCGGCCAGGAAGATGATGAGCGCGCCCTGGGATGGCCTGCCAGGAGGCGACGAAGACGACGCCGAGCCAGGCCAGGTGCTGGTTGGCCAGCAGGCTGCTGGTGAACGGGGTGAAATGGAGCTCCCCCGCGATGATCGGGATGGAGTTGGAGATGATGAAGGTGAAGACGTAGGAAATGACCAGGCCGGAGATGACCATGGGCATGAAGAAGATCGTCCGGAATCCTCGCTGCCATTTGATCTGAGAACTCAACGCGAGGGCCAGCAGCATTGCCGTGATGTTGACGACCAGGGTGCCGACGATCGCGAAGAGAAGCGTGAACCCGTAGGAATCCCGGATGTTCGGATCGCTGAAGGCAGCCTGATAGTTGGCCAGTCCGATGAACTTCCACGCCCCGTAGCCCACGTAGTCGGTGAAGCTGTAAAACATCCCGTTGACCGCCGGGTAAATGATGAAGAAGGTAAACAGGGCGATCGCCGGGATGATCATGAACAGGTACGTCGGGGCGACGGGGAAGAACAGTTTCTTCAGCGTGCCGAGAGGTCCGCGCCCGGACGGGGCTGAGGTCGCGGTCATGCCTGCCTCCTGGGTCGGGTGCTGACGCGGTTCACGCCGCGTTCCTTACGGCCAAGCGCTTGAAGTCGCCGTCCATCGACGAGGTGCAGCCATGCACGTCGCCGGTCAGCATGGAAACGTTTCCATCCGTCGGCGGCCTCGGGATCGCACGCGGCGCGGGCCGCCCGCCGCGTGACGATCGCCGATGTGGCCGCTGACGCCGGAGTAGGCGTAGGAACCGTGTCGCGGGTCCTCAACGGCAGCGATCAGGTGCGGGCGGGCACCCTTCGCGCCGTGCAGGATTCCATCGAACGGCTCGGGTTCCGCCGCAGTCACGCGGCGGCGGCCCTGGTCCGTGGCACGCCGCGGACCGTCGCGGTGCTGGTTGCCCACATGACCAGGCCGTCGGCGGTGGTGCGGGTGGCCAGCGCGCTCGCGGTCCTCCAGGAGCACGGGTACGACACGATCGTCTGCAACGTGGACACCCCGCTGGAACGGGACAGGCACCTGGAGACGCTGCTGCCGACGCACCGGGCGGATGGCGTGCTGGCGATCTCGCTTCCGTTGTCCCGCACGCAGCTGTCCCAGTTCAGCCGGGCCGGGGTGGCGTTCGCCAGCGTGGACGCGGCGGCCGCCCGCGGCGTGCCGCAGACGGTCGTCGACGACGTGGCGGGCGGGCGGCTTGCCGCAGAGCACCTGATCGGCCTCGGGCACCGCGAGATCGGCTTCGTCGGCGACATGGCGTTCGCAACGCCCCCGGCGGGCCTGGGCTTCACCTCCTCCGCGCACCGGCTGCGCGGCTACCGGCAGGCCCTCGCGGCGGCCGGCC
>JBOHCG010000134.1:0-14375 GCA_050698735.1 Streptosporangiaceae bacterium | reverse complement strand
ACGCGGCGGCGAAGTTTTCCGTGAATAGCCGCAAGCCATTGCCAGTGACGGTGCCTACTGTGGCGCGAGTCCACTGACATGACCGGGCGAGCATCGCCGACACTAATGTGCGTGTGACGACAGCCCACAGCGCAAGCGATAACCACACAGGTTGTCCACCTGGCTCCGGAAGTGGAGCCAGGTCATGCACGACGAGGACAATGACGGCGGGTTCCCTGACGAGAGCCCGGTCGAGGTCCCGCTACCCGCGTAGCAAGCACGAGGAGCGGGGCGACCGGTCGAGGTGGCTGTGGCTGCCGGGTTCGATTCCGCGCCCATGGCAGGACGGCCGCCGGCTGTGCCTGCTCAGGCGGGAATAGCTGCGTGCAGGGTCTAAAGCCTGGCTAGCACGGGATCTGCTGGATAAGTGCTAGTTTTCTCTGGTGCGTATCGGAGTGTACATAGACGGCTTCAACCTGTACTACGGCGCGCGGGGTCTGTGCGGCCGTGGGACCCCAGGCTGGCGCTGCTTGATTTGCGTGCCTTGGCCACGGATCTTGCCGGACGGCGCTCTAACTGGCTGGGCGCTCAGATTGATCGCGTCGTGTACTGCACCGCGCGGATTGACGGCGCTTCCAACCCGTCGGGCCAGGCCGACCAGGATGTCTACCTGAAGGCATTGATGGCCGCGGGCAGTGTGGACCACATCGAGTACGGAACCTATGTCGCTCGCGTCAAGATGGCTCCGCTCGCGACCAGGGACCCACACGGCCGACCACAGCTCGTGAGCCCGGCATGGCCCGTGATGATCCAGGACGGAGGGGGCGCCCCAGTCACCGGAGCCGTATTCATGGTGTCCTACGCGAACCGGGAGGAGAAGGGTTCCGATGTCAACGTGGCTGCCCATCTCCTTCTGGATGTGCTAGGCGGCGCGGTTGACGGAGCGCTGGTCATCTCAAATGACAGCGACCTGCGCTTCCCCGTCGAGCGGGCGCGCCAGCATGTACCCATCGGCGTCATCAACCCCTCGCGCAACTACCTCGCCGGCGACTTGCGCGGAACCGCCAGCACGGGTGCGGGCCGGCACTGGTGGGCGAGGCTGGCATCTGGCGACCTGAAGGCTCATCAACTGCCCGACCCAGTCGGCCAGTACCGGCGTCCAGCTGGCTGGTAGCAGCTACAGTCATCCCAGCGGAAGACTTCACACGGGAACTGCGTTATAGTTGCCGCATATACCACCTGGCTCCTTGTGGGCCGGGTTTTCTTGTGCCCGGCGCCGCGCAGGACCGAGGACGAGGTTAGGGTCTGGGTCTGGCCGCTGTCAGGAAGGCCGGTACATGGTCAGTTCCCAATCCGTCGTCGGCAATCGAAACCCGAAGCTGTTCTCCCAGCTCAACGAGTTAAATAGGAGTGCCAGAACAGTCCGCCGTGCGTGACATAACAACACACTTCGTCGGGCCTGGCTCCCAGGCAACCCGGTGCGGCCAGCCGGCGCATGGACAGGCTCTGCCGCGGACTGCGTGGCTACGCTGGATCAGGGCCGGGCTGGGGGCGCACCACAGCAATATCGGTCGCGGCGAAGTCATCGCCGACACACAATACGGGGTGCCCGGTCCGCTCGGCTAGCGCGTATGTGAAGCAGTCACCGAAATTCAGCCCGGCCGGATGATGCCCTTTGCCATATCGCCGCCAGCCGCTCATCGCCCGGGCGGCCAGGTCTGCGTCGACGGGCACGATGTCGATCCTCGCGTCACGGAGGAATCGGTCGACAACGTCTTGCCCGGCCGGCCAGAGCCTGGATGACGATACCGAGCTCGGCACGGATGGCGGCAGGCATCAGCCGGGCGAGGGCGTTCTCCAGGTGCACCGCGAGGTCATCGTCGCTCTTGATGCTCAGCGCCATGGAAGAAGTATAGATGCCATAGCAGACTTCTGCCATGCAGGGTCTCATCTTAAGCGCGAGTGACATCGCCGCCATTCCCGGCGCTGCGGCAGAACCCTCAGGCTCAGGTAGCAACCGGATGCTGTTTGACCAGTTCAGCGCCTATATCTGCGAATGCGACCATAGTCCCTTGTGCATGTCAACAACACATTTTGGCTTTGCGGGCGGTTCACCTATCCGGTGGCGCTGGCTAGGTTGACCGGGGCGGGGCGGGACACCGAGATCAACGTCACGGCCAGCGCGCACATCCACAGGACGCATGTGGTGGCCAGAATCCGCTCCGCGAGCCCTTCCGCGATGCCCGCGTTCGACGTGATCCCTAGCAGGAGGTAGCAGACGGGTCCGGCGACGCGTGCTGTCATCATGACCGGCTTGTGCCGCTGCCACCGGGGAAGCTCCTTCAGCCGCCGCCACAGCGGGAAGGGGGTGACGGCCAGGACGAGGAAGGCGATGCTTGCGATGATCGCGTCGGTCAGCCCGCCCGGACTGGCGAGCTGATGGTGGGCGGTGCATCCGGGGTCGGCGAGCCGGCACGGGATCAGCGGGAAGGAGTTGCCCAGCGCCAGGGCGGAGCAGGCCAGCATCCACGGCGCGTACGGGGCGGCCTGCCCGGCCGCGGCCAGGGCCGGGCGCAGCCCGAATACCGCGAAGCCGAAAGTACCGACACCGCCGGCCGCGAAGCAGGCGACGGGAAACCAGACGTGGGACGCAGTCGCGGCCTGAAGGTCGCTGATGGTGTCCTTGACCGGGCTATACCCGGGACCCTGCCAGGTCTCGGCGATCAGCCAGCCGGCCATGAACGCAGCCTGTGCTATTACCCCGACCACGCCCCAGGCCAGCAGGCGGCTATCGCGCGGGCAACCGAGGCTACCGTCGTGTACGGCAGAGCCCGGCCGGCCGGTCATGCCGGGTCCTCTGCCACGTGACCGCGGGCCCGGTGGCGCCGGCCAGGCGTCCTGGGCCGCTCGCGCCGCGGGGCAGGGCGCTGCTCGCGCTCGCCGACGGCAGCCATGGACGTTCTAAGCTTGTCCAGCAGCGCGGCGAGCGCCCGCACCTCACCCGGCTTCCAGTCCGCCACGAACAACGCGAACCGGTCCAGGCCGACTTGCTGGAGGCGGCGCGTCTCGTCCCGCCCGGCTGGCGTGAGTGTCACCAGCCACGAGCGGCCGTCCGCCGGATCCCCGGTGACCTGCACGTAACCCGCGTCCTCCAGCTCCCTGACCTGGCGGGTGACCAGCGAGGGGTGAACGAGCTGCAGGTCGGCGATCTCCGACGGGCGGATTCCTTCACGCCCGTCGATGACCTGCAGCAGGCTCAGCGCGCCCGCCGCCTTCTTCTGGCGCCTGGCCCGCTCCAGTCCGGACGTCAACGTGAACAGCGCCACCACCATCGACTGCACGTCATCCCTGCTCGGAGGCATGACTGCATGCTAAGCTAACTGATAGACTCAATCAACTAGATGTCCAGACCATGAGAGCGGGCGACATCGTGAACAGTCATCCCGAAGGCCGGCAGCGGGCACCATCCGGCAGGCGCCGCCGGTGGCTTCTCGCCCTGGACCCAGTCATCGAAGGCGGCCGGCGCGGCAGGCGAGCCCAGGCGTGGGACGTCGAGGACGAGCTGATCAGCGTCGCGATCCTGGGGGACGTGACCATCGACCTATCGCAGGCCAAGAGCGTTCCCGCTGAGATCGACATCGACGCCTACGCGATATTCCGTGATGTCGACGTGCTCGTCGCAGAGGGCACCCACGTGGAGATGTCCGGCGGGGTCCTGAAGGGCGACCTGCGCAACGACGTGCCCGCCGTGCCCGAGGGGCACCGCGATCGCGTGATCCGCATCCACGGCCACAGCCTGCTGGGCGACGTCACGGCCCGCATCGGCGGCGAACATCAGCACGCCGGGTGACCGCACGGATCGACGGCGCGGCCCATCCTTGCGGCGCGCCAATCAGGATGCCTGCCGGAAGGGATGCTGGCCGACGTCTACCGCTCGGCTCCTCGTGGGCCGCGTCTTTTACGACGGCGGCGTCACTTCAATGGCGGGTGCAGCCGCGTAGCCGGCAGGCCTGCGCGGTAGAACGAAGGAGTGCCGCAGTAAGCTCCGCTCGGTCACCTTGACCAGCCACAACGGGGCGGCTTACCAGTTGTGGCCGACGGAACTGGCTGGGCGTCACGTCTGTGGGCAACTGCTGAGGGCAGGGATCGAGGTTGCAACCGGGAAGTCTTGACCGTACAATCGTACGGACGGAAGGAGCGCGATGAGTGTTAAAGACAAGCGGCGCGAGGTGCGGATCTCGGAGGCCGATGACGACCTGCTCGCAGAGGCTGCCGGCCTGGCAGGGGTACCGGTCTCGGAGTTCCTCCTCGGTCGTGCGCTGTCAGACGCCGCCGAGCTCGTTGAGACACACCGCACAATCCGGCTAGCAGACGCAAGTTATCAGGCGTTCCTGGACGCCCTCGACGCTCCCCCGCAGCCCTCCGAGAAGCTCGCTGCGCAGGCGCGCCGTGCCCGGCGGCTGAAGCGAGCCGGGTAAGTGCGCGTCGAGCGGCTAGCAGACCACCACGACCTCGGCACCTTCCAATGCGGCGTAAAGGAACTGGATGACTGGCTGCGCGCGTACGCGCTCGACAATCAGCGTCGGAATCTGTCACGCACCTTCGTGCTCGTCGACGACGCAGGCCAGGTGGCTGGTTATTACTCGCTGACCATGGGAGGCGTGCGCCGGGAGGCGCTGCCGGCCCGCTACGGGCGAGGTCTTCCCCGGTATGACATAGGGATGGTCCTGCTCGCCCGTCTCGCAGTAACTCACAGCCGTCAGAGCCAGGGGCTAGGCCGGGATCTGTTGATCGAGGCGATCGAACGGGCGGCCACGGCTGGCCAGCACGCCGCGGCACGATTTATTGCTGTCGATCCAGTCGACGAGAATGCCCGGTCCTTCTACGCCGCTTTCGGCTTCCGGCCCGTCGAGGGAGACACGGACGGCCGGATGTACCTGCGCATCGACGAGGCACTCGCAGCGCTCGGCAGCGAACTAGCCTGAGCCGACAACCGCAGACACCGCGTGCATCGGGGGTGTGACAGCTCAAGACCGATGCGGATGACCTCACTGCCCGCAGTGCAAGCGATAATGACACAGGTTGTCCGCCCGGTTCCTTTGCCAGCGGCAGGGCGAGTTCGTATGCCTGCAGGGTGAGGCCGGGGACGGGCTCGAAGTCGAGATCCGGGGTTCTCGAGAAGCCGGTCGTTTCGTAGAGATGCCGTGCGGCCCTCATGGCGGACTGCGTGCACAGCCGCACCCGGCGCACCCCGCGCTCCTCGGCGCGCTCGATGACAGCGAGTAGCAGCTTCTGTCCGACCCCTTGTCCCTGCGCCTGCGGGGCGACCGCGAACGCCCGGATATCCGCCTCCGTTTCGTCGCGCGCGAGTTCGCTGGCAGGATCGAACGGCTCAAGCGTGATCGTCCCGAGGATGCCGTTTCCCGCCCCGCCAGCGGCGACGAGCACCGCGCAGTCGCCGCCGAACCCGAAACTCCGCAGCGTCTGCGCGTATCCGCTCCCCTCGGGCAGCAGCCCGAGCACCCGGTACGCCGCTACCCGCAGCTCGCCAACCACCGCGTACTCGTCGGGCCGCGCATTCCGGATCATCACCTGACGCACGCTACCAGCGCTCACGCACGGACTGAAGGTGACCAGGTGCCAGGCGGCCTGCGATCACGGGCCGGGACCCGCCCGGTTGCCCGGAAGATGCGTGGCCGGCGAGACTCATGCAGTGGACCTCCTGCCCGCATGACGGCGGGTGCGGGACTGCCGCGGCATCGGCAGAACGGAAGTCGAGACAGTTGCTAGCCGGGTGGCTGGCGCGGCGACTCGGGCCCGGGCTGCCGGCCGGTGACGTAGGCAGCCACCTGGCGCACAAATTCCTCAAGGTCGCCCAGGCTCTTCAGCCTCTCGGCGACTATCGAGTCATCCACCTCGATGTAGTCATGCACGAGTACATTGCGGAACCCGACAGCCTTGCGCATCGAGACGGCGAGTTCGGTTGTGAGGACCCCGTGGTCCCCGAGAAGCCGGACGGCGTCGCCGTATCGGCCGGAGGCCCCCAGCCGTCTGCCGCGCAGATGTGCTGCGCGACATCTACGCACGCCTCAATGGCGGTAACAAAGGTGTACTTCACGCCGCGCAGCCAGATGGGATCCTGACGGCGTTCCTGGCTGGCCCCGGCTTCCTGCCGGAGGACGGCAGTGTCGTCGGCGATGCTCCGGAGCAGCCGCAGGACGCGAGCTTCGTCTACCACGGGCTACCCACGTCTGCCGGCGACACTGGCCGCGAACTCCCGGTGCGCGCGGGTAATGCGCGGGAGTTCGTCGAAGTAAATCTTCCTGGTGGCAGCCTCCCACCGGACCCGGCTGACGGGATCATCATCGAAGAGCAGCCTGCCACGTGCCGCCACACGCCCGGCCAGTTCCAGCGGTGCATGGTCGAGTACCAGGAGATCCACACCAGGCGGCATCAGTATGTCGAACGAGTTGGGCGGCTGGCCGCCGAAGTACGCCGCGATGTCGATGTCCGAATTCGGGTGGTACTGCCCAGAGGCGCGACTGCCATGCAGGTAGGCGAACCGCGCCCCGGCGCTCCTGAGCACGGCAGTGGACTCCGCCATCACCTCTGCTGCCCTGCCTTCATCCATATCCCCAGTCTGGCAGATCACCGGGCACCTGTTGGATGGCGGCGCCCGCGCTGGTGACCCGGCAGCCGGCGGCGAGGCACCCAACCGCCCCCGGGTTGCTTCCGAAGCTGGCTACAGGCCGGTGTCTTGGACCGAGTGACCATGCTTTGCGACATCGCTTAGTTCCGGGACGGCAGTCGCCTGCCGTAAGGGACATCCCGCGGTCTCCCCAGGCCAGCGAGCATATATGCCAATGCAACCCCTACCCCCGGTGCCAACGATAATGACACACATTGTCCGCCTGGCTCCCAGAAGGAGCCGGCATGTACGAGGACAAGGACAACGACGGCAAGTTCCCTGATGAGAGCCCGGTCGAAGTCCGCTACCCCCGCTCGAAGCAGGAAGAGCAGGCCGGCCGGGACACCTGGCCGTGGCTGCCGGGTTCCATCGTAGAGCAGTGCGGCCCGGACGAATGGTATGTCTGCATAGAGGTCCGCAACCTGGCGGTCCTGCGCGACGGCCGGCGGGCACCGCGCGGGACCGCCAGCCGTAACCGCTACTATCCCTGCTGCTTCCGGGACAGCTCGGAGATCCGGCCGCGCACCGCATCCAGCAGTGCAACCTCCTCGACGAGGCGCGGGGCGGCCCGGTGACCGGGGACCGGGTGATCCGCTTCGCGACGGCGGCCGTGGTCTGCGCCGTGGCCGCCTTCGCGGCGGTCGTCTCTTACTCCCACATCTACGGCCTGGGCCGGGCACACGGCCAGGACGGCACCGCGGCCCGGCTGCTCCCGCTGAGCGTGGACGGACTGATCCTGGCTGCCTCGCTCGTGCTGCTGCACGAGGCCCGCAACGGCCGGAACGCGCCAGGGCTGGCCCGGTACATGCTGTGGCTCGGCATCGCCGCCACCATCGGCGCGAACATCGCCTACGGAGCCGGATACGGGCTGCTCGGCGCGCTGATCTCGGCCTGGCCCGCCGTCGCGTTCATCGGCACGGTCGAGATCGCCACGCAGCAGGTGAGACGCTCCCGCGTGCCAGGCGCGGTCACGAGCGGCCCAGCCGTGCCAGAGGTGCCGGGTGATGTGGAGCAGGCGGTACGGGCGGCCTACGCGACGTCGGTCGCGGCGGGTGCGCCGCTGAGCCAGCGGGCCATGGCCGAACGGTTCGGCCTGTCCCGGCGCAGGGTGGGCCACCTCGTCACCCAGGTCACCGTCGAAAGCAACGGTCATATGCCCGAGAAGGAGGTGGCGTGACGCATGAACAGCTACGACGAGACGCCGTGGTGGTGCCAGTTGCTCTGGCCCTGGTTCGGGCCGCCGTGGTACGCCGAGATCGAAGACCCCGATGCCTTCTGGGCCGCGATCGCCCGGCAGGCCGACGACCTGGCCGACGACCTGGCCGGCGACGACAGGCCCGGCGGGGGATACCTGGCCAAGGCGGGACGGCTGACCGCCGCCGCCTCCAGGCCGAAGAGATCATCAGGCACGAGTACGGGCCGCTCACATCAGATCGTCATGGCGACTGCGAGGATGAGGATGAGGAGAGCCGATTCGGTGAACGGCCGATAGTCCTGGACCGCAACCACCCGTCCTGGGCAGAAGTGGACGCCGAGCAGCAAGAACGCATCGATGGTCCCGCGGCAGACTAGCCTGGCTCTTGGCAGAGCGGGCCGGCGCCCCGCCGGACCTATCCGGGTGGGCGGGGCGGTCGGCATGCCGGACGGATCATAGATGTCTGCCGCGCTCGCCGAACTGGAAACAGGCTGGGCTGCCGGCGGCTACCACGGTTTAAGCCTCGACCGCGGCACTGGCCGGCGATCAGCGGCGCCGGGAACGTGCTGGCCGGGGCTACCGCGGCGAGCTGGAGCGGGAGATACCGGCGCACTGGCAGGCGATGCAGTGAGCGGATAGGCAGGCCCGGTGGCGTGCCAGGGAACCCCTCCGCTAGCCCGAGTTTCCGGTGATCATGGTCTCCTGGCTCCTGGCTGCGGCCCGGGCTGACCTGTTTTTCCTGATGACATGCCGCTCCGGCGCTTGACTTCGCCTCTGATTTAGCCTATGACCTAAATTATGGCGAGTCTGTACAAGAAGGTGATCAGCGGCCGGCCGTACTGGTACCTGCGCGAGATGGGCTGGGTGGACGGCAAGCCGAAGCTGGTCTCCGAGCGGTACCTGGGCAGCGCGGCGGAGGTGGAGGCGCTGCTGGACGCCCGCGAGCAGGCGATGCTGCCCGAGCGGACCCGGCACCTGGACTTCGGGGCGGTCGCCGCGGCGTGGGGGCTGCTCGCTGATCTGGGCGTGGCCGCGGTGATCGACGAGGTGACCGGGCCCGGGCCGTCCGGGCTGCCGCTGTCGCCGGGCACCTACCTCGCGCTGGCGGCGCTGAACCGGGTGGTGGATCCCTGCTCCAAGCGGGGGTTCGCGGACTGGTGGCGGACCACGGCGGCGGACCGGTTCACCAAGATCCCGGCCGCGGCGCTGGATCACCGCCGGTTCTGGGACGCGATGCACGCGGTGCCCCTGGAAGGCCTGGCGCAGGTCGAGGAGAAGCTGGCGCTGGCGGCGTGCGCCCGGTTCGGGCTGGACACCGGCTCGGTCGCCCTGGACATGACGAATTTCGCGACCTTCATCGATACCGGCAACGGCAAGGCGCCGATCGCGCAGCGGGGCAAGGCCAAGCAGAAGCGGGCCGACCTGCGGCTGGCCGGGCTGGGGCTGGTGGTCACCCGCGACGGCGGCGTCCCGCTGCTGAGCCACGCCTACCCCGGCAGCAAGCCGGACGTCACCCAGTTCCCGGACATGATCGCCGCCCTGGCCGCCCGGCACGCCGCCCTGGCCGCGGCGGCCGGGCAGCAGGGCACCGAGATGACCGTCGTGTTCGACGCCGGGCAGAACTCCGAAGCCAGCTTCGCGCTGCTGGCGGGCACGAACCTGCACTATGTGGGGTCGGTGCCGGCCAGTGACTGCCGCGACCTGCTCGCCCTGCCCGCCAGCGCCCGCTCCGTCGTCGACGCGGACCGGTTCGGCGGCCTGACCGCCGCAGACACCCGCCGCGTCGTCTACGGCACCGAGCGGCGGGTGATCTTGACCCATTCCCCGGAGCTGCACGAGCACCAGGCCCGCGGCTTTGCGGGCACCACCTTGGCCAAGGCCGGCAAGAAGCTGGACGAGCTGGCCGCCACCCTCGCCCGCGGAAAGACCCGCCGCCCCCGGGACAAGGTCGAAGCCGAGATCGAGAGGATCACCCATGACGCCTGGGTGCGGCGCGTCATCTCCTGGGAGCTGGCCGGCGAGAAACCCCGCGACCTGCGGCTGTCCTGGTCGATCGACGCCGCCGGGCGCGCCGCGCTGGAAGAGGAGATCTTCGGCAAGCACGTGCTGATCACCGACCATGACGACTGGCCTCCCGCCGAGGTGATCGCCGGCTACCGGTCCCAGGCCGAGGCAGAGTTCTCCTTCCGGCAGATGAAAGACCGCCGCGCCGTGTCGTTCTCCCCGATGTTCCACTGGACCGAGCACAACATCCGCATCCACACCTTCACCTGCGTCCTGGCCCTGCAGATCGCCCACCTGATGCGCCTGCAAGCCGAGCGCGCCGGGCTGCGCATGTCAGTCCGCGAGCTGCTGCGCGAGCTTGCCAGCATCGCCGAGACCGTCCTGATCTACCCCACCGAACGAGGCAGGCCCAAAGCCCGCCGGATGCTCACCGAGACCACCGCTGCCCAGGACAAGCTGATCCAGATCTTCCAGCTGAACCGCCACGCGCCGCGTGTTAGGTCATAGGCGCCAGCAGCCCCGAAAACCCCTGCCTGCCAGGCGAAACACCCTGCCGGGCAGCATGATCATCGGAAAGTCGGGCTAGGAGCGTGCTGAAAAAGGTCAGCTCCTGGGACTTACCTGCGTAGCCGGTCTCCGCTCCTGGCGAAGCCCTGCGGTCAGCTGTCCGTCTGCGCTGAGATCCAGCCCGTAGTGTGCCGCGCCCGGCCCGCGGCCAGTTGCGGGCCGGATCCCTTTGCGGGGACCCAGCCGGGCGGGCTGGGCGCCTTGGTCAGGTGGCCAGCGCCCAGGCGCCGCCGCGGCGGGCCAGGCCCTTCCCGGGCAGGTTGCGCAGGTTCAGCGCGGCGGCGCGGCGTTTGAGCCAGGCGTTATTCCTGGCCGTCCCGCGGTAGCGGAGCTTGAGCCGGCGCCCCCGGAAGGTGGCGACCTGGGCGATGGCGCGTTCGACGTTCGGGCGGTGTGTCCTGTAGTCCTTGCGCAGCCCGCTGCTGGCGGCCCGGTCACGGCGGGCGGCGCGGAGCAGGTCATCACGCTCGTGCAGGACCAGCTTGCGGCCGGTCTTGCAGGTGGTGCACCGGGCGCGCAGCGGGCAGTCCCGGCACAAGACGCCGAAGGTGGCGGCCCGGGTCCGGCTGAGCGCAACGGTGTGCCCGGCCGGGCAGGTGACCGTGCCCTGCTCCTGGCTCACGGTGAAGTCATCGACGGTGAACCCGCCTGTGACCGGGGCCTGCAGCGGCTTGGGCTTGATCACCGCCTGATGGCCGGCGCCGGCGATCGCGCCGCGCAGGTCGCCGGTCCCGTAGGCCGAGTCGCCGTACCAGCTCAGATCCGGGCCTGCGGCGGCACCGTCAGCTGGCCCGCCCGCGCCAGCCGAACCGGGAGCGCCCGCCACGCCGTCGCCCGCGGCGGCCTCGGCGGCCAGGAACTCCTCCGCGACGGCCGGGTCGGAGTTCTCCGTCCCGGCGGCCCTGGTCAGCTTCTCACCGGTGATGATCCCGGTCTGCGGGTCGGCAGCCAGGTGGGCCCGGTAGCCAGTCGCGCTTAGCTGACTCCACGCTGACCGCCGAAGACGAGCGCTGCGGCCATTGACCGCACCAATGGTCCAGGCTTGGTTCTTGCGTGTTCACAGCCGGGCCAGGATGGCGGCTATCAGCTGACGGGCTTGACGACCGTGCACGGCCTCCTGGTGGAGGTGGTCGAACATGGCGGCGTACTGGGCTATCTCGTTTGGCCGGGTGATCTTGATTGCCGCAGTGGGGGTTTCGAGCGCGACGGCGTTTTCGTCGAAGATCCAGAATCCGATGGTGGCGATCGCGCGCCGCTGGATGCTAGCCGGGATGACGGCGACTGATACGAAGGGCAGCCGCATCAGCGACAGGACGTGGCTGAGCTGGCCGGCGTGCTCGGCCGGGCTGCCGTACCTGGTATGCAGGGCTTGCTCGCCGAGGATGACGTCGATGCGCTTGGCCGGGTTGAGCGCAATGGCGGTGCGCTCGGCTTTCATGGTCACCGTGGCATTGGTGTCGTCCGGGGCGTCGAGGAAGGCGTACCAGTAGGCGAGCATTCGCCGGATGTAGGCCTCGGTCTGGAAGATTCCGGGCAGCACGATCGGCTCGTGAATGCGGAAGCTGGCGGTGCGGCGGTACGTGGCGATGGAATGCAAGGTGCCGAGATGTTTCAAGCCGGCCCGGGACTGCCTGACCCAGTCCAGATAGGCGGACTCGGCCACCTGGGCGGTGGCGATGAGATCGGGGATCTGATCCTCGGCGCCGCAGGCGGTGCACCAGTCCCGGATGTTGCGCTCGGTCGGCGGCTGGGTTCCGTTCTCGATCCGGCTGATCCGGGTGAAGTGCTGACCGGTCGCGTCGGCGAGCATCTGGCCGGTCAGCCCTGCGGTCTTGCGGATCTGGCGGAGCCGCAGGCCGAGTTCCCTGCGGGCCTGGGTTGCCGGGCTACGCGGGCCGGTACTCACGAAGCGGGGTGGCTATCTGCCAGACGCTGTCGAATGCGTCCTGGCAGGCACGTGCGGCGTGCGGCTCGTCAGTGATCTGGAATGCGGTGTTCGTGCCGTTCCCGGCGTAGTGCAGGAACATGACCAGGGTGTCGTCGAAGACGTAGAAGTCCCCGCTGCCCGGCAGCGGTGTCCCGGTCAGCCGGGGACGCGGCACGTAGCGGATGTCCTCGCCTGCGTCGGTGAACAGGGAAGCGGAGCTGAGCACCCACTGCTGGTACTCGCTCAGCGGTTCGGATACCACCCGGGCGCGTCGGCAGGTGCGGCCTGCGGTGCGGTGCTCGCGGAGCATCTCCAGCCACCGTTGCAGCCAGGCGTAGTCGTCGGGCTCGCCGCGGCGCCATCTGGCCAGGTGCGGAAGTTCAGTCTCGGTGCCGTAGGAGTCACGTGTTTCCAGGTGCACGAACGACTTCTGGATGCCGCGGCAGAGCTGGCGCAGTTCATCAAGGCTGGAAGCGCGCATCAGGTCCGGGTCTGGAAGTACCGGATCAGGCGGTCGGGGATCTCAACGCATGTCTCGCCCTCCGGGAGGTTCAGGGCAGCCAGCGCGCCAGGGTCGGTGACTGCCCAGCCTTGCACGATCCACGACTTGCGGTCCGTGCGGTACAAGGCTGGAGAGCCGTCAGGCACCGAGTCAGGGTCCTTTGCGACGAAGGTCAGTTCCATGTTCCACCTCTCCTTTCCGGACTTGCCGGAGCTTGCTCTGGGCGTCATCTTCGTCTTCCGCGTCACGGCTGTCAATCTGCAAATTTCTGCAAGTTCCTGGCTTTCACCTGTATCCCGTCCTTACGGTCGTGCTGACAGGGATAACCCCGCACGCCACACGACGGTGACAAGCGATAGGAGGAGCGGCCATGGCCGGCGAGGCTCAGGCAGGTGCTGTCCCGGGCAGACGCCGCGTGTTCGAGGTAGATGAGGACGCTGCCCTGGCCGAGCTGGAGCTGGCGTGGGCTTATGGCGGCTACCACGCCTTCTGCGTCCTGGACGGCAGCTTGTGGAGCGCAATCAGCAGCTCCGGCGAGGTGCTCACGGGCAGCACGCCGGACGGGCTGGACCAGCAGATCCGGGCGCACTGGCAGGCACTGCAGTGAGCGGATAGGCAGGCCCGGTGGCGTGCCGGGGAAACCCCTCCGCTAGGGGCACGCCACCGCACCGCGGCCGGGCAGGTGCCCGTCAGCCCGCCTTGTCACCCGGCGCCGCGCCGGAGCCAGCGCACGACCCGTGCTGTTTTCCGCTGCCCGGAATCTGCCCGGGCGGCGGCCCCGACATCGGACAGGAGACCACAGTGACGTACCGGCCTGCGCCCGTTCCGCCGCATGCCGTACCGGTTCCGGCCATCGCGGCCCGGCTGGAGCCTGATGCGATCGGCGTGACCCAGGATGTTGCCGGTGGCCGCCATCATCGGGATCGGCGTGGTCTTGATGCTGGTCGCGCGGTTCGCCCTGCGCTCGCCGTTCTTCCAGATCCCCCGCGAACGCACCTCCCTGCAGTCCTGATGAACGCACCCAGTTCCCCGCCCGGATCTGCGGGCCGCCACGCCGTTACCTGCCAGATCTGCGGCACGCGCGACCCGTCCCCCGACAGGCCATGCCACCGGGGACACGATCACCACGTGGGCTGGCAAGCAGGGTGCCCGGCCTGCGGGCGGCTGAAAGCCGTGTGCGCCGGCTGGCGGGCCTGCTCGGTGCGGCGCGGCAGCTTCGCGCCGCTGCGGCTGGCGGTCCTGCGGTTCAGGCGGGTGTGGCGGCGGCTGCGGCCACGGCCCGGGCCGTCGTGCTGCGGGACACCGGGGCGGTGCTCGCGGCTATGACGTCCGGGTTCGATACCACCGTGCCGAACATGGCGCGGGTCTACAACTACTGGCTTGGCGGCAAGGACAACTTTCCCGCCGACCGGGCCGAGGCGGACTTCCTGCTGGGCATCTACCCGCCGCTGCGGGACCTGGTGCGGGAGAACAGGGCGTTCGTGACCAGAGCTGTCGCCTGGGCCGCCGGGCA
>JBOHCG010000133.1:0-14424 GCA_050698735.1 Streptosporangiaceae bacterium | reverse complement strand
CAGCCGGGTCAGTTCCCCCCGGGTGTCCAATTCGGGTATCGCGTCGAGGCGGGGCGGGAAATCCTCGGCGGGCGGCCGGTCTCCCGTTTCGATCTTGCTGATCACGTCGTGCGAGACAGTCGCCCGGGACGCCAGGTCCTTTTGCGACAGGCCGGCCTGGGACCGGTAATAGCGGAGCTCGGCGCCGAACACGCCCGCGGGCGTCCCGGCGCGATCGGCATCGTTCGGCACCATTCGGCATCCCTTCGGGAAAGGCGGCCCCGGGCCGGCAACCGGTGGGCATCCGGGCCGATCCTGTTCCAAAGGCATGACCATCTTGCCCCCTGCCGAGGAAGCCGCGCGGATCGCCCGCTTCCTCCAGGACCACCCGCACTGGTCCGCCTTCTGGGACAAGCGCTGGGGCGTGTGGCGCGTCGCCGAAGACGACCCCGACTCCGACCTCTACGCTGAGAGCAGCGACGCGGACACCGTGATCAGCTACATGACAGCGAACTCCTGAGACGCCCGCCACGAGCGGTAGTCGGCCCTTGCGGTTACCGAACCCCGCCTTCGATCTGATCCGGGGCTTCGTCAGCGGTCTCGGGTTCGGCGGCGTGCATCCGGATGTCATCGATCCAGCGGTCGACCAGGGCCAGCAGGTGCTCGACGCGCCCGCCTGTCAGCTCGGCAAAGGGAATGTTCGGCCTTTTGCCGGCCAGGGCGGGTTCGGCGTCAAGGCGCGGGATGCGCAGGGCGCGCATATCCGTGATCAGGCGGGCGCGGGTTTCAGCGCGGTTGTACGGCGGCGTCCGGCACATCCGCTTGACCCGGATCTCCAGGACGGGCTGTTCCCCGCCCGGACTGCCATACAACGACAGCACGCCGGGGAACCGTGAGCGGCTGCGGCCGGAGTCGGCGGACATCGTAGTGGAGGGGTAACTGAGGCCGGTACCGCCGGTGATCTGGACGTGCGGATGCGCCGTTGCCCAGCTGATGACGGTCTGGGCCACGGCCGCGTCCGCGCCTGCCCTGGCAATCGATTCCAGTACCTCCGTGGCCGTCCAGGGTGCCGCGCGGCGTCCCGGCGTCGCAGGCCGTTCCTTGGCCGCCTGGGCGCGGGAGGTCTGCCCGATCAGCCGCGGGACCAGCGCGCCGGATCTGCGGCCGTCGGCGCGGTACTGGCGGATCTCGACCGCCAGTACTTCCACCCGCGGCATCTGCTCGTTGAGGAATTCCACCAGCCGCTGCAGCGTGGCAGGTATCTCATCGGCGACGAAGATCAGCCGGATGCGCCCATCTCTCAGGTTGCTGCCGACGGCTTGCCAGAAGGCGTCAGCCGAGGTGTCAGGGTCGTCATCGGAGGGTTCCAGGAAAGCCGCCAGCCGCTCGGCTGCGCCATCGCGATCATCGTCTTCGAACCAGCCGCGCAGCTGTCCGGGTGTCCAGAACACCGAGCCGTTGGCGGCGTAATCCAGCATTTGCGCGACGACCTCGCGGCGGGACCGGGTATCGCTGGCTCGCTTTACTTCGATGAACGTCGGCACCGCGTCCTGGTCGACGACAAGATGGTCGATCGACCACCAGCCCCCGCCGCCTTCATGATCCGGGACGCCGGCCTCCCGCTTGACCAGCAGCCAGCGGCGCGGGCTGTCCTGGTTGACCTGCGCTCCTGGCAGCAGGTCCGGGTGAGCGGCCAGCAGCTCTTGCAGGTCGGCCTCCGCATCGAAGCGCGCGCCAGCCGCCTCAGTCAACGAGCCGTCGTCGCCAACCAGGAAGATCGAATCAGGCATGCGCGCGATGCTACGCCGCTATCGCTGCCGCCGTTCCGGCTGGCTTGCGAGCACATCGCCCAGGCCGGTACTTCGTACACGTCCAGGACAACAGCAGGCACGAAGTGGTGGTTAACCTAGATCTTTGACGGCTAAGGAACAGCTAGAACAGTCGCCGTCGGCCTGCCGTTGTTATTTTCATAACCTGTGCGCTATGTTTCAGATTATGAAACAAGCTCCGCCAGTGTTGCTGCCTATCCTGCGCTCGGCCTTCCAGGGTGAGCTGCTGGCGTGGTTGTTCCTGCATCCGGACGGCGAGTTCTCCCTGACTGACCTGGCCCGCCGCTTCGGCGTGTCCCGCGCCACCGTGATGCGGGAAGCGGATCATCTCATGACGGCCGGGCTGCTCAGCGAGCGACGACAGGGGAACCTGCGGTTCATCCGGGCCAGGACCGACAACGTGGTAGCCGGGCCGCTGGCCGAGTTGCTGGCGGTGACCTACGGGCCCGTCGCGGTCCTGGGAGAGCTTCTCGCCGACGTCTCCGGGATCGAGGAAGCGTATGTGTACGGTTCGTGGGCGGCACGGTACCGCGGGCAGGGCGGTGATGTGCCGCGAGACGTGGACGTGCTGGTAATAGGCGACGCTGACGACGACGACCTGTACGACGCCGCCCGTGCCGCCGAGCGCGTGCTCGGGAGGGACGTCAATATCCACCGGGTAGCCACACGACTGTGGCGCGAAGCCGCCGGCGATCCGTTCCTGGCATCGGTGCGATCCCGGCCCCTGGTCCGGCTGGAGCTCTCGGCATGAGATGGGAACAGGGACGAGGCAATATCGAGGCCATGCTGGTCGCGGGGGAGCTTGAGCGCGTCTCGCCCAGCGCTGAACATGCGGCCGGGCTGCTTGTCCAGGCACGCAGGCACGTCGCATCCGGCCGGCTGATCGTCGAGGGCGACCCGGAAGGCGCCTTCCAGCTCCTATACGACGCGGCCAGGAAGGCGTTGTGGGCCATTCTGGAGAACCAGGGACTCCGGCCGACGAGCCGCGGCGGGCATATCGCTGCACTTGAGGCAGTCTCGGCGCAGCTGGATCCGCCCATGGGTCAGGTACTTCGGCCGTTCGACCGCCTCCGTCGGCAGCGCAACAAGACGGAGTATCCGCCCCGCGACGCTCCGCTCCTCACTAGCGAAGGCGCCGTCCGGGACATCCCCAAGATCGACGACATGATTGACCTCGCCGTCCGGGTCGTTGATGAGATGAGCCCTTTCTGACTCAGGCAGGTGGCGGGCTGCGGATTTCGCCAGGTGTCATCACTGCCCGTTCGGTATCAATGGAATTTCATTGAAGCCCGGATGTCGCGGGATGTCGTTACTGTGGGTGCGGTGACCGGAACGCGCGGGTAGCGGCGGAGGGGGCGGGCGATGACCGAAGTGGCCCAGGGCGGGGAGCCGTCGCCGCTTAATGAGGCGCAGGAGTTCGCGGACGTTTCCTCCTACAAGGTGCGGGAGGAACTGGCCGGGCTGATCGGGCGGGACCTGCCGGGGCCGTGGGACGGGGAGACGGAGGTGCTGCCGCCGCGTTCGGCGGGTCCGGGAGAGAGGTACCTGGTGGGACGGCTCGGGCCGCGGCACGACCCGAGGTCCGGGGCGGAGGCGGCCGGGGACGCGGTGGACACCGAGATCTCGGCCGGCGGGGACGGCGCCGACGGGGAACTGCCCGACCTGCTGACCATGCAGAACGCGGGGCGGATGTGGGCATCCTCGATGGGGTTGTCGTGCGCGGTGGCGTCCGGCGTGGACACGCTCACGGTCACCGCGTCCTGGGGCCGGTACGGCAAGGCCGAGGTGCCGGACGACGCGGGCAACCTTCGCCGCAGCTGGAGCCGGGAGCCGGCGCGCTACGTGAGGCATGTGCGGTTCGGCGACGGAGCCTCCCAGCGCATCCCGCTGACCATGCCCGACATACGGACGAGCTGCACCTGATCTCGGGCGCGCTCGGGACGACCGTCGGGCTGTTCGAGGCGGCCGTCGACGAACTGTGCCTCTGGCGCGTGGGCGACGTGCTGACCGGTCCCAAGATCGTCGCATCCACCGCGACCACCAAGCGGGCACGCGCGCAGGTGCGCGGGGTCTTCGCCCGGGGCCTCGCGGTGTTCCCGCCGTCCGTCCTCGACATCGCCGACACGTTCTTCTCCCGGCAAGTGCCGGTGACCCCGCGGACGCCGGGGCGGCGCTACCTCGGCGTCTGCGCCCACGGCGTGCGGCTGAAGTCGGCCGAGATCCGGCTGACGGAGATCCTGCTGATCGCGGGGCAGTCCCTATTCGATGCCTACGGCGCGGCGGCCGATCCGTACATGACCGTGGTCGGCTACTTCAACGCCACCAGGGAACTGGCCGGGATGCGCCGGTACCTCGACGACGACGTGACCACCAGGGTGCGCAGGCACGGCCGTCCGCGCGGCCTGTCCGAGCGGATTCAGTCCCCCGCCGGGATGCTCCGCGCCCTGACCGGCTTCACCCGGCTGGACGCGCCGGACCCGGAAGACCCCGACCTGGTGACGCGCGCGCCGCTGGCCCGCGACCGCCCGACGTGGGTGCCCGCCAGCGAGGTACGCGGCGAGGGGATCTTCGTGCGCATCGACCCAGTCCTGATGGCTGCCTGGGAGGCCCGTGTCCGCGACTCGGATGTGGTGCGCGGGCACATGGAGGCGTACAAGCGGTTCCGGATCAACCGCTACTCCGACCGGCTCGCAGCCGACTTCGACCCGCTGTACGGCTGGCCGCAGGCCCGGTACATCGCGCTGCACACCCTGTCCCACCTGCTGATCAGGACTATCGCGCTGGAGTGCGGCTACAGCTCCGCCAGCCTCTCGGAACGGATCTACCCGGGCCCGGGCCGGGGCGGCATCCTGATCTACACGGCCGTTCCCGACGCCGAGGGCACCCTGGGCGGCCTGGTGTCGCTGGCCGAGCCCGAACCGCTGACCAGCATCGCGCAGCGGGCGCTGCGCGAGGCACGCCGGTGCTCCTCGGACCCGCTGTGCGCCGAACGCCTGCCGAAGCCCCCCGCCGACTTCCTGCACGGCGCCGCCTGCCACGCCTGCCTGTTCGTCTCCGAGACCACGTGCGAGCGGGGCAACCGGTTCCTCGACCGGCGCTTCATCGTCCCCATCGACGACCAGTTCCCCTGCCTGATCCCGTCATGACCTGGGACGCGCTGGAGAACGCCGGCGCCGGCCTGCTCCGGCGGCTCGGCCCCTCGGCCCTGCGCACGGTTGCCGGCCATGCCTGTGACACATGGCCCCGCGAGGCGATCCTCCGCGCGACGCCGAGCGCCGAAACGCTGCTCGACGCGCTCGCCGAGGTGGACCGGTCGGCGGGCCTTGCCTACCTCACCGGTCTGGCGGCCGGGTACGCGCAGCGTGCCGGGGAGGTCACCGTCGAAACGGTGTGGAGCGGGCCGGGCGCGAAGATGCACGCCAAGCTCGCCGTCGCCGACCGGCGCGTCCTGCTGGTCACCAGCGCCAACCTCACCCAGTCCGGCGTCGCCAAGAATTTCAATTATCCCGAACGGGCAGTGGTCCTACGGCCTGAGCCTGCGCGCGGGGGCGCAGGCCATGACGCATGGCGGGGGCTGAGTGTGTCAGCGCCGTGGGTCCCACTTACATAGTCTGCGGACATCGCAGCGGCGGCACGGGTGGCCTGGGCGGGCGCGGAAGTCCCGGTCGCGCAGGCTGCGCACGGCATCCTCGACGATCTGCTCGCTGGCCGCGATGGCTTCGGGTGAGACGTCGACAGGGTCACGGTCTGCGGCCTTGAGGTCGTGGATGTAGGCTCCGCGGACATTGAGGCCTTCCCGGCGGCCGGCGTCGGTGTAGACGGCCAGCTGGAGCGCGTAGTCGTCGCGGACCTCCGGATCGGTGGATGTCTTGTAGTCCACGATGGCCAGGGACTCGACTTCTCCGCCTTCCTTGTCCAGGATGACGTCGGCTCTTCCGGTGATGATCGCAGTGGGCAGGTGGAGCTCGAACGGCCGCTCGGTCTCCCAGACGCGCCACAGGTCGTCGTCGTACTCGGTCATGTACGACGACAGGAGCTGGCGAGCCGATTCCTTCAGCAGGTGATGGGCGGGCTTGCTGGCGGCGGGCAGGAAGAAGCCTTCGTCGAGCATCCGCCACACTTCCTGGTAGTCCGGAGGGCGCCCATGTTGGAGCGTGTATTCCGCGATCGCCCGGAGGATGTGGTGGACGGCTTTGCCGTAACCCAGTTCCGGCGCCAGGAAGGGCTGGAAGCCGAGCAGGTTGCGAAGACGGTAGGCGAAGCCGCAGGAACGGTAGGCGGCCAGCTCGCTGAACGTCAGCGTGATCGGCTCGTCTGCCTCTTCCTTGATAATCCGCTCGACTGGCGGGAGCGGCAGCGGCGGCTCGGCGGCATAGCCGGTGACCTCCAGGTGATACGGCGAGGCGGTGACCCGGTTCTTCGTGATCCGCTCGTGCCGGGACAGCGACAGCCAGTCGCGCGCCCTGGTCATGGCGACGTAGAACAAGCGCCGTTCATCGGCGTCGGAGCCCTCGTACCGTGCCGGGTTGAACAGGTACCGCGGGACCAGCCAGTCCTGAGGGCGGCCTGTTCTGGAGGAGGGGAAACGGTTCTTGGTCAGCGACGGCACGAACACCACACGCCATTCCAGCCCCTTGGCCTTGTGGACGGTGGTGAGGTCAACCGCGTCGACCAGCACGTCGGGCTCGCCATCGAAGTCCTCGTATGCGCCCTTGGCGTAGTTGGCGATGTAGATGGCCAAGTTGCCGTAGTACCAGGTCCCCCGGTCCTGGCCGCCGATCTGCGTGCCGGGCTGCTCAGGGTCCGGCCTGCGGCGCCGACGGACCGACTCGTAGTCGGCCAGGATGGACGAGCATCTTGCCAGCGTGCCGAGACGTGAGCTCATCATCAGGTCATCTGCGTCCCAGGTGGCCACGCCGATGTCGGCGAGGAGCTCGTAGAAGTCGGCGACCAGGTTGATCGGGCGCTCATCGCTGGGAACGCTCGTCTTCAGGGTGGACAGCCGATTCCGGACCGCCTGACTGCGCCCAGGGTCCAGCTGGTAGAGATCGTCGTACTCACCGAAGATCTCCTCGTCTGCCGGCACCTCCCCCCAGCTGTACGGGTCCGGGGACCAGGTATGACCGGCTAGCCACGCGTAGGTCTTGCCGAACAGCTGCGCATCGGGGCGGGCGAACAAGCCGGTACGCCCGGCCGGCTGGACCGGCACACTGTGGGCGTCGAACTGCGGAAGGCGCGGAAGGCCAGACAGCCCGATGATGGCGAGCCCGGCACGCAAGAGCTGACCGAAGAGCGGAGCTGGAAAGAGCAACTACTCGATCAGTTGATGAGCATGCGGCCCGATGCGTTCGAGCGGCTTGCCAGGCGGCTGCTACGCGAGGCTGACTTCGATAGCGTCAACGTCACCGGTCAGAGTGGCGATGGCGGCATCGATGGCCTTGGCGTTTACCGTCTCGGCTTGGTGAGCTTCCCGGTCTTCTTTCAATGCAAACGCTATCGCGGCAGCGTCGGGCCAAGCGCCGTCCGCGACTTCCGCGGTGCGATGGCCGGTCGGGGCGACAAAGGCTTGCTGATCACCACGGGATCGTTCACGGCAGATGCCAAGAAGGAAGCAACCCGCGACGGCGCCCCGCCGATCGACCTCATCGACGGCGATCGTCTGTGCGGACTGCTTAAGCAATATGACCTCGGCGTCCGGACGGCTATCCGCACGGTGGAGGACGTCACTATCGATGTGGCGTTCTTCGACGAAACCTGATTCAGCCTGTCAGCATTCACCGACTCATGGGCACCACATGAGAAGCCGCCCGAGCCGTTCCAGACGACGGCCTACGACGAGGGCACGGTTATGCCAGCTAACGGCTGACCCTGCCGATGGGCGGTATCCAGGGCGTCCGGATCATCTCGATGGCCGTGTCGTGGCGCCGGCGCAGGGTTTCATGGCGGTGGGCAAGGTCCGGGCCGAGCTGGCTGATCAGCGTCTCCCGCAGTGGATGATGAGATCCGATCAGGTATTCGCCGCGCTTTTCCAGCCAGGGCATCCAGTCCCCGGTGGGCGGGCGGTCGCGTTTCGCAGAGTTGCATGCATGGCAGGCCAGGACGAGATTCCAGACCTGGTGAAGGTCGCCGTCTTGCCATCCTCGCGTCATGAGCACGAACGGCAGAACGTGGTCGACTGCCACCCGGCTCGTCCCGATGTCGGTGAACGGGGTGTCGCAGTATGCGCAGCGGCCGTCCTGGTAGCCGCTCAGCGCATCGCGGACGCCAGTGATGGGGCCGCGGCGCAGCCGGGGCGGCACGTGCAGGTGGACGGCGTCTTCGTCCGGGGTTATCTCGACCGTAACCAGCCGGGTTCCCAGCCCCAGGCCCCATGAGGTCTGGACGAGGTCCCAGCGGGCGTCGACCTCGAGCGGCAGAACTCCGGCCTGCAGGCCGTTGGACAGCTCGAGGAGCTCGTCGGTGAGCGTGACGCCGTGCCGGCCGGCCCGCTCGTCGATGAAGAATCGGGTCTGGGTGGGCTCGCCGCCGCGGCTGATGTGGAAGGCGTCTATGACGTTCGTGAAGCCGAGCCTCACGGTGACTTCGGCTAGCTGCGCGGCATCCAGCTCGGCACGGTTGCGGGATCGGCAGGCGTCGAGGAACCGGCTCTGCGCGGACGTGCTCTGCCGGTCCTCAGCCAGGAGGTGCTCGCAGATGAGGCTGTCCACGTGCTGGAGAACGAGGAGAGCGTCCGCGGCTAACCTCAGCCTGAATTGCTGACGGTGAGGCTGACCGTCCCGCGCACGCTTGACTCCCAGATGGTGCCGGGAACTCCGTTGATGGCGAAGCCGTAGCGCGCCCCCTGAGGCACGTTCCTGATCGTGAATGACATGTCGCAGGGGTAGATGGTTACCCCCGAGGCGGTGATGCTGTCGTGGCTCCACAGTCCTAGCGTGCCGACGCCGACGACGGTCCCCGACGGGTCGGACACCGTGATCTGCGTGCCAGACGCTGGGCTGGTGCCTGCGCACCCGGCGTAACTGGTGGAGTTCATGCCTTCCCCGAATACCGACGAAGAGCTGGACGACGGGGTGACCGTGCCATCGATGGTCGCGGTGGCCGGAGCGCTGCTCCCGCACCCGCCCAGCACGGCGGCCAAGACGATGCCAACCGCGGCCGGCGAGTGGGCCGAGCCGCAGCCGATGGCAACCACCTCCCTGCGCCTGCCCGTCGAGGTGATCGACCAGCTCAAGCAGCAGGCACGCGAGCGGCATCTTCGCTACACCAGCTACGTACGGTCGATTCTGGAGCGCGCCGCCCGAGGCGACGCGACGCCGGAAATGGCAGACATCACCGAACGGCTGGAGCGGATCGAGAGAGCCGTCACCGGCCGGCAGAGCCCGGGCGACCAGAAGACGGCATGACGAGCTTCGCCAGGACGGCCGCGACCTGCGGGTCCTCGTCCTCAGCCATGACTACAAGTGTGGCTGATTCAGTCGCTGGTGGTGCAGGTGGCTCCGCCGACGGTGACCGTGATCCGGGCGCCGGGCGGGGGGCCGTTGAGGTAGATCAGCGCGTAGCCGGAGCCGTCGGTCTCGTAGCTGCGGGAGTAGCCGTCCGCGGTGGCGGTGGCGTCCTTGTCGGGCTGGTTGGAGTGCACGTAGACGTTGTTCTCGTCGCGGGCGGCGTCATAGACGCTCGCGGTGGCGGTGCACCAGGCGCCGGATCCCGGGCCCCCGCCGCCGGGCGGTGAATAGGGCGCTGCCCCGGCGTAGTCGCGGGCCAGGGTGGCGGCGATGGCGGCCACGATGCGCGGGTTGCTGGTGAGGATGCCCAGTTCCCGGTTGTAGTCGAGGCTGGCGACGGAGAAGTTCTGCGACCCCGCCAGCACCCGCTGGCCGGACCGCCCGGCGTCGGCGACGATGGCCTTGGCGTGGATGTACAGGGCGCTGCTGTCATCGCGGTAGAGGCGGATGTGCGCGCCGGCATGGGCTAGCTCGGTGAAGGCCCCGTCCCATTCGGAGTCGGCGGTCATCGTGATCGTCACCTGCACGCCGCGCCGGGCCGCGGCGGCCAGGGCCGCGGTGACGGCCGGGTCGTCCATCTCCTCCTCTTCCACGGCCAGGGTGCGCTTCGCCCCGTCGATGACCGACAGGACCGACGCCTGCGCGTTCGCCGGTGACCACACCAGGTCGCCGCCGTCCGGCGGGGTGATGGCCTGCCCGGCGAAGTCGGCGTTGAAGGTGGCGGCGATGGCGGCGACGTCGGCGCGGCCGGTGTCGATGACGGCGAAGTCGCGGGTGCCCCGATAGTCGCGAGCCACGAAGTTGAGGGTCATGATGACCGACGTGGCGCCGTCGACGGTGAGGGTCTTCTGGTGGTAGGTGGTGCCGGCCGGAGCCCACCGGACGTGGACGCGGCGGGCGCTGAGGTAGTCATAGGCAGCGGTGTTGGCGGACTTCTCAAAGTGCCGGTCAAGGAGCACCCTGACGTCCACGCCGCGGGCGGCGTCCGCGGCCAGGTCCGCTTCCGCGGTGGGGTCAGCCAGCTCGTACATGGTCAGGTCGAGCGAGTGCCTCGCCCCGGTGATGAGCTTATATATCGGCCCGATCCCGGACCCCGGCTCGGTCAGCAGCCGCAGCGATGCCGCGGGACCCGATGAACGGCGCTCGGTGGCCGACTCCACCGCGGCGGACACAGACGCGGCCGCTGGCGTGCCTGCGGCCGGGGTCTGGGCGACCTGCTTAGCGGCCGCGCCCTGGCCGGGCATTGTGCTGGAGCATGCAGCCGCGCTCACGGCCAGCCCGGCCGCCGACAGCACAATCAGGATCTTCCTGTACACCTCACCGCTCCCCCGCTCGGGAACCTGCCAGCGTCCGGCAATTGGAGACCTTGCGAAGGCCTCATCGCACTGCTGACCGCCGCGGTTGATTCCCGCGCCTGATTTATGTTGGAAGTTGAAAACTAGCAAAAATTATCAAGAATTGTCAGCCATTGGCGCCGGCGGGCCGGATATCTAGCCATGACGAGGAGATGCGCGTTAGACCGCAGTTCCGTATTCAGGCATCCGGGCCGACCGTGCACGATCCTGATGGCCTGCTCAGGTGCGCCGGATCGCGTCCCGGTCGAGGTCGGCGATGGCCGGGTAGCCGTCGATCGCCATCAGCAGGTCGGCCTCCGCCAGGGTCGGCCGGCAGAGCCCAGGCGACCAGAAGACGACATGACTCGACCACCTCGTTGCGCATCTGGTAGTCGCCGAACTCCTCGTGGTGCATGTCCATCACGAACGCGTCACCGGTCCGCGACAGCCTGACCGACGGGGCCGGCTCGCGGACCATGCCAGAACCGTCGATCAGCGGGTGGTTCGCGGAGTCCGCGAGCAGCGCGAACAGCCGTTCCGCGGGTGCCTCGATGCGCCGGGAGACCGACACGAATCCGTCTGCCATCGTCATGCCCTTTCTGTTGCCTTCAGTACCTATGGATGCAGACGACGCGGGCGGCGAGAAATCACCGTGCCCGGGATGGATCCCTGACCGGCTTCGACCCCGAGCGCACACGGTTTTGGCTCGTCCTTCGGGCACGGCAGGACGAAGGCTGGTATGAAGGGCCGGTGGATATCCGGGCTGCGCAGCGTCTGGTCGACAAGAACAAGCGGGCGAAGGGTAACGAGACCCGCGAAGTCCGCTCCCGCGTGATCCCCACCGTCGACGGCGACACGCTGGCCGAGGCCATCGCAGAGCAGGTCGACGGCTCGCACCCTGCTGGCCGTGGACCCAGACGATGAGCCAGCCGACCAAGATCAAGCCGAGAGCGACGAGCAGGAGCGCGGCTAGCTGCTCTCTGAGGAGTCCGTGACGTAGAACCCGCGGCCCCGCGACAGTTCGGCAAGGCCCTCCGCCACCAGCACGCGGAGGGCCTTGTTCGCGGTCAGGTGGGCTACCCCGTACTCCTGCACGAGATCGTTGATCCCCGGCAGCCGCTGGCCCGGCGCGTACTCGCCGGACTCGATCCGGCCGCGCAGGATCGCGGCGATCTGCCGGTACGGGGCGACTGCCGAGCCATGGTCCACCATGGCTACATGCTCCCTGACCAGCACGGACACATGATGATCATATCTGACCGTGGCTAACCATGGTTAACAGGCGATACGGTGGCGCCCATGATGGTGCGCGGCGAGCCCGATTTCATCGACCAGGTGCCCCGGCGCGAGGCGTACGAGGCCGCGCACCCGGACGTGAAGATCACCTATCACGGCGGCTGGTGGCAGGCTGTCATACCCGAGGACGCCGGGGAGACCGTGGTGAGCCGGTACGAGCTGAGAGCCCTGCTGGACAAGCTCGAATCGCTCGACGCTGAGCGGTGATCACGCCTCGCTTGACTGCTCCCCGCTTCCAGCGTCGCTAGCAGGCTCGTCATCCTGGGCGAAGAGATCTAGCTGGACAGTGCCGGAGATGTGCTGGATCACGCGGACGATGCCGCGCTCAACGTGCAGTCCTGATTCGTCGCGTGTCTGCCTGGTGCGGAGCTGCACGCGCAACATGTCGTTCTTGGCGAATCGCTCCGTACCGAGATTGACCGCAGTCAGGAAGTTCAGATCTTCGATCGCGGCGAAGAAGGTCGCATCGCCATCGCTGAACCGCCACTTGTTGCCTTCAGTGAACGCTACGTTCACCGGCCTAAGTACGACGGTGGTGTCTGTCTCCCCGAGATCCTCTTCACGCGCGGGCGGCACGTCGAAAGCGGGGAGATCGTCGCCGGTCACGGTCTCGGCCTGATCCCCGTCCCTCAAGGTCAGGCGAGTGACGCCTTTGTCGCCTGAGAGCGGCTCGACCATGAGGCGCAGGGAGCGGCGGAAATCGGCGTCGACCACGAGCCGCAGCGCTCCCGTCGTCGGGACTTCGATGCGCGTGCCATCCTCCAGGATGATCACCGTCACGTCGTTAGGACTCTGCTCGGTCCGGCTGATCTTGCGGTTACGGATGCGCTTGACGATGTTAACGCTGCCTACCACGGTGGCAATGAGCGTCATGAGGCCGGCGTCAGCCGTAACCGGCGCTGACGTAAAGATCGCGAGTGCCCGCTGGTACAGGTTGTCAGCACCCTCTGCAATCAGCAGATCTACGATGAAAGACCCCGGCCGCGTGGCCCGGACTTCCACGCGAGGCGCAGGCCCTGAGATCTCCAGTAGTGCGTGAGCTTCGCGCACGGCGTCGGCGGTGGCGATCAGGGCGGGTGCCAAGGCGCGAACGTCCATGGTCCCTGCATCGACGGCGGGACCCTCGTACTGAAGGGACATCACCGCATCAGGCATGGCCTTAGTTAACCACTTGGTACCCACATTGCCCCGGCTTCCAGGGTCAGGACGCGCCAGGGAAGTTACAAAAGCCGGCCGGCCAGGCCGGCATTACCAAAATCCCTACTCAGATGCTTAGGTTTGTCAAGTGACACATCACCGGTTGATCGGCTGGGCAAGCACCACGGTACGTTCGGGATGAAAAGAATTTCAATTTTCCCGAACGGGCCGTGGCGGGAGGCCTGAGCCTGGCTATGAGAGCGGGCCGGGGTGGTCGCGGGCCATGGTCGTGACCAGATCCCCGGCCGGCAGGGAGCGGGCTCGCCCGGGATTTTTGTTAGACTGGCGAACTGTAAGGGTGCCGTACTAGAGGAGTTGCGGGTGGCCGAGCCAGCCAGTGCGGCCGCGGAGATCGCGGAGGGCGCGACGGTCCGCGCGGTGCTGACCGTGCTGCGGATGTCGCGGGTGATGGAGCGGGTCGACGCGGGCGTGAGCCCGCAGCAGTACCGGATGCTCAAGCTGATCGGCGCGGGCGGCGAGCGGTCGGCGCGGCTGGCGGAGCGGCTCACGGTGGCCAAGCCCACGCTTACCTCGATCGCGGACAGCCTGGTGGGAGCCGGCCTGGTGTGCCGGGAGGCGGAGCCGGGCGACCGGCGCGTCGTCAGGCTCCGCCTGACCGAGGCCGGCCAGGCCGCCGTCGCGCGGGCCGACGCGGCGTACGCGGGCTGGCTGGATGACCTGCTTGAGTACGCCGGCCGCAAGGACGAGATCCTGGCGAGCCTGCAGCTGGTCGATGAGTCGATGACCGAGCGCCGCCGGGCCCGCAGGCCGGCCGGGGACACGAGCGCGGGACAGCGGTGAGGCCCGGTCCGGGGAGGCGGCGAGCAGCGGGTAACCAGGGCGAGGCGGCAGGCAGCCAGGGGCCGGGCGCGGCGCTCGGCTCGGGGTACGGTGAGGGCTGGCTGCGCAGGCTCGCCGCTTACTGCTGGCGGCACAAGAAGCTGAGCATCGTCGCGTTCGGCGCCTCGCTGGTCTCGACCCTGGCGACGACCGCGGTCCCGCTGATCCAGCGCGATATCGTCGATGACGCGATCCTGACGCGGATCCAGCCGATCTGGCCGGGAGCGTCGCTGCTGATCGTGGTCGCGCTGATCAGCTTCGGCGCCGTGTACCTGCGCCGCTACCGCGGCGGGCAGCTGTCCCTGGACGTGCAGCATGACCTGCGTACCGAGCTGTTCGGCTCGCTGAGCAGGCTGGACGGGGCGCGGCAGGACCAGTTGCACACCGGGCAGATCGTGAGCAGGTCGATCTCCGACCTCAACATGATCCAGGCCCTGCTGCAGA
>JBOHCG010000132.1:0-14483 GCA_050698735.1 Streptosporangiaceae bacterium | reverse complement strand
GAGATGGTCTTTCCGCAACTGGCAAAAAGGGCGGTGCGGCCCGTCGGGGGAAGTCGGGAGCACATAGCGGATCTCGACGTCGCCGTCGGTGACGACCACGCGGTCGATGAGCAGCTCAGCCAGCTGTCGCCGCTGCTCGAAGGTGGCGGTGGCCAGCCCGGCCCGGACGGTGTGGCAGAATGCCTCGATCCCGCCGGCGACGGCGCCCAGTTCCAGCCGCTGCCCGGCGACGGCGTCCAGCTGGCGCTGCTGGGCGGCCAGGGTGGCTTGGCGGCGGTCCAGCTCCTGCCGTTTGCGCTCTAGCTCCGGCAGCCCGATCACCTCGGCCAGGTAGGCGTCCAGCAGCCGTTGCTGCTGGCGGTCGAGCTGGCTCAGGGCCTGGCGGACGGTGGCCTGCCTGGCCTGGAGTTCCTGGGGCAGCCAGGCGCCCCCTCGTGCCCGGGCCAGCGCGCGGGCGACCTGGGCGGGATCAGTCAGCAGTGCGCACAGGTCGGCCCAGACCAGCTCGTCCAGCTGCCCGGCGGGGATGTAGCGGGCGGTGCAGCGCTGTCCCCGCGCGGCGCGCAGCGGGTCGGTACGCCCGCGGCACAGGTAGTAGCGGTAGCCGGGCGGGGCCTGCCGGCCGGTGCACGACAGCCGGCACACGCCGCAGCTGACCAGCGCGCGCAGCAGGTACTCATGGCGGGTGTTGCGTGCCGCGGTCTGCTGGTTGACATCCAGCTTGGCCTGGACCTGCGCAAAGGTCTCGGCGGAGACGATCTGGGGGACCGGCACTTCGATCCAGTCCTCTGGGGGCCGCGGGGCATGGCTTTGGCCCGGGCCGGCCGGGCGCATCGCCGACTTGCGCCCGCGGGCCGGCGCCACCTGGGTGCGGTTGGCCGTCGCCCGGCCGGTATAGGCCGGGTTGCGCAAGATGCCGCGCACGCTGGCCACGTTCCAGCGCGGCTTGCCCGTCGGAGTGAGCACCCCCAGATCGGTCAGCCGGACGGCGAGCCGGTAGATGGTGGCCTGCGGTTCCAGGTACCAGTCGAACAGCTGCGCGACCAGCGCCGCCTCGCCAGGTTCCACCCGGACCCCGGCCGCATCGCGGGGCCGCCCGGGATCCAGCCGGTAGCCGAACGGCGGGCGGGTCCACGGCAGCAGCGTGCCCGCCCGCAGCCTGGCCTGGCGCCCGCGGCGCATCCGCTCGGCGATCAGCGTCCGCTCGACTCCGCGACCGCTCCGCGGATCTGCAGCAGCAGCTGGTCGTGCGGGTCCGAACTCATCGGCCGGTCCAGGAACTCCACCTGGCAGCCGTGACCGGCCAGCTCCTCGATCAGCAGCACCTGATGGACATAGTTGCGGGCCAGCCGGTCCGGCGCGGTAATCAGCACAACGTCCAGGTCGGCCAGCGCCGCGTGATCGCGGAGCCGGTCCAGCCCCGGCCGGCCCAGGCGGGCACCGCTGTAGCCGTCATCACGGTAGACATGCTGCCCGTCCAGCTCCCAGCCGCGCTCCGCGGCCGCCGCGTGCAGCCGGTCAAGCTGCTGCTCGATGGTCTGCGCCTGGGCCTGGCGGGTGGTCGAGACCCGCGCGTACACTGCCACGCGCACCAGGCACCTCCTCGGTGATCAGCGCCGGATCCGGCAAGTCGCCCTGCCCGGCCCAGCGCGCCAGCAACTGGTAAGCCTGATCCCGCCGGCGCTCGCCGTCGCGGCAAGGGCTCGCCTGGCGGCGCACAGTCCATCTCGGGGTCGTCATGCGGCATTCCTGCCCGGTCCTGGACACCCAGACGAAGGCGAAGCGGCCGCCGCCACCAGGTCAGGCTCAGCCGCACCCGCCGCACGCAGCAGAACTTGTCATTTGTGATTAGACCATCGAGAGCGTCACGCGCGTGTTGTAGATGATCGTGCACCGGTCGGGCTGACCCTTGACCTTGGGGATCTTCATCTTCGTGACCCGGTACAGCTCAGCGGCTGGCGTGGCGGAGGTCGCCCCCTTCACTTCCTCGACGATTCCGGCATAGGGGCTGGCGGCCTCGTAGCCGAGGTGCAGGTCTGAGAGCTTCCGCCCTGCGGCGGCGTAGCCGCGGAAGTCCCGGACTCTTGGAATGCGGGGCAGGGACTTCTTCAGGTCGGGCGCGAACCTCTCCCGGTACTCGGGTGAGTGAAGCAGTCCGTAGGTGTAGAAGAAGATGTCGTCCTTGGTGATGGACGGGTCGTCGTACGCCGTGCGGTAGGCCGCGAGTGCGGCGTCGGTGATGTTGTCGGTCCGCTCGTAGCCATCATCGCCGCCGAAGTCGAAGCCACCGTCAACGGCCAGTTCGCGGTAGGTGTAGCGGGGGAAGAACTGGCCGCCGCTTCCGGCCCCTGTGACGTGCAGGTCGGGGACCGTGTCCAGCATGATGACCGAGAACGGTACGGCGGACCCGTTGCCTACATTGTAGAAGCCGACGTTGGCGTGGGCCGGTGTTGGGAACAGCCGGTGCAACTGGTACACCATGTCGTTTAGCCGCGGGTCGTAGACCACATGCTGCTTAGTGAAGGGGCGGTAGGTGGCAACGTACTTGCGTCCCTCATCGAGGGTGTAGGTGACCCCGCGGGCGACATTCGACTTGTCGATCCGGTTCCAGCTGAACCGCTTTGGGTTGTAATCGATGAACGCCTCTACAGTTTCTGCCTTGGCGTTCGCGATACCTGCGGTCTTGGCATGCCTGGCAAACAGGGCGACTTGCTCGTTGTAGAAGTCGATCATCGATCCGACGTTCTCGACGAGGTGCTGCTCCGAGAAGTCGTAGACCCAGGAGTCGCGTCCCGTCTTCAGGCCGCTGGAGTGAACCTCGAAGATCGCTCTCGGCGCGAGCGTCTTGTCCTTCTCGCCGATGGCTTGGTACTCGACAAACCGCCCGTCGCGCTGGTTGATCCAGTCACCGTCAGCGTTCGGGGAGATCTCTTCCCACAGGACCGACTCTAGGTCCTGGGCGGTGAGGATGCGAAGCTTGTCCTCGCGGGTGAGGTAGTCACCAATGTCCCGGTAGTGCAACGCGCACTCCGCGGTGGCCGGGGCCTTGGCACCCTTCACCAGGAGCATGATGGCCACGGTGTTCTGGCTGCCAGCGCCGAAGATCTTGCCGCCTTCCTCCCTCCAACTAGGGGTGCGCTGGTTACCGCGCAGGTTGTAGCAGTAGATAGCGTCAAACTCTTGGACCAGCGACTTGCGGAGCCCGTCGGCTGTATTGCCGTCGATGTAGCCACCGTTGGAGACGAATGCGACGATTCCCTCGTCCTTGACGCGGTCGGAGGCCCAGCGGATCGCGCGGATGTAGGAGTCGTACAGCGAGTTCTTGTTCGTCGCTGTGGAGAGCGCCACATAGGTCGACTGGATGCGGGCGTCCAGCGCCGGATACTTGACGTTCTGGTTGTCGTCGTTCTGGCTGTCCTGGCCCTTGGAGTACGGCGGGTTGCCCATGACGACCATGATCGGCTGGGCCTTCTGCCTCTTGGCCCGCTCGCTGTTACCCTCAAGTACCTCCATGCCGTCGAGCTGAGCCGCACCGCTCTCGGCGAGCTGGAAGGTATCGACCAGGACGATGCCCTCGAACGGTTGGTAGCCGCCGACGTCGGCGGCCAGCTCGGCGTAGGCGGCCTCGATGTTGACGGCGGCGATGTAGTAGGCGAGCAGCACGATCTCGTTGGCGTGCAGCTCGCTGGCGTACTTACGGGCGAGGTCTTCGGGCTTGATGAGACCGGACTGGAGCAGCCGGACGGGGAAGGTTCCAGTGCCCACGAAGGGGTCGATGATGTGGACGCCCTCGTCGCTGAGGGACCGGCCGAGGTGCCTGTTCATGGCCTGCTCGGCGGCGCGGAGGATGAAGTCGACGACCTCGACCGGGGTGTAGACGATGCCGAGGGCGTCGGCGGTCTTCGGCAGGGCTGTCTTGAAGAACTTGTCGTACAGCTCGACAATGACCTGCTGCCGCCCCGCGTGGTTATCGATGCCCTCGGCGCGGACCCGGACCTGGTCGTAGAATCCCCGCAGATCCTTGTTCTCGGTGTCGAGGCCCTGGTCGCCGAGCGCTGTGAGCATGCCCTGCATGGCCAGGGAGACCGGATTGTGCTCGGCGAAGGCGTAGGAGCCGAAGAGGGCGTCGAAGACCGGCTTGGTGATGATGTGCTGGGCGAGCATGTCGATGGCGTCGGCCTCGGTGACGCCCGGGTTGATCATTGCGCGCAGTTCCGCGACGAACTCCTCGAACGCGGCCCGCTTCTCCGGAAGGGCAAGGGCGGCCTTGATCCGGGTCACGTGGGCCTGGGCAATGGCGGCGATGTTCTTCGCCCAGTCTTCCCAGTAGGTACGCTCGCCGACCTTGTCCACCAGACGGGCGTAGATGACCTGGCGCCAGTCGCTGGCCGTGAACAGGGCGAGCTGGACCTCCTGGGCTGCCTGGGCCTCCTGGTCCTGGAGGCTCTTGGGGTCTTTCCCGGGGACGGTAGAGCCGTCCTTGTCTCCGATCGCCTCGTCGCCGGGGCCGACGTGCCCGATGCCGATGTTCTGCGGGGCCTTATTGTTCAGCCGGATCTGGTTGACCGTCGCGTTGAACCGGTCGTCGTGCGCCCGCAGGGCCTGGAGCACCTGCCAGACAGTCTTGAACCGCTGGTTGTCCGCGAGGGCCTGGGACGGCGACATGCCCGCAGGGACGGCGACCGGCAGGATGATGTAGCCGTATGACTTGCCCTCGGAGCGGCGCATGACGCGGCCGACGGACTGGACGACGTCCACGACCGAGTTACGCGGGTGCAGGAACAGCACCGCGTCCAGGCTCGGCACGTCCACGCCCTCGGACAGGCAGCGGGCGTTCGACAGGATGCGGGCGTTGGCCGGACCGGGGTCCTGCTTGAGCCAGTCAAGGAGCTGGTTCCGGCGCAGCGCATTGAAGGTGCCGTCGACATGGTCAACATCGCAGCGGAGCACGTCCTCGTCGGCGTCGTCGTAGGCATCGACGATGGCGTTGAAATTCGCGGTGATGGCTTTGGAGTCCGCGATCGACCGGGCGAAGGCGACGGCGCGCTTCATCGGCGTGGCGTCATCCCCGAAGTCGGTGCCGTCGGCAAAGGTGCCGGACCGCTTGGCCAGGGCGTTCCAGCAGCCGATGATCTTCGACGCGTCGTCAAGGTTAAGCTCGGACTCCCCGCCCGCGAAGCCCCTCTGGAGGGTGCTGGCGACGACGCCCTCGTCGATGGTGAGGATCAGGACCTTGTAGTCGGTGAGCAGGCCCTTCTCGACCGCCTTGCCGAACCCGAGGCGGTGGAACTCCGGGCCGAAGTCCGTCGAGTTGTCGTCCATCGACGCGACGGCGGCGTTCCGGTCCTTCGCCTCCTGCCGCGTATCGTCGCTGTAGATCCGCGGAGTGGCGGTCATGTAGAGCCTGCGGTCACCGCCGAGGTAACCGTCATTGTGCACGCGGACGAACGCCGACTCGTCCGCCCCGGCCAGCGTGACGCCAGTTGTTCGATGTGCCTCGTCGCAGACGATCAGGTCGAACCGGCCAAGCCCCTGCTTCTGGGCCGCCGCGATGGTGTCGATCGACTGGTAGGTGGAGAACACCACTGTCATGCCCGCATCGACATCGACGCTCTTCATCTGGGCGATGAGCTTGGCAGAGTCGGTCGTTGCCGGGAGTGCCAGGTCGTGCGTAGCCAGGTCCCGGTCATCGCCCTTAGCCCGCTGCTTACCGACCTGCGTGTCGGAGCAGACCGCGAAGGCCCGCATCGGAATGGTCACCTCGTACGACCATTCCCGCAGCGACTGCGACAGCAGCGCGATGGACGGCACCAGGAAAAGCACGGTTGTCCGCTGTCCCTCATCGCGGTCCGCGCGTAGCTGCTGCAGCCGCTGGGCGATCTTCAGGCTGGTGAAGGTCTTGCCGGTACCGCAGGCCATGATCAGCCTGCCCCGCTCATGGTGCTCGAAGCCCGCGAACACGGCGTCCAGCGCCTCGGCCTGGTGCGGGCGCGGCTGCTTTTTCGGATGCAGGTCTAGCTCGATCTCGACGGCCACGTCACCGGGTGCGGGGACGCGCCAGTCGACCGGGCTGGCGGCGATGTCCGCCAGGCCCACCCGCGTGACGGGGATCTGCTGGTCCTCCAGCGCCTCCTCGGCGTGCGGACCCCACTTCTCGGTCGTGGAGATGATCATCCGGCGGGTGAAGCCGCCCTTCCCCGACGCGGTGAAGAACGAGTCGATGTCCGCCTTGGAGACCGTGTGATCAGGCTCGTAGAACTTGCACTGGATCGCGCAGAAGCCACCTGTCTCCCGGTCCTGGGCGACCAGGTCGATCCCGGTGTCCTGCTTGTTCGCCGCCGCCCCCGGCCAGTCGGCCCACAGCCACACCCTGCTGAACTGCTCGGCCCAGGCCGGGTCGATACCCAGGTAGCTGCGCATGAGCTTCTCGAACCGAGAACCCCGCTCATGGTTCGTGACGGACGTCTCCCGGATCATCCGAAGCACATCGTGCACCGTGGTCATCGTCTCAGCCAATGTGCTTCGCACCCCGTCACAGTCAAGGCCCGCCGTCCCGGGCCGCAGGTTCACAACGAGTCCTCAGAGCCTATCGTTAGCGGGCCTTCTGCCGCTCCATCCCGCGACGTGTCCCCGGACAGCGCATCCCAGTGCGCGCATCACCGCAAGCAGTTGTCAGGACCAATGGGGCGGGTGTTCGACGGTCTTACTGGTGCGGCAGGGCGGACCGCATGGTGATCTTGATGTTGTTGTCGCCGTGCCTGGCTACTTCGGTCATGCCCAGCCGCTGGTAGAGGGCCTGGGCGCGCTGGTTGACGGCGAGCACGTCCAGGACCAGGGCCTTGCCGTTCTGCCTGGCCTCGTCGAGGAGGGCGCTGACGAGGCGGGTGGCGATGCCGTGGCCTTGATGGTCGGGGTGGATCTCGACGCGGGCCAGGTAGATCTCGTCAGGGCGATGCTCGATGTCGAGCATGCCGACGTCTGTCCCGCCGGCGGTGATGATCTGCCAGCGACTGGGGTTGAAGGCGCGGGCGTGGAGCTCACGCTGGACGTGCTCGTCCCATCCCCAGGTCGCGGTGACGTAGCTCCTCATGGCCGCCTCGTGCAGCTGGTAGCAGAACTCGCTGTCGGCCGGGGCGGCAGGCCGCAGCGCAACGGGGGTCATGCCGGAGCCTTCCAGGGACGCTCGCTCAGGGCACCGCCGCGAAAGACGGCATCCTTCCGGCCATGATGGCCGGGGCATGCGCCGTGGACTTCGGTGAGCGTCAGGTTGCACCTCCCGACCGGCGTAGCAGGAGCATCGCCGGTCTTGCTGGAGACCTCTACTCGATCACCGGGAAGGTACACCTCTGCCCGGCCGATGGCACCCAGGTTTCAAGCGTCGCTCACCGCCTCGGGGCATGAGGCTGAATTGAAGCACCCCCGGTAGAGCGGCCGACCGGGGGTGGGGTGCCGTGCTGATTGGGCTATTTCCTGAGCGACCTCATTAGCCGGGACCAGTTGGCAGGAGTCACCCGCAGAACCGGCCCGTTCCCGTTGTCCTTCGTATCCCGCACGGCCACGTGCCCGGAGGCGCTGGCGACCTCTACGCACTCGCCTCCGGAGCCGCCGCTGTAGCTGGACTTCCGCCAGTTCGTCTCAGTCAAGGTCTCTCCTGATCTGTCGCATGAGCGCTACTGAGTCCCTCGGCGACAGCGCCGCCGCACGGATCATCCCCATCACTGTAGTGAGGTCGGATATCTCCGCGGGGTCATGGATGAGGCGTGCGCCGCCGAAGCACTCCGAGTAGGCCACGTCGGGCTGCCCGGTGCGCTCGTAAAGGTACAGGAGACCTTCAACCCCCGGGTGATCGTGGGCTGAGTAGGGCAGTACCTGTATCACCGTTCCCGGAGCGTCTCCGGTCTTGATCAGCTTGTCGAGCTGATCTCCCATGACTTCGGGACCGCCGATGACGTGCCGCAGTGCTCCCTCGTGGATGATGTGGGTGAGCTTCGCGGGATTGGGGCGCACCAGGATCGCCTGACGCTCCATGCGCCCCCGCACAATGCGCTCTATGGCCTCTTCGTCGTCATGCGGGCGACGGGCCTTCACCAGCGAGCGCGCGTAATCTTCGGTCTGCTGAAGGCCCGGAACCGCGCCGTTGTCCCACCCGGTGATCTTGGTTGCCTCCCGCTGTATGGGGAGGACCGGCGCGAACCAGGTCGGGAACGACTCCCGCTGGAGGTCTTCCCAGAGCCGCAGGAACGTTCCCGGCAGGTCGAAGGCGTCCTCGCTGTCGCAGCGCTTGGCAAAGTCGTCGGTCGCGCCCTTGTCGCCCCGTTCCACGTCGGAGACGTAGGAGCCGCTGTAGCCGATCTTCGCGCCCAGCTCTACCTGGGTCCAGCCCCGCCGCGTGCGGTGCGCCCGCAGTTCCGCCCCGAACCGCTTCTTTGCGCCGGGCTCTCCTGGTTCCACGCTCGTTACGCCCCTTCTCCGCCCGACTGCGCCCAGAACGACCCTGGTTTTGCGCCACCACAGAGCGTTTACGTTGTCAATACCCACGGTACGCCCGGGATGCCACGCTAGCCATACGTTCCCGGCGTGCTGGCACGGCCTTCACACCGGGAACGGGGTCCGGGGCCGGTACCCGTGAGCGGCTTGCGGATAGGCCTCCTCGGGGGCCCCGGGCCCTTCCACCGCCACGGCAAGCCCAGGGAGAGACAGTGCGTACCTTCTCAGAGCTGACGAAGGACCAGCTCACCGAAGCCCATGACAGCGCCGACAAGCTGATCAGCGAGAAGTACCGGAGCTACCTGCCGGGGCGGCTGCTCCCCCTGCTGCTGAGCCGGTACCGCGACGACCTCGCCGAGGCCCTCGGCAAGCCGCTACCAGAGCTTCCGCATCGGGCGGGGTCTGTCAGGGCCGTGAAGCTTGACGACCTCACCACGGGAGAGCTGACCGATGTGTCCGGGGCGGTGCTGGCCTTGGTGACGCGGTACGCGGACACGATGAACGATCCCGCCTTGCCGGAGCTCCTCCGGGACTTGCGGGATGCCCTCGTGATCGAGAAGGCCGAACGGGCCGGTATCGCCGCCGATATGCGGGCGAAGGCATCGTGAAGGCCACCGACGCCCAGGTCGCCTCGTGGCGCGGCAGCGGGAAGACGTACCAGAAAATCGCTGCCGAGATCGCGGAATGGGCACGCGCCCAGGAACGCCGGTCGGTCCTGCCCGATAACGAGGTCTTCGGGCGCAAAGCCGACGTCGAGGCCAGCCCCAGCACGTACAAGCGAGTCAAGCAGTTCCTCGTAACGCACGGAGTCCTGGAGAACAACGACGGCCCGTTATACGTCGCGTAGCCCGGGACCACACTCCAGGCGACAAGGAGGAGCCGCCCCGTGCAGCCGCATACCCCCTGGCCAGGCGTCCGCCACCTCTCTGACTCCGGCCCTACCCAGGACATCACCCGCGCCCTGGCCAGCCTGGAAAGCAAGTTCCCGGCGGCCGTCATCTGGTTCGGGAAGGCAACGAGGCACTGGTGGGCAATGGCCGGCGCGGGGCGCCGTGCCCAGTTGCTGGAGGCCGAGTCGCCCAGCGCCTTGACCGCAGCCCTGGCCCGCCTCGGCGACGCCGGCCTTCCTACGTTGAACTCCAGAGGGCCAGCCCCCACGCGCCCGCAGGCGGTTCTCCGGGCCGGCCGGCACTCATCGGATCGACCTTTAGAGACATATACCTGGGCGGGCAGTCAGCGCTGACGAGCCGCGCCCAGCGCCAGGTACACGCCAGGTCAATCGTCGGTCGGGGACAGACCATGCCGCAACTCGAACCAGGACACCGTCCGTCCGCCACGCCGCAGCCACCCCCACCGCGCCGCGAGCCCCGCAACGAGCTGAAGCCCGCGGCCGCCTTCCGCGTCACCACCAGCAGAACGCAGCTCCGGCACCCCAGGCCCGCCCCTATCGGCAACCTCGACCCGGACGACGCCGCCGCCTGCCGTGACCGCGACCGTGACCGTCTCCCCGGGATCGCCCGACCTGCTGTACCGCACGCTATTGCCGAAAAGCTCCCCCACCAGCAGGACAGCGTCGTTCTGGCACGGGTGACCAGGGCCGAGCACCCCCTCGACGAAGTTCCGGGCGAGCCGCGCCCGCTCCGCCCGCCCGGCAAGCGTCACGCTCTCCCGGACCGCCGCACTGGCCATCACCGCACCTGCCCTTCCCCGTCCGCCCCGCCCCGGGAAACCGGCCGGGCAGCGGGGGGACGCAGAGAAATGCACGCTCAGCTCAGCCGGAAACGTCAAGCCGCGCAGGGGGCCGCCTCCGCGGACCCTTGTCCGTGGCCCGTCCGTCCGCACGGTCTCCCGTCCGTGGCTCGTCCGTCAGCGCGGCCTCCCGCCAGTAGTTCGTCCGCCCGCGCTGTCTCTCCGTCCGTGGCCGTCCGTGCAAGCCGACGGTTCCGCCGACCGTCCTGGGACACGGACGCCGTCCGCTATTTGTCCGTGGATGCCGCAACACAGGGGTCTACAGCGCTACAAGGTGACACACGCCGGGACAGAGAAAAAACGGCCCGCTAGCCGAGATTTCCCAGCTAGCGGGGCGTTTTCGCAGGTGGTGGCAGGTGTTGGGTTCGAACCAACGTAGGCTGAGCCGACGGTTTTACAGACCGCTCCTCCTCCACCAGGCAACACGCCGCCGACCAGCACTCAGAGCCGCCAGAAGGGATCGCGGACGCCGTCCCGTTATGGGACCGAGTACGAGGAAACTACGACCTCCTGAGCAGGCGACTGCCTCGTGCAGCAGCTTCCGCCACCCTGCGCAGCACCTATTGGTCTAGACCAATAGGCTTCAGGTATCGGCACGGATTCAGCACGCGGTTAGGAAACGACCGGAAATAACTAGCATGAATAGGCAAAGCGGACACAACCGAGAGCCCGTACCTCCGCGTCGCACCGCGCGGTTTGCTACAGCATGTACTAGAGAAATCGCAGTTCAACGGGCTAATTTACCCCTTAAGCAGCTGCCGGGCCATCACCATGCGCTGAATCTGGTTGGTGCCCTCGTAGATCTGGGTGATCTTGGCGTCGCGCATCATGCGTTCGACGGGGAAGTCGTTGACGTAGCCGTAGCCGCCCAGGAGCTGGACCGCGTCGGTGGTCACCGACATGGCGGCGTCGGAGGCCAGGCACTTGCATGCCGAGGAGAAGAAGGTCAGGTCGGCGACCTTCTCACCGGCCATCGCGCGGTCGGACCTTGCCGCCGCCGCGTAGGTGAGCTGGCGGGCCGCCTCCAGCTTCATGGCCATGTCGGCGACCATGAACTGGATGCCCTGGAAGTCGGCGATCGCCCGGCCGAACTGCTTGCGCTCGCGGATGTAGCCGATGGCGTAGTCCAGGGCGCCCTGCGCGATGCCCAGTGCCTGCGCGGCGATCGTGATGCGGGTGTGATCCAGGGTGCGCAGCGCGATCCTGAAGCCCTCGCCCTCGGCGCCGATCAGCCGGGACGCCGGGATCTGGCAGTCGTCGAAGTACAGCTCCCTGGTCGGGGAGCCCTTGATGCCGAGCTTGTGCTCGGGGGCGCCGTAGCTGAACCCCTCGTCGCCGTCCTCAAGCACGAACGCCGAGATGCCGTCGGCGCCGGCCGAGGGGTCGGTGACCGCCATCACCGTGTAGTACTTCGACACGCCGGCGTTGGTGATCCAGCGCTTCACGCCGTTCAGCACGTAGCCGGAGCCGGTACGCGCCGCTTTGGTGCGCATGGCGGCCGCGTCGGAGCCCGCCTCCGGCTCCGACAGCGCGTAGGAGAACATCGCGTCGCCTCGGGCCACCGGCGTTAGGTACGCGGCCTTGACCTCTTCGGACGCCGCGAGCATCAGCGGCACCGTGCCGAGCTTGTTCACGGCCGGGATTAGCGAGGAGGACGCGCAGGCCCGGGCCACCTCCTCGATGACGATCGCGGTGGCGATCGCGTCGGCTCCCCCGCCGCCGTAGGCCTCCGGTATGTGCACGGCGTGCAGGTCGGCCTTGACCAGCGCCTCGTACACGTCCCAGGGAAACTCAGAGGTCCGGTCGACCTCGGCGGCTCGAGGCGCGATCTTGTCGTCGGCTAGGGCGCGCACCGCCTCGCGGAGCGCCTCGTGCTCCTCGGACAGGGCGAACACCGGGCAATCAAGGCTCATGCCCCGATGGTAAGTCGCATCCGGCTCAAGGGAAGGGCACGGTCCCGGTCCCGGTCCCGGTCCCGGGCCGGTCAGGACTGGCCTTTTACGGTGATGGCGTAGACGCTGGCCTGGTAGGTGCCGGAGGAGTCCGCAGGCAGGGTGGTGAACCAGATCAGCAGGTAGCGGGCCCGGACTGGGGAGGCGAGTGAGAGTTGCACGGTGCCGCCAGCGCCGGTGGAGGTGGCGACTTTACGGAGGCTGGCAAGCACCGGGGTGGCGCCGACCCGGAGTTGGAGGCTGGCGCCCTTGCTGGCGCCGAGCGATAGGCGGACGGATGTGATCGTGACCTTGCGGCCCATGTCGAGCAGCAGGCCGGTGCCTTGCTGGCCGTTGATGTCCGGCGAGGCGTACCAGTCGCTGTACCAGGGCGTGGCCGCGTCACCACTGATCGCTCTAGTGGCGGTCGCGGCGTTGTCGCCGTCGGCCGTGCCGGCGGGGCCGAACGCGGCGACGCTGGCGGGGGTGAGCACCCTTGTCGCTACCGTGGTGGGCGAGGGCGAAGGGGTGGGCGAGGGAGTGGCAGACGGGGTCGCGGCCGGGGCGCTGGCCGCGGCGTTTGCGGTGCCGGCCACGGCGGGCTGGGACCGGACCGGCCGGGGGGTGGTAGTGGCGGCGGAATGCCGGTCGTGGCCCACGCCGGCGACGAACTTATAGCTGGCGAAGCCGAGGACGCCGAGCACTATCACGGCCAGCACCGCCGTCCACCGCACCCGGCGCCTTTCCCGTTTCCTCATCGGCATGAGGGGCTGGAATGCCTCCGCGGCGGTGAATTCCCTGACGGATCTGAACGTTGAGTCGAACTCGTCGATCAGCGGCACGGGATCCTCCCCGACGGCTTGTGCGATGGCGCGGATATGACCTCGCGCATAGAAGTCACCACCACACGCAGCGTAGTCGTTGTCCTCGATACCTCGGATGATGGTCTCCCTCACCCGGGTCCGCTCACTGACCTCGCTGACGCTCAGCCCAGCCCGCTGGCGGGCCTCGGCCAGCGTCTCGCCGATGCTCATGCCCGCCTCCTCGTCGCGGAGACCTGATCTCCTTGCCTGCCCACCATTGTCGACGGCTGCCTGCAGCATGCCCGCGTCCGGATCCCGCTATGCCGGTCAGTCTGGGCCGGTCAGTCTGGGCCGGTCAGTCTGGGCCGGTCAGTCTGGGCCGGTCAGTCTGGCCGGTCACGGAGGGTGGCGCCCTTGGCCCGGGCGCCCTCGGCCAGGCTCTCCGCGAACGAGACCAGCCTGGCCCGCAGCGCCCTGCCGTCCTGGTCCTCGGCGGTGGCGAGGATGCGGACGGCGAGCAGGCCGGCATTGCGAGCGCCGCCGACCGCCACGGTCGCGACCGGGACGCCGGCCGGCATCTGCACGATCGAGAGCAGCGAGTCCAGGCCACCAAGGTTGGCCAGCGGCACAGGCACGCCGATTACAGGCAGTGGCGTGACCGACGCGAGCATGCCGGGCAGGTGCGCCGCGCCGCCGGCGCCGGCGATGATCACCCGCAGGCCGCGGCCCTCCGCAGACGAGCCGTACTCGATCATCTCGCGCGGCATCCGGTGCGCGGAGACCACGTCGGCCTCATAGGGAACGGCGAACTCGTCCAGGGCCTCCGCCGCGGCCCGCATCACCGGCCAGTCGGAGTCGCTGCCCATCACTATCCCGACGAGGGCTGCGGGAGAGGTCGGCCCCACCTGAGGTGCGGACGTGGCTGAAGTGGAGGTTGGGGCGACGTCGGGTGTGGCGGAGGTCATTCGCCGTCCTCCGTTCCCCAGCGGAGGTAGCTGGCGGCGCGGCGGGCGCGGTCGGCGAGGTCGGCCGGGTCGGCGTTGCCGGTCAGCGTGACGTGGCCGATCTTGCGGCCGGGGCGGGGCTCCTTGCCGTACATGTGCAGCTTGACGGCCGGGTCGGCGGCCATCACGTGCACGTACCTGGGATAGGCGTCCGCGCCGTCGCCGCCGAGCACGTTGACCATCACGCTGACCGGGGCGACCGGGGACGGGGAGCCCAGCGGCAGGTCGAGCACGGCCCGCAGGTGCTGCTCGAACTGGGAGGTGCGGGCGCCCTCGATGGTCCAGTGGCCGCAGTTGTGCGGGCGCATGGCGAGCTCGTTGACGAGCAGGCCGTCCGCGGTCTCGAACAGCTCGACCGCGAGCAGGCCGGTCACGCCGAGCTCGGCGGCGATCCGCAGCGCAAGCTCGTGGGCTGCGGCGGTGCGGGCGGGCGACAGGCCGGGCGCTGGCGCGATCACCTCCCGGCAGATCCCGTCGCGCTGGATCGTCTGCACGACCGGGTACCTGTC
>JBOHCG010000131.1:0-14486 GCA_050698735.1 Streptosporangiaceae bacterium | reverse complement strand
CCCGGCGGCGCATCCGCCGTGATCGACGTCGCCGAGTTCACCACCACGCCCGCCGCCGCGCTGCCCCCGAACGACACCGTGTCACCAGCGGCGAAATTCGTCCCCGTAACCGTCACCGCAGTGCCGCTGCCACCGCTCCCGCCGGTGGCGCTGCCGGCCGAGAAGATTACTCCAACCGCTGTCGAAACGTCGGCGGGTGACTCGCCGCAGGTCGGAGCGTACGTCGTAGAGGGAGCCAGCGCGCCGTCGTAAAGGAAACAGTTGCCATATCCGGTGAGGTTGCTGGTGAATCCCGCAGTGGGCGAGGAGGTGGCTGAAGATTCTTCTTCGGAGGCCCCCCAGTAGAGCTGGTCAGCGAGGCTGCTGCTCTTAAGAGCCGGCCATGATGCCGAGGTTGACGAAGAGTTCGAAGAACCCCCGGAGGTGACCACCGACCAAGGCAGCGTGGAACTGGTGGTGAAGGAGTCTGCGATCAGCTCGATGGCCCACTGGCTGACGTCCGCAGAATAGGAGATGTTGACGACAGAGGAACCGCTAGCGGTCACTGCGCCCCACCACACTTCATAATGGAGGGTGTCCGTGCCGGTGTTCGTATAGGTGACAGCCCGCTGCCAAGATCCGACATTGCCGCCGGTGATGCCGGTGATGGAGATACCCGTCGTGTGAAGCTGCATCGACAGCACCACCAGGTCCCCGACCTTCACTGGGTTGATCATGATGGAGTTGTCGCCGGACGTCTCACTGCTCACCGGGAAGTACGGCGTCACGCGAGTGATCTGCGGCTGTCCGCTGGATCCGCCCGACACCGGGCCCGACGTCGGACTGACTGCGCTCACCGTCGGGCTGCCCGAAGCTGCGCCAGACGTGAACTCGGCCGCGGATCTGGTGGCGCTGGCGCCGACAGCCTCACGCGCTTGAGCAGCAGTCGCCGGGATGGCCCGGAAAGCCCCGATCACAGCGAGCATCGTGACTGCTGCAAATAGGATCACACCCAGGCGTCTCATACTGCTGGCACCTCGCGATCTTCGCCCGGGCCGTCCTGGCGTCGGGGTGCCCGCCCAAGGGCGTGCTGACGTGAGGGGCTCCCGGACATGCCGAGCCAGGACGTCCGGTCGGCGGGGCCTCGACGCCGTTCGTCGAGCACCGCCAGATTCCGAACCAAATTTGCCAAGGGAGATTCCGGTCATCGTCGCAACTGGTCACTGATGGCAGGAATCGTATCTGCCAGGTTAGCTGTTGACTATTGCCGATTTGCGGCAGCAGGCCCACGACGGTCACATTATCCTGCCAGACCGCTCGGCGTGCCCGTTTTGTCCCGATCTTGATCTTGAGGTCATCAGGCGGCACAGCGGGAACTTCCGGCGTGCGACGGTCACCGTGCGCCCGGAGGCCACGGGTCCGGGTAGCCAGGTCGGTGGCGATGTTGGCCGCTCCAACTTAGCTGCGTGGCCCTTCCGGCTCGGGGTCTCAGCCGCACCGGGCGTTCGCCGTATCACGGCCACCCTCTTGGCGCTCTCCTATTCAGACCAGGGTGATCAGGTCCCGGGAGGTGAAGATTACCTGGCGAGCCTGCCGGGCCGGTCTATTACGGCAAGTCCGACGGGTCTCCGTGGTCGGCCGCGACCTTAGGGAGTTAACTTAGATGCCATCAGGGACGACCGGATCTGCGCCGGGAAGCTCCTGTGGCCGGGGTGTCCAGACATGAAGCACATCTCGGCCAGCTGCAAACTGGCCACGCCAACCGGCCATCCTTGTTCGTACTTCCCGGTCAGGTTCACAATCCGATGAGTTCATCTGTCGCGGTGTACCAGCCTGGCCGTAACGTTCCGTCACAGGCCCGGACGTCGGCGCGCGAAAGATGGGTACAGCGCCGAGTCGCCCTCACCTGGTATCTGATGGTCTTCAACTGCCTTACCTATACCCCCGGAGGGCTCATCCATCTGCCCTCGGCGGTCGGCAAGGGCCTGGCGCAGGGGGCGGTGTTTGTCGCGCTGTTCGTAGCGCTGACCGTTAACCGCAGGATCATCCTGCGCCCGAACGTGTTCCTCTGCCTGGCGAGCCTGCTCGTCCTGGGAGCTCTCATCACGATATTGCAGCCCCAGTACGTCGGTACCGTGTTCCGGACATTCAGGCTGGCGGTTTTCATCAGCGTGCTCTGGCTGCTCACGCCCTGGTGGGGGCGACGCGACCTGCTGCTCGTCCGCTGCCATCTAAGAGCGCTATCGGTGGTGCTCGGCACCGTCGTGCTGGGCTTGATGGTGGCTCCCGGGCGTGCCCGCACAGCAGGTAGGCTCTCCGACGCTCTCTGGTACAGCCCGCCCCCGCAGGTGGCGCACTATGCAGCGGTGACCTGCGGGCTGGTAGTGGTGCTCTGGCTATGCGGACAACTGCGCGGCCGGGTCACCCTGATCGTGGCAGGCGTCGCAGGCGCGATCTTGATCCTGACGCACACCAGGACCGCCTTGGTCGCCATGATCGCGGCCTTGCTGGTCGCCGGCATGAGCCTGATTGTCGCAAAGGAGCGGGTGCGCAAGCTGTTCGCCGCCGTCGGCGCCATCGCCACGATCACGATCTTGACGCTCTCCGGCGCGATATCCAGCTGGCTGGCCCGAGGCGAGGGCACCACCGAGCTGACCGACCTCAGTGGCAGGACCGTGGTCTGGTCCGAGTTGCTTAACTTCCCTCGCAACAAGTTTCAGATGATCCTCGGTTTCGGCCTGTCGAACGATTCCTTCAACGGCCTATCTATTGACAGTAACTGGTTGGCTTCCTACCAGACGCAGGGGCTATACGGGGTAGCCCTCTGCGCAATGATGCTGCTCTTCCTGCTGGTGACGGCCTACTTCACCCCGCGCGGTGTGCAGCGTGCGCTTGCCCTTTTCCTCGTGATATATTGCCTGATCGCGTCGTTCACCGAGGTGGGCTTCACCGATGCCTCGATGTATCTCCTCGAGCTCACCTTGGCCGCGTCGTTGCTCATGCCATCCGTGGCCGCCACGAGGCAGGGCCTAAGAATTCCGATGTGACCTTACGCTGGAGGCCCGATAGTAATGGGTGCTCAGACCCGGGAACACCGGCCTTGGCTAGGCCTTGGCCGCCGCCGCCCGGCCGACGGCGCAGCCATGAACCTGGCCGGCAGCCGTATTATGCGCACCGGCCGAATGCTCTATATAGACGTGAGAGACACCAGCAGTGAGGTGCCGCCGGTAGATGGCGGCCGATTGCGCGACGAGGCTTCCGTCCCTCTGATCATTGCGACATTGCTCAGAGGGGACGGAATAACGGGTGTTGAGACGCACATCCGGCAGCTACGCAAGTACCTGAAGGAATGCGGTACAGCCAATACGCTTGTCACCCCGTTCTCGTGGAGCCGACCACTGACCTACCCTGTTTTTGGCCTCCGCCCGCTCGTGCTGGAGCGATGCAGTCGGCCTGCAGGCCTTGCCTGGTATCTGCACTGGCATGAAGTATTCCTGCGCCAGGCGCTAGGCCGGCTCCTCGCCAAGGCTGGCGACTGCGTTGTCGACACGCAGGATCCGTTCGCTGCCCGGGCGGCTTTGCGCATGCGGCGTGGGCCACACCAGCGCGTGGTTATGACAGTTCACTTCAGTGTCTCCACGGCCGACCTATGGGTCGACAAGAAACAGATCAAGCGCGACGGGAAAGTCTTCCGGGCGATCCGGCAGGTAGAAGGAGAGATAATCCCGAAGGTCGACGGACTTGTGTACGTCTCTAGGTGGGCGCAGGATGCACTTGTGGACTGGCTACCGGAAGCTGCTGCGGTGCCCTCTGCCGTCATCAGCAACTTCGTAGCTCCATTGCACGCCGAACGCCCTCCGCAGGCGCTCGGAGATCTGGTCACCATTGGTAATCTTGAAGTCGCCAAGAACCACCGTTTCCTACTGGAAGTTCTGGCTGAAGCCAAGCATGCCGGAAGATCGCTCAGCCTTGATGTCTTCGGTGAGGGGCCATGCCGGGGGGAGCTTCTGAGGCAGGCCCGTTCCCTGGGCCTGGAAGAGCAGGTCCGCCTCCATGGTTTTCAGCCCGACGTGCGCGACCTCCTGCCTGGCTACCGGGTCTACGTCCACGCCTCCTATACCGAGTCATCATCGCTGGCGATCATGGAGGCGATGGCCGCAGGCCTTCCCATCGTCGCAGGCGATATAGGACCCATCGCCGAACTCTTCGACGATGGCATCGAGGGGCGGTTCTGGCCTCTTGACGACCCGGCCCGTGCCGCAGTCCTCCTGATGGACTTTCTCGACTGCGAGCCGGAGCGGCTGAAGGCCGCGTGCGCGGCGCGCGAGCGATTCCACCGGGACTATGACGCGGATGTGGTCGGCCCGAAACTGCAGTCCTTCTTGATGGGTAACTCCCCGGCCGTGACCCAAGGGCCTTGCGCAGAGGCATAACGTAGATACGGACTCTACAAGCTGACTCGATGTGGTCCTGGGTCGATGACCCGGGAGTTCTTGTAGGCAGAACGGCGCCGACCCTCGCTAGTCTTCCGGCAGGCGATAGGGCAGCTGCCTATCAGGGCCAAATAACTTCGGTCGGCGAGGTCATCACCCGGTTAGTCGGCATGGCTGACCGGTCCTTAATCGCGCTGGACTGCGCCGACATCGGGTGCACTGGAGAAACTCCATGATGATCTTAGCCGAGGGGAAAGCGTCGCCGGATGCGCCAGCCGCGTGGTGTCTGGCTGAGCAGCCACAGTTCGCTCGCGCGGGTGACGATCGGCAGGGCGCGTTTCAGTTCGGCCGGGTCGGCGGGCGGGTCGCCGAAGGCGACGGTCATGTGCGGGATCACTGATTCAAAGACGCCACCGTAGGGCTTGCAGGACGGCCAGCGATCTTGAATGGCCTCGGTGATTGCAATGAATGGCGCGGCCGGTTCGGGTGCCAGGTAGTGCACACCGGGGAAGGTGTCGTGATGGGTGAGCGCGTAGTCGAAAGGAGCGATACTCGCAGCCAGTTCCACTAGCTGCTGCTCCTCGCGCAGCCGGATCGAACGTGCCGGCAGGAATGGGCACATCACCGTGATGTGAAGCGGCACACCGTGGAAGTCAACCTCGGGGATGCCGAGCCAGGCTCCTACCGCGGGCTCGGCGTCGAGCACGGGCACAACGAGGACGCTCTCGGGCCGAAGCAACGCTATCGCGCGGCCGAATACCATGCCGGCGGCGGCCCGGAGTTGCCGCGACCTACCGGCGCGGGAACCGTTGCCTGTCACGCAGTCGTCATCCCTTCCGAGAGGTCGAGGTATGCGCGCAGCAACGCGACGTCGTGGTTGTCGGCCTCCCGCTGCCGATAGCCCTCGTGCAGCAGAAGTTGCAATTCGGCGGATATGCAGGGCACCGGCCTACCGTCGATGCTGCCTTCGGCAAACGGCTGCCCGACGCCGCCTGGGGTGTCAGTGGCGAACGGCGGCTTAGTCAGTGGTACCGGCAGGACTTCCACCTTGGCGCCTGCGTGATGGCGCCACGTGTGACACCACGGTATCGGTATCCCAGGGTGGTGAAAGGTGCCCACAAACCAGAATCCCTCGCGACCGAGAGCCTGGTCTATCTGCTTGAAGGCCGGTTCATCGGCACTGATCACCAAATCGATGTCATTGTGCGGGCGAGTCTGCCGGCCAAGGAGAGCATCCACGCCCCACCCGCCGGCCAGCCATCCCTGGACCCCTTCGGCGGCGAGTTCGTCCAGGATCGCGAGCACCTGCGAAGCGGGAGTGAAGATGAGACGGTACTTGATCCGCTCCAGGGGAGGAAGGCGAAGCAACCATCCGAGCGGGGACTGGTAGATGACCGGATATATGATCCGGCCTACCCGTATAGCCAACTGGCGCGGCCAGCGACTACGCTGCTTCTCGCTCACCCGGTCCTCCCGCGACCTCAATGACGGCTTATTTCATGCTGAGAATGCGGCGTTCTTCCTGAGCTGCCGGGACACTCTGGACTGGCAGCCCTGGCCAGAATTGGCGCACCGGAACGAGTCTCCTCGCTCCGCATGCGGGATATGCATATCTTCATCTGGCACCAGGCCGCCTTTCTAGGGATCTAATGAGGATCTAATTTAGTACGCCCAGCAGTGACCCCAGGTCAGCAAGTGCTTGATCTCTTTGGCGATCATGTGCACGCCCTTGTCGTGATCATCGACGAAGGCGCGGGGAATGGAAAACAATCCAGTTTCCGGTGTCCGCCAGATGCCGCAGCCGTAGGAGTAGCCCGCTGCGCGTGCGGCATCGACGGCCTGGGCATCCACGTGGCCGAAGGGGTAGCAGAACCCGGCGACGTCCTGGCCGCTGGCAGCCCGCAGGATGGCTCTGCTCTCCGCAGCTTCGGCGGCAAGCGCCGCTACGGGGACGGCTGGCAGCGAGACGTGCCGCAGGCCGTGCGACCCGATCTCGATGCCTGCATCGGCTGCCTGCCGGACCTGCTCCGCAGTCATCAGCTGCTTGCGCGGCCCTTCGGGATCCCAGTCGTTGGTCCCGCCGAGCAGCCCGGCGACGGGGAACGCGGTAGCGCCGAAGCCGTAGCGGGCCAGCACCGGCAGCGCGTACTCAACGAAGTCAGCGTAACCGTCGTCGAAGGTCAGGCCAATGAGTCCGCGGGCGCGACCGGCACGCCATGCGGTGAGCAGCGTGCCCATCGAGACGCCGTTCAGGCCACGGCGGCGCAGCCACCGCATCTGGCGTTCGAACCGGGCAGGGCTCACCGTAATCCCGTAAGGATCTTGCTCATACGGGGCGACCGAGTGGTACATCAGCACCATCGGCATGGCCGAACCGTGCCTGTCACCGCAGCTGCCCCACATCTGACTGCGGGTGCTCGCCGCCTCATCCGGCATGACGCCATTTCCCAGCATCACACGTTCCCGGGCAACATGCAGACGCCGTGGATATCGCGCTGTCCGTACATAGTCGTAAGACCCGCAATGGCCCGGTCCTGATACAACGCCGGTCACCTTAAATTCATCTCGTGTGTACGGCGGTCACGCCGCCGACCGGAGCCACGCCGGCTGGTCTCAGTCAAATTGTTTGGTCAAGAGGCTTGTGCGGGCCGCGGGAAGCTCCAGCCCGCTGCCACTGCCGGGAGAGGCGCGAAAGGCGGGAGAGCCTCATGGGCTTCCCGGCCCACTCGTCGGCCGCGGGCGTTCGCCGATCTCTGGCTGACGGGTCTGGAGCACCCCGAGCTCCTATGATCACGATGAAATGGCTTGGTTGTGGCATGTCGTATCAAACCGTCGCGCAGAGTGCTCTAGTGGGCGTGAAACGCCGGGTACTGATCATCGTCCAGAACCTCCCGGTGCCCTTCGACCGGCGGGTTTGGCTTGAGTGCCAGGCCCTCACCTCGGCGGGCTACCAGGTCGCCGTCGTGTGCCCCAAGGGCAGCGGCGACCCATCGCACCAGGTCATCGACGAGGTGCAGATTTACAAGTATCGACCCTACGCGCCCGGTGGCAGCAAGCTGGATTTCCTCACCGAGTATGCCTACTCGTTCCTAGCAACAGCCTGGCTGACGCTGCGGGCCAGGAGATCAGGGCGCTTCGCCGTGATTCAGGCGTGCAACCCGCCCGACATCTTCTGGCCGATCGCGCTTGCCCTACGCGCCATCGATGGCAGCAAGTTCGTTTTTGACCACCACGACCTGTGTCCTGAGCTCTACGAGTCCCGTTTTCCCAGTGGCCCGCGGCTTCCGTACAAGGCGCTGGTCAGTCTGGAGCGTAGGACTCATCAGGCCGCGGATCATGTGATCTCGACGAACGGCTCCTACCGTGACGTCGCTCTGAGACGAGGCGGCAAGCATCCACGCGACGTCACGATCGTCCGAACTGGTCCGGACCCGCAGCGGCTGAAGCGCGGTCCGGCCGACCCCGAGCTGCGTCGGGGCCATCGGCACCTCGCCGCCTACATCGGCGTCATGGGCCCGCAGGACGGGGTGGATATCGTCGTGCGGGCCGCGGACATCGTGGTCAACAAGCTCGGCCGCGATGACATCGCGTTCACCGTGATCGGATCCGGAGACTGTTTTGACGAGCTGGTGACCCTGCGCGACGAGCTTGGCTTGACAGGGCATCTGGAATTCACCGGCCGGGCTCCGGACGAACTCGTCAACCGCATTCTGTCCACCGCGGACGTCGGCCTTTCGCCGGACCCCAAGAACCCGCTCAACGATGTGTCGACGATGAACAAGACGATGGAGTACATGGCCTTCGAGCTTCCCGTGGTCGCTTTCGACCTCCGTGAAACCCGGGTGTCGGCCGGCGAGGCCGCTGTTTACGTCGAGCCCAACGACGAGTACGCGTACGCCGAGGCCATCGTGGCCCTGATAGACGATGAGCCGCGGCGGGCTCGCCTCGGCAAGCTCGGCCGGGCGCGCGTCGAGCAGGAGCTTGCCTGGTCCCATCAGGAACGCGCCTACCTCGACGTCTATCAGCACCTACTCTCCGGCGGCAAGGCCTGACCATGTGCGGTATCACGGGGAGTTACCAGCAAGCCGACGGCCAGAAGCTCGTCGACATCATGACGGACCGGATTGCGCATCGTGGCCCGGATGCGGGAGGCACCTGGAGCCACGAGGGCGACCGGGTCGCTGTGCATCTCGGTCACCGACGACTATCGATCATCGATCTGTCCGCCGCTGCCAACCAGCCGATGTCCAAGGGCGGCCTGACCCTTGTCTACAACGGCGAGCTTTATAACTTCAAGGAGTTGCGGGCCGACCTGCGGGCCCGGGGCGTCCGATTCGCCACCGAATCGGACACCGAGGTGGTGATCGAGGCGTGGCGAGCCTGGGGACCGGAAGGCCTGCGCCGGTTCCGCGGCATGTTCGCGTTCGCCCTGGCCGACGAGAAGACGGGCGATCTCGTCCTGGCCCGCGACCCGCTCGGTATCAAGCCGCTTTACTACCTGCCGCGAGGCGGGGGCCTGGTCTTCGCCTCGGAGCTGAAGGCCCTCATCGCCGCGGTCGGAGCGGAACTGCGGATCGAGCCGGGCGCCATGGTGGCGTCGATGCTCTATTACTGGGTGCCCGATCAGCAGTGTGCGATCGAGGGGGTGCGGAAGCTCCCGCCCGGCTCATGGGGTCGCATCCGCCCCGATGGCAGCTTCTCAGTACAGCAGTATTGGCAGATCGCGGACGTGGCGCGCGAGGCCGCCGCCCTTCCCGGCGCTGATCTGCGTACGGTGATCAAGGAGTCGGTCAGCGCACATCTCGTGTCGGACGTGCCGGTGTCGAGCTTCCTGTCGGGTGGCCTGGACTCGAGCATCGTGACCGTGCTGGCGCACCAGGCGGGCCAGGGGATCGACGCCTACACCATCGCGTTCCGGCCGGAGGACCAGCGGCTGGAGGCCATGCCCGACGACGCCGTCTACGCGCGGAAGGTCGCCTCGCAGTTCGGCATAAAGTTGCATGAGATCGAAATCGCGCCGGACATCGTCGGTCTGCTGCCCCGCATGGTCGACGTGCTCGATGAGCCGATTGGCGATCCCGCGGCCATCAACACGCTGCTCATGTGCGAGGCCGCACGCGAGCGCGGCGTCAAGGTGATCCTCTCAGGCATGGGCGCCGACGAGCTGTTCGGCGGCTATCGCAAGCATCTGGCCTGCATCATGGCCGGCAAGTACGGCAGGCTGCCCACCGGCGCGCGCGCTGGCGTGCGGTTCTCGGTGGAACGGTTCCCGGTCAGCGTCGGCGGCCGGGGCCTGCGGTACGCCCGGTGGGCGAAGCGGTTCCTGACCTTTGCCGAGCTGCCCGAGGAGCCGCGATTCCGCCGCAGCTACACCCTGTACGATCCGGACGACCTCGCCGCCCTGGTCAGCCCGGACCTTGCTGACCCCGTGGACCAGGTAATCGAGCAGCACAGCGACATCTATAACGACAACTCGCTGGCCGACGAAGTCAATCGGATGTGCCTTGCCGACGCGCGGCTGTTCCTGACCGGCCTCAACCTGGCCTACACCGACCGGGCGAGCATGGCGGCCTCCGTCGAGGTACGCGTCCCGTTCGTCGATCCGCTCGTCGCGCAGGCGGCGTTCACCATCGGGGGACGCGACAAGATCCGCGGCCGACAGGGCAAGGTCGCGCTTAAGCAGGCTGCGGAGAGCTGGCTGCCCCGTGAAATCGTGTACCGGCCGAAGGCTTCATTCAGCGTTCCGCTCCGCGCGTGGGTGCGCAATGACCTGCGGGAGCTCATCAATGACTCGCTAGTGCGGGGAGAGTTGACCGGCTCGGGGATAATCCGCGCCGATGCGCTCCGGCGGCTGATCTCCGACGAGCAGGCCGGGCGCGAGGACCACGCCAAGCAGATATGGCAGCTGCTGACGCTCGAGCTCTGGTACCGCAACGTGCGGTCCCTGGGCGTCGGGGCGTAACGCGACCTTCTAAGTCGACATTAGGGACACCATGAAGCAGATAGCCCAGAACTACAAGTCGGGGGAGCTCGCTGTCCTCGACGTGCCAGCCCCGGCATGCCGTGCAGGGGGCGTCCTCGTGCAGTCGCTGTTCTCGCTGATCTCCACCGGCACGGAAATGATGAAGGTTTCCGAAGCCAAGATGTCGATGGTCGGCAAGGCGCGGGCTCGTCCTGATCAAGTGCGCAAGGTGCTCGATACGGTCGCGCAGCAGGGCGCCGTCGAAACCTACAAGAAGGTCATGAACCGGCTCGACTCCTACACGCCGCTTGGCTACTCGCTGTGCGGCGTAGTGACCGACGTGGGCAAGGGCGCCGAGGAGTTCCGGGTAGGCCAGCTCGTTGCGGCGGCGGGCAACGAGTACGCGCTGCACGCCGAGTACAACTGGATCCCGGTCAACCTGTGCGCGGCGGTCCCTCGGGGAGTCTCGCCTGAGCATGCCGCCTTCTCCACCGTGGGCGCGATCGCGATGCACGGCGTGCGGCGCGCCGAAACCCAGCTTGGCGACACGGCGTGCGTCATCGGCCTCGGCCTCATCGGCCAGCTCGTGGTCCGTCTCCTGGTCGCCTCGGGGGTCCGCGTCATCGGGCTCGACGTCATCGAGGAGCGCTGCCGGCTGGCCGAGCAGGCCGGCGCGGTGCGGTGCGCGGCGCCCACCGATGAGGGCATGGCCGCCGTCCAGTCCTCACTCGACGAGATCACCGCCGGGCGGGGCGCCGACCACGTGTTCCTGGCCGCGGGCGGATCCTCCAACGCGCCTGTAGAGACCGCCGCCCGGCTGGCCAGGGACCGCGCCCGCGTGGTGGATATCGGCAAGACCCGCCTGGACCTGCCGTGGAACTCCTACTACGAAAAGGAGCTCGACGTCCGGTTCTCCAGGTCTTACGGGCCCGGGCGCTACGACGAGCGCTACGAGCTCGAGGGCATCGACTACCCGGCCGGCTACGTCCGGTGGACCGAGCGCCGCAACCTGGAGTGCTTCCTCGACCTACTGGCGCGGAAGGACCTCGAAGTCTCCGCCCTCGTTTCCGGTGTCTTCCCGCTGGAGAACGCGAGCGGTGTGTATGCCGACCTTTCGTCGGGAGCACTGAAGGCCATCGGCGTCCTGCTCCAGTACCCGCCACGGTCCGCGGACAGCCCGGCTAAGGCCTCGACCAGTATAGTGCGGGGCGCCTCGGCCGCGGTGCCCCGCGGCCGGAGCGACGGGCGGCTGGCGGTTGGGTTCATCGGCGCCGGCAACTACGCGTCGGGCACACTGCTGCCGCGCCTCGTCGGGCTGCCGAACGCCCACCTGGCGCACGTCGCGACGACCCGGTCGCTTTCCGCGGTTAACGCCCAGCGGCGGTTCGGCTTCACCACGGCTTCGACCAGCACAGACGCCGTGCTCGAGGACAAGACGCTGGACGCGATCTTCATCGTGACGCGCCATCATACGCATGCGGACCTGGTCTGCCGTGCCCTGCGCACCGGAAAGGCGGTCTTCGTGGAAAAGCCTCTCGCGCTAACCCGCGAGGAGCTCGACCGGATCGTCGAGGTCATCGCCGAGACCGGCAACGACCGGCTGATGGTGGGCTTCAACCGGCGCTTCGCGCCATTGTTCACCGAGATGAAGTCACAGTTCGGCCTGGCGGGCTCGAGCGCGGTGATCCGCTATCTGGTCAGCGCCGGTCCGCTGGCAGCCGACAGCTGGTACCGGAACGATGCGCTGGAGGGCTCGCGATTCACCGGCGAGGGCGGCCACTTCATCGACACGCTGAGCTGGTGGACGGGCAGCCTTCCAGAGGAGGTCTACGCCGTCCAGGGTCCGGAGAAGGACGACGTGCAGTTGACCGTGCGGTTCGAGAACGGTTCCAGCGGGGTCATCACGTACGCCACCGCGGGTAACGTGCGCTTCCCGAAAGAGACGTTCGACGCTGCCGCAGGCGGCTGCAGCGCGCGGCTCGATAACTTCAGGAAGGCCACGGTCTGGACCGCACGGGGGCATCACACCGCGCGGGCGCGCGGCGGCCCGGACAAAGGCCAGCGAGCCGAACTTGCGGCATTCGTCGAGGCCAGTCTGACCGGTGCTCCGATGCCGATTCCGCTTGATGCGCTTGTGGCCGTCACCAGGGCGACCGTAGCCGCCGGCGAGAGCATGTCCAGCGGGAAACCGGAGCGGGTATGACCGCGAACTCGCGGCTCGGATGGTACCTCCGCCGGGTCGCCGCGATGTCGCCCGCCGAGGTGGCGTGGCGCGCGCGCGACCAAGCGCTCCGGGCAGCATGGTCCCTGCGCCAAGTGAGGCCGGGACAGGTCACGGTGGACACGCCGCCGCCGGACAGTGGCCGCGAGTTCGCCGCCGTCTTGCCTCCGGGGACCCGGGAGCATATCAGCGGAGAGGCCCGGGCAGCCATCCTGAAGAGCGCGGAGCGGCTGCTGGGCGGCGAATGGGAATTCCTGGGCGCCGTCAGGACGGACCTGGTCCAGCCCGACTGGTTCCTCGACCCGGCGACAGGCCGCCGGTCCGTTCAAGACCGCTACGCCTTCCGAATCGATCACCGCTCACAAGAGCAGGTCGGCAACGTCAAGCAGGTCTGGGAACTCTCCCGGCTCCAGCACCTCACGCTGCTCTCCACTGCCTGGTTTCTCACCCATGACGAGCGATATGCGTGCCGGGTCGGCGGCCAACTGCGCTCCTGGTGGCGGGAGAACCCGTTCTTGTCCGGCGTGCACTGGACCAGCGGCATAGAGCTCGGCATCCGCTTGATCAGCCTGACGTGGATCCGGCGCCTGCTGGACGACTGGCCCGGCGCAGCCGACCTGTTCGAGCGCGACGCCCTCGCACTGCGACAGATCCGCTGGCACCAGCAGTACCTCGCCGCGTTCCCCAGCCGCGGGTCGTCCGCGAACAACCACGTGATCGCCGAGGCAGCGGGCCAACTGGTAGCTAGCTGCGCGTTCCCCTGGTTTGCCGAGAGCGAGCGCTGGCGGCGCAGGTCCGAGCGCCTGCTGGAACGCGAGCTTGTCCGCAACACGTTCCCGTCGGGTATCGGCCGTGAGCTTGCCTCGGACTACCAGTGCTTCATCGCCGAGCTGGGATTCCTCGCGGCCGCCGAGGCAGAGGCATGCGGTCACCCGCTCACCGATGTCGTATGGGAGCGGCTATGCGCGATGGCGGACAGCGCGGCCGCCCTGGTCGACGAAAAGCTGCGCCCGCCACGCCAGGGCGATTCCGACGAGGGCCGTGCACTGCTGCTCGACGCGTCGGTGCCCAACCGCTGGCCGTCGCTGCTTGCGCTCGCCGATGCTCTGGTCGGTCGCCTCGACTGGTGGCCGCGGCCTCCGGCCGACGCAGGCAGCGTGATCATCGGCGCCATGGCAGGTGCACGGCACCGCCTCGCGTGCAGGCCCGCACAACGGCCATCCCGGTTCGCCGATGCCGGGATTACGCTACTACGTACCGCGGGTCATGATCATCTCCCCGAGATCTGGTGCCGGTGCGACGGGGGACCGCACGGATACCTCAGCATCGCGGCACATGCACACGCCGACGCGCTGTCCGTGGAGGTGCGGTACGGCGGCGTGGAAATCCTCGCCGACCCGGGCACCTACTGCTATCACGGCGAGCCGCCATGGCGGTCATACTTCCGCTCGACGATCGCGCACAACACGGCCGAGCTCGGTGGCCGGAGCCAGTCGAGCGAACGTGGCCCGTTTATGTGGGCCCGCCATGCAGATGCCCGGGAAGTGGAAGTAATCGATGACGGCGACATCGCCACGTGGACGGCTGAGCACGACGGCTACGCCTCGCTTGACCCGCCCGCACTGCATCGCCGGTCGGTGCTGCTGGATCGGGCGTCGCGCAGCATCGATATCACCGACGAGATCGAGGGCGGTAGCCACGACATCCGCCTCGCCTTTCATCTCGGTCCCGAAGTCCAGGTTCAGCTCAACGAGTGCTGTGCGGTGCTGAGCTGGCCTGCGCCATCCGCCACAGTGGCGGCGCGGCTGGAGCTGGCGTCCGGTCTGCGATGGACCCTGCATCAGGGTGAGACAGACCCCATCCTCGGTTGGTACGCTCCCGGCCTCGGACG
>JBOHCG010000130.1:0-14554 GCA_050698735.1 Streptosporangiaceae bacterium | reverse complement strand
TCCTGGTTCACGCCGCGGTGGCCGGCCTCGCCTGCGACGGCTACGCGGCGAACCCGAGCATCTTCGACGCCAGGCTCGCCGACGCCCGGCCGGCCCGCGGGCAGCAGGACGCGGCCGCGCTCTTCCGCCGCGCCCTGGAAGGAAGCAGTCTTTATCGGGCAGGATCCACCGGGCGCGTGCAGGACGCGCTCAGCTTCCGCACGCTGGCGCAGGTCACGGGGACAGCGCTGGCCGCCTTCGCGGATGCCCGCGACGCCGTCGAGACGGAGCTGAACTCGGCGGCCGACAACCCTTTGGTGCTCGTCGAGGCCGGCGAGATCCTCTCCACGGCCAACTTCCACACCCCGGCGATAGCGCTGGCCTTCGACGCCCTCGCCATCGCGATGAGCTACGTCGCGACGGCGTCCGCCTATCGCTCGATCAAGCTCATGACCGGCCGGCTGACCGGGCTGCCCGACTACCTCACGCCCGTCGGCGGGGCGTCGGCCGGCTTCGTGCCGCTGCAGAAGACGATCTCCGCGCTGGCGGCCGAGGTCCGGCTGAAGGCGTACCCGGCCAGCCTCGACGCCATCGGTGTATCGGACGCCGTCGAGGACTTGGCGCCGCAGACGCCGCTCACGATCCGGAAGTTCGGCGAGCAGCTCGACCTGCTGCGCTGGCTGATCTCGATCGAGGCACTGACCGCGGCGCAGGCCTGGGATCTTCGCCGTGCCGCGGTTGACGGGGCGCGGCCGGGGCGGGCCGGGCGCGAGCTCGAGCCGATCGCGCGTTCGGCGGCGGCGTTCCTGGAGGAAGACCGGGAGACCGGCCCCGACGTGACGGCGGTGCACGAGGCGTTGTGGAGCGAGCAGGCGATCGACGCGGTTGATGCGATCTTCCACGATGTGCCGTCACCCATTGCTGGGCGGGATGGCGCGGTCCGCGTACGGAGTCAGGGCGAGTAGACGGTGGGCATCGTGGTGTAGGTCCGCCCTGCGGGGGTGTGCCAGCACAGAATTCCCGGTTCCGGCTGCTCCAGCCGCCAGCCTGCGGCCTGCGGCCTGCTTGCACCTGTGGTGATGGCGGCATGACAGCTCCTGGTCGTTATAATAACACATATGACGATTCGCGAGGCAATACAGCTAGCCGAAGCCAGCAGACCGTCGGACGGCGTCATACGCTGCCTGATCTACGTCCGGATCAGCCTGGACGGCAAATACGATGCCCACGGGGTGGCCAACCAGATGGCCCGGCTCGAACGCGAAGCCGCCGCGCGGGGCTGGGCAGTGGTCTTCCGGCTGTCGGATAACGACATCGGGGTGACCCGCAAGGACCCGACCAGGCCGGGGAAGTACCGGCCGGGGTATGAGGAGGCGATGCGGCTGGTCGATGCGCGGGCGGTGGATGCGGTGCTGTGCTTTAAGTGGGACCGGTTCATCCGCGAGCCGCTGGACCTGGAGTACCTGATCCCCCGGTTCGACAAGGCCGGGGTCCGGTTCGCCGAGGTGGACGGGAGCATCGACCTGGGCACCGACTCCGGGCGGCTGCACGCCCGGATCATGATCGCGGTGGCCAAGGCCGAGCAGGAGCGCAAGGCCGAGCGGCAGAAGCTGGCCTTCGAGCAGGCCGCGATCAACGGCAAGCGGTTCACCGGCTGCCCGCGCCCGTTCGGCTACCAGGACGATCACGTGACCGCCCACCCCGATGAGGGTCCGGCGGTGGCCGAGGCGTGTGTGGCGCTGCTGGGCGGCGGGACGATCAGCGGCATCCGGCGGGAGTGGACCCGGCTGGGCCTCAAGCCGCCGCAGCAGGCCCGGCGCGGCACTACGACCTGGAACCGGACCAGCATCCGGATGATCCTGCTGAACCCGAGGATCGCGGGCCTGTCGGCCTACCATGGGGAGATCGTCGGGCAAGGGCAGTGGGAGCCGCTGGTGCCGGAGGAGACCTGGCGGGCGGTGCGGGGCATCCTGGACGACCCGGCGCGGAAACCGCCGCGCGGGGTGCGGACGCTGCTGGGCGGGCTGGGGTTGTGCCCGTGCGGGAACGTGGTCACCGGCATGCCCTCCCACACCGGGCATCACATCTACCGGTGCACTCCGGCCACCCGCAACCGGGCTTACCAGGGTGGGCATGTGGCCCGGCAGGCCGAGCCGGTGGAGAGATTCGTGGAGAAACTCGTCGTGGCCAGGCTGTCCCGGCCTGATGCCGCCGGCCTGGTGAGTGTCGAGGAGGCCGGCGTCGACGTGGCGGGATTGCGGGAAGAAGCGGCGGCGATCCGCCGCAACCTGGAGGAGATGGCCGGCGACCGGGCGCTGGGGAAGATCACCCGTGCGCAGATGCTCAAGGCTACTGAGGCGGGCACCGGCCGGCTGGAGGCGATCGGCGCCGAGTTGGACGGCGCGGCGCGGGAGAACGTGCTGGCCCCGCTGGTCGCGGCCGAGAACGCCGCCGCCGTGTGGGCCGGGCTGGACATCAGCCGCAAGCGCGCGGTGATCAAGACGCTGATGTCGGTCACGCTGCACTCCCCGGGCAGGGGGCCGCGCCGCGCGTTTGACCCGGCCACGGTCCAGGTCGCCTGGAACCAGCCGGACGCCGCCTGAGGCCGGCCAGCACGCCCGGTCCCTGGTCGTCGTGCCGGGGACGTGGCATGGTGTGCTGGTCACCTGCGGCGCGGGCGGCGCAGGAGCAGCGCGAGGGTGTCCCGCTGCTGGCTGGACAGCGACGGAGCGGCAGCGGCCAGCCGGGCGACGTAGGCATCCAGGCCGGCCTCGCCGTCATCATCAGGGTGCCCGTCATGGTCGTGGCACTCGTCGGGCTGGCTGTGCGCGGCCGGGGTCGTGCCTGGTCCGGCTGGTCCCGGAGGGGCTGTCTGGATGCCCGTCCGGTTCCTCATTCCCGGCCCCCGCCTTTACGGCGATGCTGGTCCCCTGGCATGATTTAAAGCTACGTATTTGCGGCCGGGCGGCAAATCAACATGCGCCAACGTAGACCGCGCTAAACGGCACCAGGCATCACTCCGCAGCACTGGACATCACTCAGCAGCACTGAATAGCACTGGTTGGTACGGCAGAATTTTCTTGCTTGACCACGTAAACCGGGGATACGTCGCGTCCTGCGTGTTCAAGCATTCACATAAACACGCCCGTATGATGATCGCCGGCCTGACACCAGTGCGCCGCGGCAGTCTCACGGGCAACATACGTCAGGCCGCTGGCCTGCGGCTCAGCGTGGACAGTACCGGGCGGAACCAAGAGATCTTGGGGGTCACCGAGGACTCGTTCTCGCCTTCCTGCGTGCGCCAGCGACCGCCACGCCCGCGGCGAGGAGGACAGATGCGCGGTCACTAACCAGCGCCCCTTGCGTTGAATGAAAGCAGCCCGGAACCACCGTACTGGTGAAGCAAGATGTGGAATAAACCCCCCTTTACGTCTGGACCGGGCGCGGTCCCGACGTACACTGACACCGGGACATGGCCACCGGTAAAGCCTCCCGCCCGGGGGAAATCGGCGGGAGGTAAAGAGGTGGTCAGGAATTAGACGCCGCGAGCGGGGAGCAATAGAAAATGACAGGCACCACCAACGGCCACAGCCAGGCCGACGGCAGCCGGCAGGGCCGGCGGCGGGCCCGGCAGCCGGTCCCGCGCACGCGCCGGGTGGAGCTCACGCTGACCGGCGAGGAATACGCGGTCATAGTCGCGGCGGCGGAGCGGGCGGGGCTGGCCCGCAGAACGTACGCCGCCCAAGCCGCGCTGGCCGCCGCAGCGAGCGGCAGGCTCATCGGCGATCAGGAGTCGCTCGCGCAGGTGCTGATCGAGCTGATGCGCGCGGCCGGGCTGGTCCGCCGCATCGCCGCCAACTTGAACCAGGCGGCCGCGAAGCTGAACGCCACCGGGCAGCCCGCCGGGGACCTGCCCCGCTACGCGGCCGAGAGCATCCGCCGCGCCGACCGCATCGACCAGGTGGCCGACGCGGTACGCAAGGCCCTGCGGCGAAGTTCGCGATGATGGCGAAGCAGGCCGCGTGATCGCGAAGATCAGCACCCCGCGCGGGGAGCATGTCGAACCTCTCCTTTATTACCTGTTCGGACCTGGCCGCCACGAAGTTCTCCGGGGGTCCTCAGCCTGTGGCACGACGTGGCAGCGAAACGCTTCATGGAGAGCTTCTGCAACACCTCAGCCAAGTGTGGTGCATGTTGTCGTCGCTGCTCAGAGCCCTGACCGCGACCGACCTGCAACATCTGCAACACCCTCAGCGGTCGTCAGCGATGATCTTACCCAGGTCCTACCTGCATGTTCCGTAAGGACGCACGCTATGCCCGTTTTGCACCCCCAGAGAACGCATGAACACACCGATCCCCACATCGTCGCGGGCTGGCGTCACCCGGCCAGCCTCGAACCTCCGCTGCGGCCGGACGGAAGGCGGGACTTCGCCACGCTGACCGGGCTGCTGCTCCAGCCGCAGGCCGCCCTCGGCAAGCGAGCGTACGCGCGGCCGGTCTGGCACTGCGCGATGCGAGCCGCCCCGGAAGACCGGATGCTCAGCGACGTAATCCGGGGTTACCGGCGAGCCGTCCGCCACGGTCGGTGACAGCCCGTTTTGTCCGTTCCTTCCTCTGTGGCGGACGGGTTATCTGCAGGACCGTCCGTGACGCAGATAGCCGACCGCAGAGCCCATCTGGTCACTACCCCTCGTCGTTGCCGCTTTTGCCCTTCTCGTCGCGGACGCGTACGCGAGAGCCCTAGCTGCGGGAACGCGGTTGTTGATCTTGAAAACCCCAGATAATCACTGACGAATGGGCGCACATCGCCTGCGAGGCCATGCACCGGACGGGACTGTCACCGTACGGGCAGGACGACGAGGCCGTCCGCTGGGTCGCGGTCCGGCACGGCGATGACCACATACACGTGGTCGCGATGCTGGCCCGCCAGGACGGCGGCAAGCCCAGCCTGTCCTGGGAACGGTACATGGTCCGCGCCGCCTGCCTGGCCGCCGAGCAGCGGTACGGGCTGCGCTGCACAGCGCCCGCCGACCGCACCGCGGCCCGCCGCCCGACCCGCGCGGAGAACGAGAAAGCAGCACGCCGCGGCCTGGATGAGGCGCCCCGGATCACGCTGCGGCGGCAGGTCACCACCGCCGCCGCGTCCGCGAGCAGCGAGCAGGAGTTCTTCGCCCGCCTCGATGCGGCCGGCCTGCTGGTACGCAAGAGGTTCAGCGTCACCAACCCCGGCCAGGTCACCGGGTACTCAGCCGCGCTCCCCGGCGACACCACCAAAGACGGCGGCCCCGTCTGGTACGGCGGCGGGAAACTCGCCGCTGACCTGAGCTGGCCCAAGCTGCGGCAGCGGTGGACCCCGCACCGGGCCGCCCCCGGCAGGCATCCGAACCTGACCGCCGCAGAGCGGAACGCAGTCTGGGAGCACGCCACCCGCGCCGCAGCCGACGCCGCCCGCAGATCCGTCACCTGGCGCGGACCGACCCGGCTGCCGCCGCCGATGCCGCCTGGGCCACCTCCGACACCCTGCACGTGGCCGCCGCCATGCTCGGCAGCCGCATCCTGCGACAGGCCGCCGACGCCTACGACCGCGCCGCCCGCACCCCATACGGCCGCATCCCCCCGCCCACCCCGGCCGGGAACCCTGCGGCAGGCCGCCCGGCTGCTGTCCGCGTTCGCCTGCCTGACCAGCGACCGGTCCATGGCCCCGATCATCCTCATCACCAAGCTGGCCGCACTCGCCGAAGCCGTCGCCGGACTCCGCCAATCCCAGCGGCACGCCGCCCACGCCGCCGCCGAACAGCTACACGCCGCCGCCGCGCCCGGCCCCGCCCGCGCCGCCGCGCCCGGCCCCGTACGCCAGCACCGCCGCCCAGCTCACCGGGCTGTCCTTCCCCCAGCCAGCACAGCCCGCCCCGCAACCGGCCGCACCCCGGCAGCCCGGCCCCGATCAAGGCCGCCCGCCGCCAGCACCCCGGCCGTCACCACCACGACCACGCGGCCCCAGCCGCTAACCCGCTCCGTCAGGACTCGGCCTATCCCGTGTGTTCTGCCGCTTATCGTGCACGTCAGGCGTCAGCCATCGTGAACGCGGCACAGACCGCGCTGTCCTGTCTGGTGGCGACAGGCTCCTGAGCGTCAACAGCACCCGCCGAGATGCAACTCGCCAGGACTCCTGCGCCGGGCCGACTGACGCCACGGCGAGTGACCAGACTGATCATGCCATAACCGGGCGGGCCGCGCTGATCGATGCCGATTTAGCGCATCTCATAGTTGACTCCACCTTACGGCTGACCCCACGCAGATCTGCCGGTTCTGTGTGGGTGCTGATGGGCACCCCGACCTCAGTTACGGGACACCACTAGGAGAACCTGACCCGGGCCCGCGGAGGACGGGCGGCCCGGACAGCGGGAAGCCGACGCGAGGGCGGCCGCACGCGGCCCGGCTCGTTCCGGGGTGCCCTTGCGCCACCCGCCGCGCACGGCCGGGCCCAGCCGCCCTTGCCGATGCGGGGTTTGCCGAAGCGGGTGCGCGTACACGTCGATGCCAGGCGGCGAGCAGCGCCGCGTAGACGCTACCTTCGCGTCCGGCGGCGGTCATCGCCAGCGACGAGGAGGACGGTGCCGCCTGTCTTAAAACGCTGTACGCAGCGGAAGCCTAGGAAATCGCCATCCGGCGCGGTACGTTATCGGGCAAACCGGAGTGGGGTGAGGGACCGTGCCGATTTTCATGGTGGAACGCCGGTTCGCCGAGGACCTGGAGACCTCGGCCGAGGAGGCCGACCAGATCAACCGGATCAACGAAGAAGAGGGCGTGCGCTGGCTGTACTCGTTCCTGTCGGCGGACAAGCGCAAGACGTACTGCCTCTACGAGGCGCCGTTCGCGGATGCGATCCGGCGGGCGGCGGAGCGCGCGGGCCTGCCCGCCGACGCTGTCGTCGAGGTCGGCGGCATGGTCCTGCCGGATGGCTCGGCGGCCGGCATCCCGAACGAGGTGCCCGCAGGCTAGGTCAATCCGGGGCAGCTGACTTAAGCGTGCTGGGCCGGGTACCGGATCCTCAATCCAGCCCCGTGACGCGGCCATCATGGCGGCCTGGGTCCGGTTCGCCGCGCCGGTCTTGAGCAGGATGCTCCGGACGTGGTTGGACGCCGTGTTCTCCGTGATCTTCAGCCGGGACGCGATCTCCCGGTTGCTGCTCCCGCGGGCGAGCAACTGCAGCACGGCGATCTCCCGCGGCGTGAGCCCGGCCGCATCGGCGCCGCCCAGGGTGTCCCGCTCGTCAGAGCGGGGGGCCGGCGTCTCCATCCGGTCCAGCAGCCGCAGCAGCCGTGCCTGCCCGGTGCTGGCCGCCAGCCGCCGCGCCTGCCCCCGCATGTCAGCCGCCCGGGCGTCAGCATCGCCGCCGGCGCTCAGGTGGGCCGCCCACGCGGTCAGCACTGACGCCCGGTGGACCAGCGCGCCGAAGCCGGCCGCCTGCGCCAGCGCCGCCGTGAACAGCCGCTCCGCGGAATCACCATTCCCCAGCAGCGAGTCCAGCGCGGCGAGGTACGCGTCGGCCGGCCCGAACACCGCGACGAATTGGCCCGCGATCAGCTGCTGTCCCGAGTACGGGGCGAGCAGCGGCCGCAGCAGCCGCGCGGCGGTAACGTCACCGAGCGTCAGTGCCGCCTCCGTGAGGAACACGAGCACTGCGGTCCACTGCGCCCACGGCGATTGCCGGGCGGCGGCTCGGTCGACCCGTTCCAGCAACTGCCACAGCAGGTTGCGTGCTTCCTCGGCCAGCCCGAGCTCGGTATACAGCGCCAGCAGCCCCGGTTCCCAGGTGTCCGGCGCCTGCCGGACGGCGCCCAGCAGCGGCCGGACCTGCTCCAGGGCCCCAGTCTCCCGGCGGATCATGTACATCTGCAGCCCGTAGGTTCCCTCGGTGTCGTCGGGCCCGAAGGACCGGCCGAGTTCCAGCAGGTCCTCGGCCACCTGCGCCGCGGCGGCGAAGTCACCGTTCAGGAAGGCATCCGCGTAGTCGCCGCAGCGGCGCATGAAGGCGAGGAACGGCTGCCCGCTGCCGCGCACCGCTAGGTCCTGGTCGGTGGTCGCCGCCGCCCAGGCGGCACGGTCGCCGCCGATGTAGGCGATGGCGCTGCTGAACACCGCCGCGGTGCCGAGCGCGGACCAGTCTTGGACCGCTTTGGCGAGCGGGCCGAGCTCGGCGGCCAGCGCGAGATGGTGGCCGACCGTCTCCGGTACCGCGCGCTGCCACATCATCGTCTCCAGCGCGTGCACGAGCAGTTGCCCGTTGCCGAGCCGGCGGGCGTGCTCCAGTGCGAGATCGGCCAGCTGCCGGGAGCGCTCGACGTCGCCGGTGAACGCGGTGGCGCGCCCCAGGCTGGCCAGAGCCCGCACGTACCGGGGGTCGTCAGGGTCCTCTGGCACGCCTTCCAGGGCGTGGGCCAGCAGCGCGCAGGCCTCGCTGCCCGGCAGCCCGGGCCGCCAGGCGGCGTTCTCGTAGCCGATCGCGGCGTGCAGCCGCACCCGGCTGTCACCGGATCCGGTCAGCCGCAGGTACAGGGTCCGTGCACTGGCGAAGTCGCCGACGCGGACATGGCTGTCCGCGGCGCAGAGCAACAGCTCCTCGCGATCGGAATCGGGCCCGTCGGTGAGGTCGGCCGCCTGGATGTACCAGGCGGCCGCGTCCTCGAACGCCAGGCTCCGCTGGGCATCCCCGGCCGCCTGCCGCAGATACCGGGCGGCGGTTTCGCCGTAGCCCAGGGCAGCGGCCCTGGCGAAGTGGTAGGCGAGTTGCCGTACCGCCGCCGGCGAGCGGGATCCTGAGGACTGGAGCACCTCGCCTACCCGGGCGTGCAGCGCGGCCCGGCGCGACGGGCTGGTCAGGTCGAGGACGGCCTGTCTGGTCAGCATGTGCGGAAAGGTGATCCGGCCGCGGGCGAGATCCTCCCCGTCAAGGAACCCGAACGAGACGGCGGCGTCCAGTGCCGCTAGCACCGACGCGGCGTCCGCCTCGCCGTCGCCTGTCTCCCCGGAGTCAGCCGCCCGGAGCACCACGCGGACGTCCCCGCCGCCGAGCACCGCCGCGGTCTCGACTGCGGCGCGCTCGGCCGGCGTCAGCCGGGCCAGCCGCCGCTGCAGCGTGTCGCGGACCGAGACCGGGGCCCGGTTACCGAACGCACGGGTCGGCGCCCCGGTCATGTCGCGCCACAGCTCGCGCAGGAAAAACGGGTTCCCTCCGGTCTGGTCGCGCAGCACGGTGGCGTACTCTCGCGCCCGCCGCGCGCTCAGCCCGCCCTCGGCCACCAGGTACTGGGCGATCTCTTCGGTAGTCAGTCCGGCCAGGTCGAGCCGCCGTACCCCGTCCAGCCGGTACAGGTCGGCGATCGCGTAGGTGAGGTCGTCGCTTCGGTCCGGCGCGGTGGTGCGGTGCGTGCACAGCAGCAGCAGCCGGGAGGCGGCCGACCGCTGGGCCACGTGGTCGAGTAGCTGCAAGGTGGGCTGGCTGGCCCAGTGCAGGTCCTCCAGGACGCATGCCACCGGGCGCTGCTCGGCGACGGCGTGCAGCAGCCCTGCGACCGCGTCGAACAGCTCCCGCCGGTAGTCACCGCCGTCGCCGCCGGGCAAGGCCAGTTCCGGCCGGTGCCGCCACACCAGCGGCGTCAGCCGCAGCAGCTCCGCTGCCGTTTCTGGCAGGCAGTCGGCCAGGGCTCCGGACGCCGTCCCGCCGAGCAGGTGCTCGAGGCATTCCGCGAACGGCTGGTAAGGACCGCCGGGCTCGGGTGAGCAGTTCCCGAGCAGCACGACCGCACCCTGCCCGTAGACCGCCGCGGCGATCTCCGTCGCCAGCCGCGACTTGCCCGCGCCGGGCTCGCCGCCGATGAAGATGACCTGCCGCCCCCCGGCACGAACCGCGGCCCATGCCTCCTCCGCCGCAGACCTCTCGGCGGCCCGCCCGACGAACGCCGGAACCGCCGCTCCGGCTGCCCGGATTGGGTACGGCGGCGCTTCCCAGGCCGCCATGCACTCAGCGTAGCCGGATCGGCTACGGCGGTCGATAGCCAGAATTGGCTACGCCGCGGCGGAGCGTGCTACCAGGACTGGTCATGACGCCAACCCGCCACCGCCATAGCGTGTGCCCCAGGTCACAAAAACCATGACAAAGGGGGACCCCTCATGTCCGTCACCGCACTAAGCGACCTCGTTACCGGACCGGTCATCGGCCCCGCCGATCCCGGGTACGAGGACGCCCGGCACGTCTACAACTTCATGATCGAGGCCCGGCCGCACGCCATCGTCCAGTGCGCCAGCGCGAATGACGTGCGGGCCGTCGTGGCGCATGCCGCCGCCACCGGCCGCGACGTGGCCGTCCGCGGCGGGGGGCACAGCGTTCCCGGCTTCGGCACCGCGGACGGTGCAATCGTCGTCGACTTGTCCGGCATGACCCGTATCGAGGTCGACCCGAAGACCCAGATCGCGCGGGTCGGCGGCGGCGCCACCTGGGGCATGATGAACGACGCCACCATGGCCCACGGACTGGCCACCACCGGTGGCATCGTCGCGTCCACCGGCGTCGGCGGGCTGACGCTCGGCGGCGGTATCGGCTACCTGACCCGGGCGCACGGCCTGTCCTGTGACAACCTGCTGTCAGCCGAGGTCGTCCTCGCCGACGCAAGCATCGTGACCGCCAGCGAGGACGAGCAGCCGGACCTGTTCTGGGCGCTGCGCGGCGGCGGCGGGAACTTCGGCGTGGTCACCGAGTTCACCTTCCGGCTGCACCCCGTGCCGGAGAACATCTACGGCGGGCTGATCTTCTTCGAGCGGGAGGCCGCGGGCGACCTATTCCGCTACTTCGACCGGTTCATCGACGACGCACCGCGCGAGTACGGCGGCTTCCCGGCCTGGCACCTGGCGCCCCCGCTCCCGTTCATCCCCGCAGACCGGGTCGGCGAGCCGTTCCCCGTCCTGGTTTCCTGCTGGACCGGGGACCACGACAGCGGCGCCAAGGTCCTGCAGAGCTTCCGCGACGTCGGCCCGGTCATGGCCGAACATGTCGGCGCGATCCCCTATACGGCCCTGAACTCCGTGTTCGACCCGCTGCTCCCGCGCGGCCTGCAGCACTACTGGAAGGCGGTCTTCGCGGGCGACCTCACCGACGACGCGATCGCCGCGCACACCGAGCACGGCCAGCGGATGCCCGCCGTCAACTGCGCGGTGCACTTGTACCCGGTCAACGGCGCCGTCCACGACGTCGCACCTGGCGCCACCGCGTGGGGGCACCGGGACGCGAAATACGCCACCGTAATCGCCGGGATGTGGCCGGACCCCGCGGATAACGACAAGGGCATCCGCTGGGTGAAGGACTACTACGCCGCACTCGCCCCGCACTCCCAGCCCGGCGGCTACGTCAACTTCGCCTCGGCGGACGACCAGGCGAAAGTCCGCGACAACTTCGGCGCCGGCTACGATCGCCTCGCCCAGGTCAAACGCCGCTACGATCCCGCCAACCTCTTCCACCTCAACCAGAACATCACCCCCGCCTAGCGCAGCCTCCGCCGATAGCGGGTGCGATTCTGAGGGGTAATCGCCGAGGACCGTACCCGCTATCGCACGGCGAGGGGTTAAGTGCCGGTGAGGCGAGCCGCGGTTACCGTCCGTGCCCGTCTTTCGGGTCCGTATGGTAGCCGCAGCTGATGCCGTGCACTGCCCGCGTAGAGGCTGGCCCAGACCTATCGGTCGGAATGCCCGCCCGTGCCCGCCCGAGACGCGCGGGTATCGCGACGTCCTGCGCACGATCGGACCGGTCTACCAGTTCCGCCACGCTCGCCTACAGCATCGGCTCGCTGGTCAAGCGTCCGCAGCTACTGCAACAAGGAGCTTGCCGGCCTTCGTTGACGGCGAAATTACAGAAACGTCCGAACGCCAACTGCTGCTGAGGAACCCATACAGAACATCCAGATCTGAGACATCGACGGCCGCTCGCGAGCAATGGCCCGTGACCGCTCCTAACGGCGGGTACTTGCGCGCGCTACGACGGCCGCACCGTCACCTTCTGCGACGGCCGTGCAGGGCCGGGCTTTGCGGCCAGGTGCTGTCGGCGCCGGCCAGAGCCGGTCTCGGCGTCTCGGTGGTCCTCCGCCGGTACCGGCGGCAGCGAGGCGCGCCCCGCCTCAGTTCCAGCGCGATATCGGCAATGGCGTCCCGGTCATGTGGCCGGACGCCGGCTTGCCCGCGCGGCGAGCTCGGCGTCGATGGCCTTGATGTGCGCCAGGATGGGTCCCCGCACAGGTGAACCCGGGAATGCCAGGCTGAGGCTCACGGTCAGGTGGCGGCGGGCGCGTTCCAGCTCGTCATCGGTCATCCCGCTGACATCGTGGGGCCGGTTATCAGGCACCGGCCATCCCCGTGCGGGCGGCGTGGTCAGGTGCGGCCGAACGCGCCACACCGGCCAGCACGTGCCCGTCGCGGCGGCATAGCCTCCGCTCGGTCAGCCACGCCCGCCAGGTCTGCGCTTCGGTGACGCCCGGCCCGACCAGCTCCAGCCCGCCGAAGAACGACTCGGCCACCTCGGCCGGGTGATTGTGCCAGGTCGCGGCGGTGTACTGCTCGGCCAGCCGCTTGCTGAGTATCTCATCGTCATTGCGCGCCACCGAGATGATCAGGTAACTGCCCGGTGCGATCAGCCCGGCGTATCCGCTGGCCACCGTGCGGGCGGTAACGGCGTCCAGGAAGTGCAGGACCGCGCCGAGGATGACGCCGACCGGCTGGGCCGGGTCGATCACAGCCCGCAGCTCCTTGCCTGCGAGCACGGCTGCCGGGTCGCGGAGGTCCGCTGCGACCGCGGTCACCCCGTCGCCGGTAGCCAGCAGCGCCCGTGCGTGTGCCAGTACCACCGGGTCGTTGTCGACGTAGGCGACCCGAGCTGCGGGCAGGACCGCCCGCGCGGCCTGGTGGACGGCCGGGGAAGCCGGCAGCCCGGCGCCCAGGTCGAGGAACTGGCTGATCCCCTGCCCGGCGGCCCAGGCGACAGCTCTGGTCACGAACGCCCTGTTCTCCCGCACCAGGTCCCGCAGCGGCGGGTAGATGCCCAGCAGGAAGTCCGCCTCGGCCCGGTCGGCGGGAAAGTTGTCTTTGCCGGAATAATAGATATTAATGCAGGTCACAGATCCGCAGGATAGTCTAGAGTCAGGCAAAAGTCAGGAACCGATATGCCGCACAGAAGCAGCACAGTGCAGAATACGCTCGTTCAGGCCACGATCTTCAAGAAGTGCGACCGAATTTACCACAAGCCCGGCAGCAACAAGGGATGCGCCCTGGGAACGTGCCAGCACACGTGCGAGGCCCGCCAGGTCCCGGACTGCGCGCACAAGTGGACCGTCCGGTATTCGGTTAACTCCAGGCAGCGCGAGCAGTCGTTCGGCACGCTGACGCAGGCGCAGACGTTCCAGCTCACATTGAGCACGGGCAAGCAGACGCAAGGCGCGATGTTCGTGGACCCCCGCGCCGGCATCGTGGAATTCCTGCCGCTCTGCGGCGCCTACATCGAGGGCATGGCGAAGGCCAACGCCAACAGCAGGGCCACCTACCGCAGCAACTTCGCCAACCCGGCCGTCACCAGGCTGTTGCAGGGCAGGAGCGTGCTGGACGTGGCGAGGATGGACGCCGAGGTCAAGACGCTGCTGAACAAGACCCTGGGCAGCTACAGCGACGACTACCGGGGCAACGTCCGCCGCATCATCGCCGGCACCCTGGATGAGTGCGTGCGCAGAGGCACCATCCCCCGGCACACGCTCAGCGGCATCGAGCTTGCCCCCCGCATCGTGACCGCCGAGCAGTACGAGGCGCAGAACAAGGGCATGATATGCGTCACCGATGACACGGTGCGGATGCTGGCGGACGGCCTCACCGTCACGGCCGCCACCAGGCGCGGCCCGCGTACCCGCCTCATCCCCGGCCTGGGCATCGCGCCCTGGCTCCAGCGCACGATGGGACTTCGGATCAGGGAGGCCCTGGGAGTGCGCAAGTCCGATTTCAAGCAGCGCGCCGACGGAACCCGCTACCTGCACCTGTGCTGGCAGGCCAGCGAGAACGGCCAGGAGCTGGAGCCGCTCAAGCACCGCAAGGCCGGAGAATTCCGGGACGTCCCCGTCCCTGACATGGTGTGGGACATGGTCCAGGAGCTACCGGACGGGCCGCTGTGCCCCGGCCCGAACGGCACCCCCTGCATGCCCTACAGCACCGCAGGGAACAGGTTCGGCCGCATGCTGGCATACCTCGGGATCAGCGGCGGACACACGCACTCGCTGCGCCACCAGTTCGCCAGCGAGGCGCTAGACGCCAACCCGCGCGAACTGGCGAACATCTCCCAGGTCCTAGGGCATGACAGCATCGAGACGACGCTGCGGTTCTACATTCACGCCAGCGCCAACGCCGAGCAGCGGATAGGCGCGATGATGAACGCCCGCTGGACCGCCAGGCCAGCGCCGAAAGCCGCCGCCTAGCCGGCCCGGCCACCGCCACCGGGACCACAAGCCCGGGGCAGCAGCAGGAACGGGAGGCCCGCCAGGACCACCAGCAG
>JBOHCG010000129.1:0-14615 GCA_050698735.1 Streptosporangiaceae bacterium | reverse complement strand
GGTTTGGGGGGACGGGCAGTCCCCCCAAGAGCGGGGGGGATCAGGGGGGGGTCGTCCCCCCCATATTGACAGAGTCGTGGATCCACGTCGAGCTCTGCCTGTCCAAGGAAATCCTGACCGGCGATGAGCTGGCGTCCCAGCTGCGCCGTGTGCTTGACGACGTGCGGGTCGCGGTGGAGGACCACCGCCGGATGGAGGCCAGGGCGCTGGAGCTTGCCGCCAGCCTGCGCGGCGAGGGCGATCCGGACGTGGCCGAGGCCGGCGAGATGCTGAGCTGGCTGGCCAAGGGCAACTTCACCTTCCTCGGCTACCGCGAGTACGACCTGCTGCCCGCCGCGGACGGCGTTGGCCTGCGGGTCGTGCCGGGCACCGGGCTCGGCATCCTGCGCCACGACCGGCAGGGGCCGCACGCGCTCGACGTGCTCCCGCCCGAGGTCGGCGCCAGGGCGCAGGACACCAGCGAGCGGCTTGTGCTGGCCAAGGCGAACTCGAGGTCGACCGTCTACCGGCCCAACTACCTGGACTATGTCTCGGTCAAGAAGCTCGACGGTGTTGGCCCGGGGGGTCGACCCCCCCAAACCCCCCCGCAGGGGAGCGGCGAGGTGACCGGCGAGTACAGGTTCCTCGGCCTGTACACGCACGCGGCCCACACCGAGTCCATCACCAGCATTCCGGTGCTGCGGCGCAAGCTCGCCCAGGTGCTGGCGGCCGCCGGGCTGGCGCCCGACAGCCACGACGGGAAGGACCTGATCGAGATCCTCGAGGGCTATCCGCGCGAGGAACTGTTCGAGATCTCGGCCGAGGAGCTCACCCCGATCGCGCTCGGCGTGCTCCGGCTGCGAGAGCGCAAGCAGACCAGGCTGTTCCTGCGCAGGGACCGCTACGGCAGGTACATGTCCTGCCTCCTGTACCTGCCCAGGGACAGGTACACCACGAAGGTCAGGCTGCGCGCCCAGGACATCTTGAAGGAGGCGCTGCACGGCGAGTCGGTCGAATACAGCGTCCTGGTCGGCGACTCCGTGCTGGCCAGGCTGCACGTGGTGGTCAGGGCCGAGAAGGGCCACCCGCTGCCGCAGGTCGACGCGGCCGCCCTCGAGCGCAGGCTGACCGCCGCGGTCAGGTCCTGGGACGAGGACCTCGCCGCGGACGCGGTCCGGCTGCTCGGCGAGGACCGGGCCAGGGCGCTGCTCGACATGTGCTCGACCAAGATCCCTGAGACCTACAAGACCGACGTCTCCGCCGCGGACGCGACCGACGACCTGTCCACGATCCTGGACCTGCGCCAGTCCGGGGCGGAGTTCGCGGTCCGGCTGGTGGAGAGCCCGGACCGGTGGACGCTCATCGTGTACCGGATGGGATCGCAGATCACGCTGTCAGATGTGCTTCCGCAACTGCAGCACATGGGGCTCGAGGTAGTCGACGAGCATCCGTATAAGTTCGCCGGTCCGGATAGCCACAGTTCGTTCTGGATATATGAATTTGGTCTTAGGGCCCCGTCCACCCCACCTACCGGCAGCGTCCGGAAGATCTTCGAAGACGCGCTGAGCGCGCTGTGGCAGGGCCAGACGGAAGACGACGGCTTCAACGCCCTCGTGCTGACCGCCGGGCTGAGCTGGCGCGAGGTGACCCTGCTGCGCACGTACGCGAAGTACATGCGCCAGGGCGGGATCCGGTTCAGCGAGGACTACGTGCAGCGGGTGCTGCGGTCCAACGCGTCCATCACCCGGCTGCTCGTCCGGCTGTTCGCGTCCAGGTTCGACTCGGCCCGCCAAAGCGGCGCGGCCGAACGCTGCGAGGCGATCACCGAGGAGATCCGCGGCCAGCTCGACGAGGTGACCAGCCTCGACCACGACCGGATCCTGCGGACGTACCTGGCGCTGATCGACGCGACGCTGCGGACCAACTACTACCGGAAGCAAAGCCCGGGCGGGGTGAACGGGCCGCTTCCGCTGGTGCTCAAGCTCGATCCCGGCAACGTGCCCGGGCTGATGACCCCGCGGCCGAAGTTCGAGATCTTCGTCTACTCGCCGCGGCTTGAGGCGGTGCACCTGCGGTTCGGCCGGGTGGCGCGCGGCGGGCTGCGCTGGTCGGACCGGCAGGAGGACTTCCGCACCGAGGTGCTCGGGCTGGTCAAGGCGCAGGAGGTGAAGAACGCGGTCATCGTGCCGTCCGGCGCCAAGGGCGGCTTCGTGTGCAAGCGGCTGCCCGATCCGTCCGACCGCGAGGTCTACCAGGCCGAGGTGCTCGCCTGCTACAAGACGTTCATCGCCTCGATGCTCGACGTGACCGACAACATCGAGGCCGACCAGGTAGTGCCGCCGCCGGACGTGGTCCGGCGCGACGGCGACGACCCGTACCTGGTGGTGGCCGCGGACAAGGGCACCGCGACGTTCTCCGACACGGCCAACGAGGTCGCCGCCCGCTACGGCTACTGGCTGGGCGACGCTTTCGCCTCCGGCGGGTCTGAGGGCTATGACCACAAGAAGATGGGCATCACCGCGCGGGGCGCCTGGGAGTCGGTGAAGATCCACTTCGCGTCGCTCGGCATAAATCCCGATACTGAGGATTTCACCGCCGTCGGCATCGGCGACATGTCCGGCGACGTGTTCGGCAACGGGGTGCTGCTCTCGGCGCACTACAAGCTGGTCGCGGCCTTCGACCACCGGCACGTGTTCATCGACCCGGAGCCCGATCCGGCCGCGAGCTTCGCCGAACGGACCCGGATGTTCGCGCTGCCGCGGTCCTCGTGGGCGGACTACGACGCGACGAAGATCTCGGCGGGCGGCGGGGTCTGGCCGCGCGCCGCCAAGTCGATCCCGGTGCCGCCGCAGGCGCGGGTGGCCCTCGGCATCGACGCCGGGGTGCTCGCGCTGAGCCCGGACGAGCTGATCTCCGCCATCCTGGCCGCCCCCGTCGACCTGCTGTGGAACGGCGGGATCGGCACCTACGTGAAGGCCACTCACGAGTCCGACGCCGAGGTGGGCGACAGGTCGAACGACGCGGTGCGGGTCGATGCGACCCGGCTGCGCGCGAGGGTCATCGGCGAGGGCGGCAACCTGGGCCTGACCCAGGCGGCCCGGATCGAGTACTCACTCGGCGGCGGCCTGGTGAACACCGACTTCATCGACAACTCGGCCGGCGTGGACACCTCCGACCACGAGGTCAACATCAAGATCCTGCTCGCCGACGCGATCCGCGGCGGAGCGCTGCCCGCGCCGGCCAGGCACGAGCTGCTTGAGGACATGACCGACGACGTGGCCGCCCTGGTGCTGCGGCACAACTACGGGCAGAACATGGCGCTCGCGGCGTCCAGGTCGCAGGCCTCCTCCCTGCTGCACGTGCACGCGCGGTATCTCCGCAAGCTGGTCAGGGACAAGGTGCTCGACGCGGAGCAGGACGTGCTGCCGAGCGAAAGGGAGATCGCCGAACGGCGGTCGGCGGGCCGCGGGCTGACCAACCCGGAATTCTCCCTGCTGCTCGCGCACACCAAGATCTCGGCGGGTGAAGACGTGCTCGCCTCGACCGTGCCCGATGATCCCTACCTGCGCGGGGAGCTCGACGCCTACTTCCCTGCCCAGCTGCGGGACAGGTTCTCCGGCCGGATGGAATCCCATCCGCTGCGCCGGGAGATCATCAGCACCTCGGTGGTCAACGAGATGGTCGACACCTCGGGCACCACGTTCTTGTTCCGGCTGATCGAGGAGACCGGCGCGTCGGTGCCCGACCTCACCAGGGCCTGGCTGGTCGCCCGCGAGGTGTTCGACATGCCGGCGTTCTGGCGCCAGGTGGAGGAACTTGAGGGCCAGCTCGACCTCGCGGCGCAGATCACGCTGCTGCTCGAGGGGCGCAAGCTCACCGAGCGCGCGGTCAGGTGGCTGCTGCATAACCGCCGCCCGCCGCTGGACATCCAGGCCACGGTGAATTTCTTCGCCGACGGGGTCCGCACGGTGCGGGCGGGCCTGCCCAAGCTGCTCACCGGCAGGGACCTGGCCGGGTTCGAGGAGCGGCGGGATTCCTACCTGGCCCGCGGCATCCCGCTTGAGCTCGCCGACCGGGTCGCGGGCATGGTGCCGACGTACTCGGCCTTCGACATCGTCCAGGTCGCCGCGACCACCGGCCGGTCCATCGAGGAGTCCGCGGAGGTCTACTTCGACCTGGCCGACCGGCTGCAGATCGCCAGGCTGCGCGACCGGATCACCGCGCTGCCCCGCGAGGACCGCTGGTCGACGATGGCGCGGGCTGCCCTGCGCGAGGACCTGTACGCGGCGCACGCCTCGCTCACCGAGGATGTGCTCGGCGCCAGCGGCTCGCAGCTGCCGCGGACCCCGGAGGAGCGGCTGGCCGCCTGGGTAGCCCGCAACGAGGCCGCCGTCGGCATGGCCAACCAGACCCTCGGCGAGATCTGGGAGAGCGAGCGCTTCACCTTCACCACCCTCTCAGTAGCCCTCCGAGCCATCCGAACCCTGGTCTCGGCGAGTTCCCTCCCCAGCTAGTACGCGTGCCCGTAGCTAGGGCCGCCGCCGGCGGCGATGACCTGCACCTTGGCGGTCTTCGCGGAGGCCGGCGGGTCGATCGCGGCGTACTGGAAGGTCCAGTTGGCGTAGACCGCGTGGTAGCCGACCTCGGTCGGCGCGGCTAGCAGCGGGGTGAAGTTGGCCGGAACCGGAATCGGCGACCCGCTCACCAGGCCCGGGTGCTCGGTGGTCGTGTTCAGGTACATCCCGTAGAGCACCAGCGCGCCGCCGTCGGTCGTCTGCAGCCCGAACTGATCGAACGGCGATCCTGCCAGCAGCCACTGGTAGTACCAGCCGTGCGCCGAGTCCGAGCTGGATTGCGCGGCCTGCGCCGCGTAGAGTCCTGTCGTCAGCGGTCCGCTGCCGACCACCGCTGCCGACGGGTTGGCCGGCCCCTCGTCGACCACGCCTGCCTGCGACGGCCCGACTACGTCGGGCGGCAGCAGCAGGCCGGTATCGGAGTGGGATACCGAGATGGCATAGCCGTCGCGGTCCGTGGCGATGGTCGGCAGCGCCCGGTGAAGCGTGGCAGCGCCGTTCAGGGTCCACGGCTGCCCCGCGGCGGAACGCTCGAACACCATGATCGTCCTGGTCGCGGCGCCGGCGGCAGTCCCGGCGCTGCCGGTGCCGGTACCGGCAATCTGCGTCCTGGTCGTGGCCACCATGAACCACTGCGGATAGCCGGCCAGCGCGGGCACGTAGAAGACCGGCGTGCCGTACTTGTACTGCGGTACCGGCGTGCCCCCCGAGGCCAGAGCCGTGTACTGGGCATGCAGGACAGCCCACTGCGCGTCCGCGGCCAGCGCCAGCCCTTGCGCCTGGTTGCCCTGTGCCGCGGCAGCATTGCTTGCCGCCAGGTAGGAGTCGTAGGCGGCCCGTGCGTCGGAGATGGCGAGGCTGTGCTCCCCGCCGGTGTCGGTGGCCGCTGACGACGCCGGGGCGCATCCCTGCACAGACAGCAGCACCATCCCGCCAAGCGCCGCCGCGCCCAGGCACTCGATCACGGTGCCACCCCAGGTCCTGCGCCTTCGCTCCGTCACGCTAAGGCAGAATACCGGGTTTGTGCGCCCAGATCCGCGCGGACGGCAGGTTGCGAGTTCGGGCCGCCGGCCTCGCGTAGGCTTGCTGGCATGGCAGGTATCGATCCCGCCGACGAGATCGCGGCACTGACCTCGAAGCTGGCCAGCATCGAGGCGGTGCTCAACCCCGGCGGCATGGAGACGGAGGCAGCGGATTTGCGCGAGCAATCCGCCGATCCGGGGTTGTGGAGCGACCCGGATCGCGCCCAGAAAGTAGGCCGTCGCCTGTCCTACCTGGAGGCGGAGCTGGCCAGGCTGGCCGGCCTGCACCAGCGGCTCATCGACACCCAGGTGCTCTTCGAACTGGCCGAGGGCGAGAACGACGAGCCCACCCGCAAAGAGGCAGAGCGCGAACTCGCCGCGCTGCGCAGCGAGATCGACCAACTCGAGGTGCGCACCCTGCTGAACGGCGAGTACGACGCAAGGGAAGCCCTGATCTCCATCAACGCGCAGGCGGGCGGCGCGGACGCCGCCGACTTCGCGGAGAACCTGATGCGCATGTACCTGCGCTGGGCCGAGCGGCACAAGTACCCGACCGAGGTGTACGACACGTCGTACGCGGAGGAGGCGGGCATCAAGTCGACCACGTTCGCGGTGAGTGCGCCCTATGCCTACGGGACCCTTCGCGGCGAGCACGGCACGCACCGGATGGTCCGTATCTCCAAGTACGACAACCAGGGCCGCAGGCAGACCTCGTTCGCCGGGGTGGACGTGATGCCGGTGGTCGAGCAGACCGACCACATCGAGATCCCTGAGGACGAGATCCGGGTCGACGTGTTCCGGTCCAGCGGCCCGGGCGGCCAGGGGGTCAACACCACCGACTCGGCGGTCCGCATCACCCACCTGCCCACCGGGATAGTCGTGTCCTGCCAGAATGAGCGCAGCCAGATCCAGAACCGCGCGTCGGCCATGGCCGTGCTCCAGGCCAAGCTGCTCGAGCGGCGCCGGCACGAAGAAGCCGAGCAGATGCAGGCGCTACGCGGCGATGGCGGCCGCGCCTGGGGAACCCAGATCCGCAACTACGTCCTGTACCCGTATCAGAACGTCAAGGACGTCCGGACCGGAATGGAAACCGGCAACGCCGTCTCCGTCCTGGACGGCGAGATCGACGACTTCGTCGACGCCGAGATCCGCTGGATGCGCCAGAACGGCAGATAATGCCGCGGGGACGGTACCCTCCTGCTTCGCAGTTACCCGGCTGCCGGGTCGGGCAGGCCATAGGCTGACGGGCGATTACGGACGCGGGGCCGGATATCGGTGCCCGCCGGGTCCTCGCCGTCGCTCCATGAGGGCAGTGGGGAGTCGAGCTCGGGGTTGACGAAGTACATGATCGACATGCGCTGGGCCAGGTGATGGTTCCTGACTTGGTGATACATCGCCGATACGCGTCCTGCGGTGAGCGTGGCGAAGACCGCGCCAGGGAAGACGGCCAGCTCGTCTGGCCGGTTGGTGACCGGCTCGTCGGAGCCGTTCCCTAGGCAAAGTTCGAGGCCAGGCTCGACACTGGTGTCAGCGATCGGTGTCTCGCCCCCTGTCTCGGGCTGAACGCGGCAGTAAAATCCGATCCGCATTGGCCAGGTATGCGAATACGACATCTCGTTGTGCAGGAAGATTTCCTGGTCCGCCGGATGATCTGTGGAGGTGTAGACGTTCCCGGATACCCGGTGGCCTGGCGAGGAACGCTCGTGCTCGGTAACCAAACTCTGGTACAGCCCAGCCATCAGCGTCTCGAGCTCCCCGGCCCCGGCGGGAGCGTCGAACCCCCGCAGCAGCACCGCGCCCGCCCCAAGCACGTGATGCTCGATCTCGGCGCGGTTGGCGTGCGTCCAGGCTGAAGCCACCACCCCGGGCAGCGGCGACGTGATGAGGACGGGAAAAGCCTGATCGTCGCGTAGGGCCGAGATGCCCGGCCGAGCGGGATGCTGGCGCGGCGTGTCCGTCTCGGTCCCCCAGCGAGAGGGCCGCCGGAACTGTCGTCTGTCATGATCCGCCCCGCTCACGATAGGGCCGCCGCCGCGCCGTCGACGCCCGCGCGGCGAGCACGCGACGGCGGCCGTCACGCAAGCCCTGTCATGGCGAGTATCGCCCGGCGCCGCCCACGGCACAAGGGCGTTCGTGGCCGCGGAGCACCGGACCGGGCGGCCGGACGGCTACGTACCTGGACCCGGGCCGCCCGCGTCGGCCCGGGTCAGCTGACGGCGCACCTCGTAGAGCATGACGCCTGCCGCGACCGCCAGGTTCAGCGACTCCGGGGTGCCCGTCATCGGGATGCGGATGCGCTCGTCGGCCTGCGCGAGCATGTCGGCGGGAAGCCCCGCGCCTTCGGAGCCGAGGAGGATCGCCAGCGGCGGGCGGTATCTGGTGCTCCAGTGCTCGCTGTCCGCGTGGCCCGACGTCGCCAGCACCTGGACGCCCGCGGTCCGAGCCCAGCAGAAGAAGGCTCCGGCGTCGGCCATGTGGGCGACGGGCACGGCGAAAAGCGAACCCATGCTGGCCTTGACCGCGCTGGGCGCGAACGGGTCCACGGTGTCCCCGATCAGAACGACGCCGGCCGCCCCGGCGGCGTCCGCGGTGCGGATGATCGTGCCGAGATTACCCGGATTGCCGATCTCGTGCAGGGCGACGTGGACCGAGCCGGGCCCCGTGGGCAGATCACCCGGCGGGCTCAACGTGCCGCGGACAATGGCGGCAAGTCCCGACGGCCCTTCCCGGTCCGATATCCGGCCGAACAGCTCCGTGCTCAGCCGCGCGACCCTGATGCCCCGCGCACGCTGGGCGGCGACGATCGTCGCCGCGGTGTCGGTGAGCAGATCAGGGGCGACGATCAGGACCTCGACCTCCCAGCCCGCCTCGAAAGCGCGGCCGACGGGCTGCGTACCCTCCACCACGAAGGCGCCCTCCTGGCGCCGGTGCCTGCGGTCGGCGAGCAAGCGGATCCGCTTCACCAGCGGGTTCGCCGCGCTGGTGATCATCTCGCTCATACACCCATCCCCGAGCGGCGGTAGTTGGCGCGGTGCCGTCCGGCTTGCCGCTATTGCGTGGCCGGAAGGTTACCGATCATACTGGGACCGTGGCGCTGGGGGTGAGGGCAGCGTACGAGGGCTATCGGTTGTCACCTCAGCAGCAACGACTGTGGAGCCTGTGGGACGTTGACGGCGACGTCGGCCACCTTGCTCAGTGCGCGGCTGTCATTCACGGACCACTTGACCCCCAGGCGCTGAACCGGGCGCTGATTGCGGTGGCCGAACGGAACGAGATTCTCCGGACAACATTTCACGCCGTTCCCACAATGACATTTCCGGTCCAGGTCATTTCGGATGTTCCCGATATTGGGTATCGGCAGGCGGGCGGCGAGGTGGCCATCCTCCCGGACGAGGACACCGCCGATCCGGAGCGCCTGCTGTCGGCGCTGGCGCAGCGGGCCGTCACCGTGGCCGCGCTGGTGCCATCACTGCTGCACGCGGCGCTAGGCGTCGACGAGCCACCGCCCCTGCCCGCGCTCCGCTGCCTGCTCAGTACCGGTGAGCCGCTGCCGCCCGCGCTGGCCGGCCGCTGGCTGTCCGCGTACCCGCATACGCAGCTGGTCAACGCCTACGGATCGGCCGAATGCGCCGACAACGTCAGCCAGCAAGACATCGGCCAGGACCTCGGCGACTGCCCGATCGGCCGGCCCATTCGCGGTGTCCGGATCTATCTGCTGGACCGGGAGCTGGCGCCGGTACCCGCCCGTCATCGAGGGAGAACTTGGCGGCATGCCGGCCTGGGAGGTTCCGCCCCACGGGACGGCGCGTAAGCCAGGAACCTGGGTGATAGCGGTGCATGGGCGGGGAGCGGACAGGCAGGAGGCGCTGCGCATCCTGCCCGCGCTATCCGGGGCGGGGGTCACTACCCTCGTCATCACCTACCGGAACGACATAGCCGCCCCACCCAGTCCGGACGGTCACTGCCATCTGGGACAGGACGAGTGGCGCGACGTTGCGGCCGCCATCCGGTACGCGCGGGACCAGGGGGCGCGCCGCGCCACCATCTCAGCGAACGGGAAGTCCTGGTGCGCCAGGCCCTGCGTCACCACCGTGCGGACACGGCCGAGCAATTCCGCGAAGGACGGATCGCCCGCCAGGTTCACCCGCAGCGGCACGGTGTTCATCAGGTAACCCACGACGCCGGCGAGGGCAGCCCGGCTGCGCGCGGCGAACGGGCTGCCGACGATGATGTCGGCCTGCCCGCTGTAGCGGTGCAAGAGCACGGCGAACGCCGTGAGCAGCGCCGTGTACACGGTCGCGTCGTGCCCGGCGGCCAGCGTCTTGAGCCGCGAAATTCGGTCCACCGCTGATTGTGGCGCCTGTCCGGCTGATCGCGCGCAGCCATTCGATCGGGGATTGGAGAAAAGAGAGCGGGGACATGAGCGTCATGGGGAATCCCGCGTACATGGGCTGGATGATCCCTCCGACCAGTCCCATATCGTGGTAGTAGGGGAGCCATACCATGCCGCTGCTGCCGGGGCCGCATTGGAAAAGCCGGGAGATCTCCCGCGAGTTGTGGAGCAGGTTTCCGTGGGTGACCACTACGCCGCGCGGGGTGCTGGTCGAGCCCGACGTGTACTGCAGCATGGAGGGCAGGGCGGGGTCCGGGGCGACGACCGGCTGGCCAGCGGGACTGCGCCGGGCGGCGTCGGCAGGCTGGGCGTCGACCGCGAGCCAGACGAGGCCAGGTTCGGTCGGCCCGGCGCGCTTCATCCGCTCGAGGACCGCGGTCGTCGTGAGGACCGCGGACGGCTTCGCGTCGTCGGCCATCGACCTGAACCTGCTGTCCGGCCGCGCCGCGCGCTGGGGATAGCTCGGGACGGCGACGAAACCCGCGTACAGGCAGCCGAAGAACGCGGCCACGAAATCAAGGCCGGGCGGGCAGAGCAGTATTGCGCGGTCGCCGGGGGATCCTGCCGAGGTCAATTGCCCGCTGATCGCATGGGCGCGCTGGGCCAGTTGGTCGTAGGTAAGCGTGCTGACGCGTCGGGCGGGAACGCAAACAAGATGGGACCGTCGGTGGCCCGGCTCAACGGCCTGAGCCAGGTGAGATCTTCCGGCACCCGAGTGACTCCGGTCCCTGCCCGTGGACGCGCGGCCCGCGCCTTGGACAGTAGCTCACCAAATAGATGAATGCCAAGCCATGCCTGGCTCATGTCGGCCCGCCTCTGGCGCCGTGCCAGCCGCCGGTGGCCTAGGATCAAGGCGCGTGGATGCCGATATGCCGAGGAAGGACATGGACCTGCAGCAGATAGGGCCCGGTCACCCTCGGATCCGCCAGGTGCTGGCCATCGAGAAGAACACCGCCCCGAACCCGAGGAAGCTGTTCATCGCCGAAGGGCTGTGGGCGCACAAGCTCCTGCTCAGCACCCACACGCCAGTGGAGGTCTTCTTCTGGAGCCCGGAGGCGGCCTACGGGGACGAGGCCCGGATGCGGGCCGTCGAGGTCGCGGCCGTGGCGAAGGCCGCCTACAAGATCTCGGCGAAGACCCTGGAACGCATCTCGGAACGTGACCGGCCAGACGGCCTGCTGTCGATCGCGCAGCTTCGGGAATGGCAGCCCGAGGACATCGTCTTCGGCCGGTCCGCGCTCGTGATGGTGGCGGACAGCATGGAGGTCCCGGGTAATCTCGGCACGCTGATCCGGACGGCTGACGCGTGCCGTGTCGATTGCGTCGTGCTGACCAACCGCCGTACCCGGCTCAGTCACCCGAAGGTCTTCCGGGCCAGCCAGGGGATGCTGCTGACCGTTCCCATCATTGAATTCGAGCAGCCCAAGGAGGCCGCGTCCTGGCTGCGGGAAAACAATTTTGACGTTTATCTCGCCGATACGGAGGATGCTCGCAATTACCGCTCGCTTCGCTATTATGATCGCCGGACGGCGTTCGTGCTCGGCGCCGAGCGCTACGGAATACCGAAAGCCTGGTACTGTCCGGAGTTCCAGCGCGTCTTCGTGCCTATGCTCGGGGCCGCGGACTCGCTCAACGTCTCGATTTCGGCTGCCGTGCTTCTCTACGAGGCACGGGCGCAGAAAGAGAAGTGGTTAGCCAGCCGTCGCGACCGGAGCGGCAAGGCACCATTCAAGCACCGCCATCGCGCTGAAAAGCTTGTTCGCGGCCTGGCGGAACGCTATGCTCCGCCCAGGTACAGCACGCTCATATCGCTGAGATGGCCGAACCGCTGCAGCATCGTGGTCAGGTCCGCGTGCCCCGTCGCAGGCTGCGGCCACCAGTCGGACGCAACGTCGAAAAAGTGCCTACACCAGGTATCCAAGGAACCGGCTCCCTTCCCGCGGGCAGCCGCTGCGCGAACCACCCAGCGGCCGGCGCGTCAGCATGGCGACGGGCTGTCCCGACCCTTACCGCCGGCGAAGAAGAACGTCTGGAACAACTCCACCCCCGGGCGCTGCCGCCGCAGTGCGAGTAGAAGGCGTCGCGATCTAGCTCATGCCCGACCGGGGCGCCCAGCTTCGCTCGAGCCTCCTCGGCAAACTTGGACGGCGGCGCGCTTGCCGGGGCCGAGCACCAAAGGCCGTTCTGCCTAAAAAGGACTTTAATTATTCCGAACGTGCCAGGTGTCACCCGCCGTCGAGGATGTCCACCAGGCAGGGTGACCAGGCGGCGGCGGCCGATACCTTGGTGCCGCGAGCCCACCCCAGATTCTCCCGGGCCGTGCGATCGCGGCTAAGCCGCAGTTCTCCGCCGCACACCCGCCACCTTCAGGCGTGCTCTCACGTTCCCAGGTGCATGGCAAGGAACAGCAGGGCGGTCAACACGACGATGGTCGCGATCAGCAGTTGCGGCGAGGCGCTGAAGTGCTGGTGGTGGACGTGCTGCCTGGCGGCGCGACACGCCGGGCAGTGGCCCTCGATCACAGGGTTAGTGCAGTGAGCGCAGATCAGGTGTTCGCAGCTCATCGGAACCCCTTCCGGGCTGGCCCGCGCCCCGGCACTTGCCGCGTTGTAAGGCCTTAGCTGCCAGTTTCCCTCTAGACTGTTCCCTGGCCAAACCAGGTTACCCGCAAGTCGCCCAAGTTGCCGGCGGCAACGCGGTCGGTACCCTACCTACGTCGCTGTGATGGTCCCGTGATCAACTTCGATAACGTCACCAAGGTCTACCCGAATCAGAACCGCCCCGCGCTGGAGAGCGTGGACATCTCGGTGTCCAAGGGCGAGTTCGTCTTCCTGGTCGGCCCGTCCGGCTCGGGCAAGTCGACCTTCCTGCGGCTGGTCATGAAGGAGGAGCGGCCGACAGACGGCAGGATCCATGTGGCGGGCAGGGATCTCGCGCGGCTCACCAACTGGAAGGTGCCGTATCTGCGGCGGCGCATCGGCTGCGTTTTCCAGGACTTCCGGCTGCTGCCGAACAAGAACGTCTACCAGAATGTCGCGTTCGCCCTTGAGGTAATCGGCAAGAACCGGCGCTTCATCCGCAAGGTCGTGCCGGAGGTGATCGATCTGGTCGGCCTGGAAGGCAAGCACGACCGGATGCCCGACGAGCTGTCCGGCGGTGAGCAGCAGAGGGTCGCGATGGCCCGTGCGTTCGTCAACCGGCCGATGATCCTGCTCGCCGACGAACCGACAGGTAACATCGACCCGGCCACATCCATCGGCATCATGAAGGTGCTGGACCGGATCAACAGGACAGGGACGACCGTCGTGATGGCCACGCACGACGCCGCCATCGTCGACTCGATGCGCAAGCGGGTCATCGAACTCGAATACGGCAAGGTTGTCCGAGACCAGTCACGCGGGGTGTACGGCCAGGCTTACTGACCCGTTATCACCGCGCCGGTGCAGCGCGGTGCCGCCTAGGACTTCGAGGGATCAGCCACCATGCGTTCACAGTTCGTTCTCTCCGAGATATGGATTGGGCTGCGCCGGAATCTCACCATGACACTGGCGCTCATCGTGGTCGTGGCCATCAGCCTGTCCCTGCTCGGTACTGGCCTGCTGTTCGTGAAGCAGGTGGACAGGACACGGACCTACTGGCAGGGAAAGGTCGAGCTGTCGATCTATCTGTGCATCAAGACGAGCCCGGAACCGTCATGCCAGGAGAACGGGGCTGCCACCGACGCCGAACGGACGACGCTGCACAATCAGCTGGTCTCCATGCCGCAGGTGCAGGCCGTCTACTACGTATCCCAGCAGCAGGCTTACACCGAATTCAGGCAGTACTTCTCGAACGAGCCGGCCCTGGTGCAGGACACTCAGGAAGGCGATATCCCCGATTCGTTCGAGGTCAAGCTGAAGAATCCCGAGGCGGACTACAACATCGTGGCGAGTGCCGTCACCGGCGCCCCGGGGGTGGAGACGGTCGTCGACGAGCTGACCATCCTGGACAAGTTCTACCGGCTGCTCGACGGGGCGAGGAACGCGGTCATCATCATCGCGCTGATCCTCATCGTGGCCGCGGTGCTGCTCGTGGCCAACACGATCAGGCTCTCCGCCTTCAACCGCCGCAGGGAGACCGCCATCATGCGGCTCGTCGGCGCGTCGAACTTCTACATCCAGCTGCCGTTCCTGCTTGAAGGGATGATCGCCGGCCTGATCGGCTGGGCGATAGCGGCGGGGCTTCTGGTTGCGGTCAAGTCGCTGATGCTGGATAGCCTGGAACAGTACTTCTCGTTCAACGTAGGTTTGTCTGTCGGTGACCTGATCGAGGTCATTATCTTCTCGATGGTCGTCGGAGTGCTGTTGTGCGGTGCGACGTCGTTCCTGACCTTGCGTCGCTACCTGCGTGTCTGAGCGGTTCGTGGTGCGACGACAGGAGGGACGTGGTTCGGGAGCAAGGCGAGAAGGTCATCGCCCGCAATCGCCGTGCGCGTCACGACTACACCATCGAGGACACCCTTGAGGCCGGACTGGTACTGACCGGCACGGAGGTCAAGTCGCTGCGCGCGGGCCGGGCGTCCCTGGCGGAAAGCTTCGCGCAGATCACCGACGGCGAGGTGTGGCTGCACAACGTGCACATCCCCGAGTACGTGCAGGGCACCTGGAC
>JBOHCG010000128.1:0-14626 GCA_050698735.1 Streptosporangiaceae bacterium | reverse complement strand
GGTGCAGGACGCCCTGGGCCCGGACGCGGCCCTGATCACCGAGGCCCCGCTGACCCCGATCAGGGTCGTCGCCGCGATCGAGGCCGGATCCACGGCCAACCAGCACACTCACCATCCCGCCAAGGAGCTGCCATGACGACGTCGCAGGGCGACATGCCCGACCGGTTGGACCGCACCAGGGCCTGGATGGCCGGGCATGACATCGACACGTTGTTCGTGTACTGCTACAGGTCATCGCTGACGGCCCATTGGACCGGATACTGCCCGCGACACAGCGTGACAAATGCGAGCCTCATCGTCATAACGCCAGGGAACGCGGTGCACATCACCCGGCTGCCGCTGCATAGCGCCACCGCGGAACGGGAGAGCACGGCGATCACGCAGATCTGCGCGGCACGCTCCAACTGGGCCTCGGCCGACACCAGCGACATGATCGACGTCGCCCTGGGCTGGCTGGGCAGCCAGGTCGCCGGGCCGCGCAACGCCTTCGCGGCCTACCGGCCCGAGGCCGGGGTGAAGGAGGAACTCGCCCAGCGGCTGCCAGGCGGACTGGTCGACGTGACCAGTCTGCTGACCGAGCACCTAGCGCCCAAGGACCCGGGCGAGATCGCCCGGCTGCGGGTAGCCGCGCGGTGCGCCCAGGAGGCGTTCGACGCCGGCATCGCGGCGATGAAGGCAGGCGGTGTCGGCAACGACGCGCTGCGTGCGGCCGAGGCGGTCCTGCGCGACTACGGGTCGTTGACCTGGCACTGCTTCGTCGGCGCGACCGACGCCCAGGGTCGCAGCCTGCTGCAACCCTCCAAGTCGATCCTCACGCCGGGCACCACCGTCTTCTTCGAGGTGATCCCGGACGTGGAGTCGTTCTGCCCCGAGGTCGTCTCGTCAGTTTTCATCGTCGAGCCGCCGCCACGGGCCGCCGAACTTGACGCGCTCATGGCCAGGTCGCTCGACGGGCTCCTGGCCACGATCACGCCGGCTACCACCTTCGCCGACGTGTTCACCTCGGTCGTCTCCGACCTGGAGAGCGCGGGCCTGAGCCGCGACGACATCACCCGCCTGGGTCACGGGACGGGCATCGACAACATCGAACTGCCCGAGTACATTAGCGAAACCGACAACCGTGCGCTTGGTGTCAATCGCGTGATCTCCGTCCACCCCAACATCGGCACCGAGCAGTTCGGCACCATATTGCGCGGGGGCACGATCATCGTCACCGACACCGGGGCCGAGCGGCTGTTCAGCCTGCCGGACGGCCCGCTTGTCGCCGGATAAACCGGGCCCGCCTATGCCTGCGCTCCCTCGACGATGGCCTCGGCGGCAACGGTCGCCGCCGGCAAGCCCTCGCGGCGCTTCCGCTCTCGCAACAGCGTCGCTCGCTCACCGAGCATGTGAGATCGCATCACGGCCTCGGCCCAGGCGCTGTCCCTGGCCCGCAACGCGTCGACGAGGTCGAGATGGTCGGCAAGATTGCGTTGTAGCCGGCTCTGCATAAGCACGCCAGACGACGCATTTGGCGAGAGCAACGTGCTCGGGAACTCAACCAGCGAGATGACGATCTCCTGCAATCTCTCGTTTGGTACGGCCCGGACCAGAGTAGAATGGAACTCTCGATTCAGGTCGCGAATTACGTCGCGCCGGGGCTCCGGACTCAGGACTTCCGCCTCTTCGGCCTCGCACAGCGTGCTGAGCTTGTCGATGTCGAGCAGCTGGATCGTTTGTGAGGCGCGGCTAGCCGCGTGGCTTTCTACGAGCGCACGCAATTCGTAGATATTCTCGAGATCATGTGGAGACCAGGTAGCGACTCGCGCTCCACGGTGGGGCAGCATCTCAACAAGGCCTTCAGAACTCAGTCGGCTGAGCGCTTCGCGAACCGGTGTCCGACTCACTCCCAAAAGCTCGGCGAGGTCGTTTTCTCCAAGCTTGGATCCGAGCGGATACCTACCTTCGAGGATCAATGAGCGGAGCCCCGAGTATGCGATCTCAGTCGCGCTAGCCGGCGCGGCCGATGTTCCTTGATTAGCAATACTGCTGCTTGATCGTCTTGGCACTTGCCAAGTATCTAAATAATGGCCTCGAATTGCAATACGGCTCCGCCGCAGAACCAGGGCGATGGCGGGCGATGGCGGGACTCGGTCTCCCGCCCTAAGAACTGAGATCCCCGAGCAGGGCGTCGAGGGTGAGCTCCTCCTCGATCCGGACGTTGCGGCGTCGCATGACGGCGGCGAGTTCCGGGTCCCACGGCGTCGCGGCCGGCTCGCCGGCGAGCGCGGCGGACGGCGTCGGCGGATGCGCCGCCGATGCCGCGGCTTCGTAGGCCCGGTGGTCGTAGCGCCAGGGCCGCCAGCCCACCCGCTGGCGCACCGCCACGGCGATGCGGACGCCGCCCCAGTCGAAGTCGCCGTGGTAGCCGAACTCCGCACCGCCGGCCGCGAGCAGCTCGAGCAGCCGCCACCCGGCGGCGGAGGGCTGGCCCGCGACGCAGACGAGCGGCTGGCACCCGGCGCCCAGCTGGTCGGCGGCGGCCGCGACCACCACCGGGTTCTCGCAGATCCGCACCAGAGCGGAGGACACGGTCCCGGCGTGCAGCGGCCCGGTATGGCAGCGGAGCTGGCGGAGCGTCAGCATCGCCGGCTGTCCCGCCTCGCGGCACGACGCCAGCGTCCTGCCCAGGGGCGTGCGCGTGTCGCCGGACAGGCCGAGGCAGAGCGCCAGTGACGACAGCTCGTCGAGGTGAACCCCGGCCGCGGCCCACGCGGCGCGGCGGGAATCGGCGCCTGGATCCGCCGCGAACGGCAGGCCGGCCAGCGCGCGGACCGCGGACAGCGCCAGCGTGCCGACCGGGCGGCCGTCGTCCAGGGCATGCGCGTCACCGCAGCACTCGGCGGCCAGCCGGCCGATGGGAACGCCAGGCGAGGGCAGCCGCCTGAGTACCGCCGCGACCTGGGCGAGCAGCAGCCGCGCAGGCTCGGGTTCGGCGGCAAGACGGCGCACCACGCCGGTCACGTCGAGCCATCCCCGCCACCGCACCAGCTCGTCGCGGCCGTCGACGGCGGCGTCCAGCGACGCGAACGCGGCACTCCAGGCGGCAGCCAGGTCGGCCCGTTCACGGTTGCGATCCCGCACCGGACCGGTCAGGCGCGTTACCGCCTCGGCAAGCCCGCCAGGCGCGGCACCGCTGCCGGTGAGGATGCGGTCCACCTCGGTCAGCGAAACCGACAGCGACGCCCCGGAATTAGCTGCCCGTCCGGTCAGCCGCTCAACCGCGCGCCGCTGCTCTACGGTGGCGGCGGCCAGCGTAACCGTACCGGTGAGGGGACGCCCGGCTTCCATCCGGTCCCGTGCCCGCCGCAGGAGCCATGCGACCGGCTCGCCGCCGAGCAGGCGTTGCAGGCGGTCCGGCTCGGCGTCGGCCTGAGTCTTGCCGCCGGCGGGCGGCGCGGAAGGGATGCGGGGGTCGCCCCCCCTGGACGGCGGCGCGGGGGGGATAGGGGGGTCGCCCCCCCTGGACGGCACTGTCACACCGTGGCCCGTTCGGCACGACGGCGCTCCCGCCCGTCCCACTGCCAGGGGGTGACGAGGACAGCGTCGACACCGTCCTGCCGGGCAAGCTGGCAGATGGCGAGCCCGGGGACCTGCGGGTAGCATCCCCACTCCCGCTCGCTGGTCATGACGACGTCCATGTCGAACGTGGCCAGCAGGCCCAGGCACTTCGCCCGGGAGTCGTCGTCGACCCCGGCGAAGGCCTCGTCCAGCGCGATAAGCCGTGGCACGTTCGGGTTGCCCGCGGACTTGTAGTACGCCGACGCGGCGGCGAACAGCGGAACCGAGGCGACCAGGGCCCGCTCGCCGCCCGACGCCGGGCCCGTGGCTGGCCGCCACTGCCCGTCTTGGTATCGCTGGATCGCGAACTCGTGCCACCTGCGGTAGTCCAGCGCCGCGGTCAGCGCCTCGGCCCATCCGGCCGCGGGGTTGCCGGCGTGCTCGGCGGCGATGCGCTGCTGGAGGAACGACCCGACGGTGGCCCGGTCATCGGCAGACCAGGCGTCGATTGTCTGCCGGAGCTTGTGCCGGACCCGATCCAGCCCGTCCGGCGCGTCCCGCGCCTGCAGCCAGATCAGCCGCAGCTTCATGCCCGTCGAGGTCGGCCGGGATTCCAGCTCCTCGTTCATCGCCCTGACCTCGGCTTCGGCCGCCGTGATCAGCTCGTGCAGCGTCCCTGCCACCTCGTTGAGCAGGTGGTTCTCGAGGATCTCCCGTTCCCTTGCGGACAGCAGCCGCGCCCGCTGCTCGGCTTCTTCCCCCAGCGCCGCCGCGAGCCCCGGGATGTCGTGACTGCGGCCCTGGAAGACCACGTCCACCACCATGATCCCGTCACGCACCGTCAGGCCGGCCGAGTGGCCGTGCCTGGCCATCGCGTCGGCCAGCAGCTTGTGCTCGTCCGTGACCCTGCGCTGCGCCCGATCCCAGCCGGCGTCCGCGTCGTCGGTGTCCTCCAGCGCCGCGTTGACCGCCCGGGCCAGGATCACCGCGGGGGTCGGCGGCCACGGCTCGGCCGGATCGGGAACCTCCAGCTCCGGCAGCGCGATCCGCAGCACTCCGGTAGCGGCGAACGACCGGAACTCCGCGACGGCCGCGTCGCGCACCCGGGCCGCCTCGCCGATCTCCGTGCGCAGCGTGTCCCGCGTCCCCTCGGCCTTGCCGCGGTCGCTGATCGCCTGCTGCTCGAGCTCGCGGGCCGCCTTCTCGTCGGCGGTGCGGCGTTCGGTGTCCGTGCGGAGCTCGCCGAGTTTCCGGTTCAGCTCCCCGACCGCGGCGCCGGCGGTCTCCAGCAGCGCCTCGTACAGAGCCGCGGCCGCGACCGCCGTCTGTATGGCTGCCGCCGCCCGCTCGGCTGCCTCGGCAAGGAGTTCCCGTGTCGCGGCGAGTTCCTCCTCGGCCTCGGCCGCGTCCCGGCGTGCGGCCTCGGTCTTCTCCACGGCCGGCCACAGCGTGGCCAGCGCCACCCGGTAGTCCCCCAGCCCCGTCTTGACGGCGGCCAGCTCGTCGGTGTCGGCCGGCAGCCCGGTGTCGGCGGCGTACTCGTCCGCCCCGATCCGCGCCGCCTGCAGTTCCTGCTGGCGCGCGACGCGCACCTGTTCCGCCTCGGCGCGGGAGTCCCGGAGTTCCTGGCGGCGCTTGCGCTGTTCGGCGGCCCTCGTGTGCGCCTCGCGCACCGCCGCATCCGGCGGCGCCGCGCGATGCTCGGCGGCCAGCGCGTCCTTGCGGCGGTCAAGCTCATCGAGGGCCGCCTCCAGCGCGGCGATCGCGTCGTTCACCTCGGCAAGCTCGTCGCTCAGCCGTGTGATCCGGTTCCGGCGCGCCGTCTCTCGCGCGCCCTCCCCGATGTAGGCCGCGGCGGCCTTGTGCCAGGATCCGGCCAGCACCCCGTTCGCCCAGTGCCCGTCGGTCGTCACCCACGTGGTGCCGGTGTCCTCGCCCAGGCCGATCCCGGACAAGGCGGCGCGGACTGCGGCCTCCGGCAGCGCGGCAGCCCGCGGGTCGGCTACGTTGACCGCCGGGACCAGCACGGTGTCGCAGGATGGCCCGGCGACCTGCTGCCGCCCGCTGACCAGCACGACGTCGCCCGCTATCAGGTCACCGTCGGGAGTGAGCCACGCGTCGAGGATCCCGGCCGACTCCAGCGCGGCCTCCAGGCCCGCTCGGTGTTCCTCGGGCACGCCGGACGCGAAATCGGTCACCTTCCACAACGGGCCGCCAGGACGATCGTCCCGGATGCCGGGCGGCCTGGTGTGCGGAAGCGGCGGAGCGTCGTGGCCGCCCGCTCGCAGTCGCTCGATCTCTTCCCCGAGGTCGCGTGCGTGCTGCGCGTGCGCGGCACATCGGGCGGATAGGTTGGCGTCCAGACTGCCGAGCCCGGCACCTGCCGCCCGTGCCGCGTCGTCGATGGCCGCGACCGCCGGATTGGCGCCGTCCCCGGTCGCCGCCCATGCTTCCAGCGCGCCGGTCAGCTCCTCCGGATCGGCGATCTTGAGCTCTGTCAGCCCGCGGGCGTAGAACCTGTAGGCGGCGAGGAGCTCCACGGCTCGTTCGGCAGATTCTTGCTCGGCGGCGGCGAGTCGTTCGGCTGCGGCCTGTACCTCGGCGGTGAGACGGTCCACCTCGGCGCGGGCCCTGCTGACCGCCGAACCGCGGGCGGCGACCTCGGCGAGCAGGCGTTCCAGCTGCCCGATCGCTGCCGCCTGCCGGTCGGCGACCTGCCCGGCCGCGCGCCGGGCCCGCGGCAGTTCCGCACGCCAGACCTCGATTGCCTCGCGATGACCCGGCGCGCATCGCGCCGCCGCGGCCGCCGCGCCGGCGGTGTCCTGCGCGGCGCGCAGTTCGTCGTCCGCGTCCGACGCGCGCCGCGCGGCCTGGCTGGCCTTGGCCGAGCGGCGGGTCAGTTCCGCGGTCAGCCGGTCCCGGGTCTGCTCCCGTTCCCTGGCCGTGTCGCCCTGCTGCCTCGCGTCCTCGCGGCGGCGGTCTAGCTCCCTGGCATCGCGCATGGCAGGGTCCTGCCGCAGCGCCTCGCGCCGCGCCTCCAGCCTGGTCCGCTCCCGGTCGAGATCTTCCAGCTCGCTCCGCGCCGCTTGCAGCTCTGCGTCCGCCGCCGCGTAGGCCTCCTCGGCCGCGGTGAGATCCCGGCCGAGCTGCTCGTACCTGCTTTGCGCCTGACGCGGCCCGCCGGCCTTGCGTTTCGCGGCGACCTGCGCGTACCTGCGGTAGTGGCGCAGGAAGTCGGTTGTGGCGCCGCGCGCCTCCGCCAGGGCTCGCAGCGCGTCGCGTTCCTCATCCAGGCCGCGGAACGCGTCCGCGACCGTCGTCACCAGGGCCGGGCTGAGCGGGGGCAGCGCCTCGGTAAGCGCGCGGGACAGCAGCTTCTCGTCGGGCTTCTTGGAAAGCTGCGGTTGCCGGAGCTGGATGAGCAGGTTGATCAGCACCTCGTAGCGGTGCTCACCGAGTCCGAACATGGCTTCGTCCACCGCCCGGCGGTAGTCGGCGGCACGGTCGTAGACCAGCCCGTGACCGTTGATCTCCTCGCGCAGCTTTTCCCTGGTGAGCGGGACCCGGCTGGCCGGCAGCAGGTGCAAGCGCTCGCCGACGCGCTGTGTCGTGACGAAGAACCAGTGGCGCGCGATGCCGCGGCCCGCGACGGCTTTCAGCCCGCAGCCGATGGTCCGGAACTCGGTGGTCCCGTCGGCCGCGCGGCGGCCGAACTCGAGCCAGGTGTACCCGACGCGTTCCGGATGGGGATGCTTGCCGCCCAGCAGCAGGTTCCACTCCATCTTCTTCTGCCGGTCGCCGTCCGGCTCCACCCGGTGCGGGGCGAGCTCCCCGTCCAGCAGGAACGGCAGCGTCAGCGCCAGCACCTTGGACTTGCCCGTCCCGTTGTTGCCGCGCAGCAGGAGCCTGCCGTCGTGAAACCAGAACTCCTCTGCGTCGTAGTAGAACATGTCGACCAGGCCGGCACGCAGCGGTTTCCACCGCTCAGAACAGGGTGCTGGCAGCATCGGCTGTCGCCTTTCTCCTCTGTGTTGGTCTCGCCTGGCGGATGGTGGGCTCGGCCAGGGCGAAACGTGCGATCGCCGGACGGCCGCGGACCACCGGCTCGTCCGCTGCGACCGGGCCCCCCTCAATGAGGCGGAGCTCAATGAGGCGGAGCGCGGACAGTTTCTCCAGCGCGATGGCGAGCAGCTCGGTTTCCGCGCCCGGCTCGGTCACGCCCTTGCGCCAGTATCCCTTGTGCTCGGCGGCCGCCTGCCGGACGAAGGTGTGCAGTTCGTCAACGGTGGCCTGCTCGCGGCCGGCGAGGTACTCGGCGACGAGCAGCGTGACGTGCCCGTCGGTGCGCTGCTCGGGCATCCGCACGTCGGTCAGCTCGTCCTCGGGGTCGACCATGGCGATCCCCTCGGCGCGCATCTCGGGGATCAGCCCGGTGGCGTCGGCGATCCGCCGGGTGATCGCGTGCCGCTGAGACAGCAGGTAGGCGCGTTCGTCCTCGTGGAGTTCGTCGTAGTACACGACAGGGTCCTCAAGCAGCCGCCTGGTGAGCCGCCTGCGCAGCGTCTGGTTGCGCAGTTCGTCGCTCTCGGCGACCGGTTCCGCGGTCAGCTCCGTCAGCCGGTCTTCGAAGCCTGAGGCGGTGACGAGGGAGGGTCCCCTGGCGGCCGACAGCAGCACGCCAAGCACCGGTCTGCGCACGTCGTACAGCACGTCGCCGCCGGCCGACAGGTAGGCGTCCTCGTCCCCGGCGACCCGGCTCAGCACTCCCAAGCCGAGCAGCAGCCGGACCGCCGCCACCAGGTCGGACCGGTCCGCGCGGCTGTCCAGGGTCAGCGTGAACCCGGCCGAGGCGAGTTCCGGTTCGGCGGCGGCGGTCAGCACATCGTCGGCCAGGCTGCCGAGCGTGGTCTGCGCGTCGGCGCGGGCAAGGACCGAAAGGGCGAGGCACAAGGTGACGTACCTGCGGCGCCCGAATGGTTCCTTGTGGGTCCCGCGGGCCGGATGGGACGCGTCCGACAGGACTGTGGCGGTCTTGAACAGCCGGGCCGTCTCCGAGTCCGCGGCGAGACGCCATCCGGTCTCGCGGTTCAGCCAGTCGCGCAGCTCGGTCAGGTGCCGGCGGACCAGGACCAGCGTGTCGGAATCGGCGTCGGCGACCAGCAGCGGCTTGGCCAGCAGGGCGCGCAGCGCGGTCCTGCGCTGCGCCTGTTCCTCGGCCGGGATCATGACGCCGTCAGGTCCGTGATCTCGATGACGTGCTCCGGACCGGTGAGCAGGCCATCGGCGGTGCGGATCGTGGCCGTCCCGCCGTCAGGGATGAGGCTGAGCCGCACCTCCATGGTGCCGTCGCTCGTCACGGTCTTGACCTCGGTGTCGCCGGGTCTGCGGGCCGCGAGGGCATCGCCGAGCAGCGCGAGGAACAGCCGGAACGCCCGGGGGTCCAGCATCTCGAGGTCGGAAAGCAGCGTAGGCCCGGCGGTGCGGAGCCGCCGCCGGGCGGCGGCGGTCTCGGCCGCCTCGCGTTCTGCCCGGCTGCGCAGGAACTCTCGCTCCGCCGACCTGTCCCGCACCTGGTTGGGCTGGCCGCGTCGCTCATAGGTCCCGGTCTTCCGCAGCTGCGGGGAAATGCGGATGGGCGGTGCGTCTGACCACGCCGTTCCGTGCGGAAGGTCGTGCCAGGCGTCGGCGGTTTCGCTGGTCACGGACAGGTGCCGGGCGGGGCACAGGCCGAACGCGGCCCGCCAGAGGCGGTGGGCGGCCTCGTCGTCCGGCGCCTCGGCGAACCACCGGGCGAGCACGCGGAAGTCCGCCGAGCGATCCGAGCGGCCCGAGCGCCGCTCGTTGAGCAGGCCCACCGCGTCGATTAGCTGCTTGATGGCCGTCACGGCCGCCTGCCGCAGCAGCCACGCCTGAGACGGGTGCCCCGAGTCCCGGGAGGTGAACCAGTCATCGAGCCCGCGCCAGCGGTTCCGCCAGGCGTCAAGCGCATATTTTTCGGCCCTGGCAAGGGATTCGGCGGCGTCCGCGCCCTCGGGCACCGCGTCGGCCGCCTCCCGGCGCGCGGCGACTTCGAGCAGCCGCTCGTGGCCGACGGCTTCCAGATCGCTCAGCAGCACCGCGATCTGGGCACCGGAGTTGGCCAGGTCGGCGATGAACCTGTTGATGTAGTCGATCAGCCGTTCCTTATACGCCAGGAAGCCGTCGACGTCCCCGTCGGAGAAGTCGATCGCGCGCCGTAGCGCGGACATGAATGCCTGCGCGTTATCGGCCAGGGAAGAGAACCGCTCCGCCACGGACAGCAGGAGAAGATGGGTCTTGGCCGGGTCGGGATCATGGTCCGCGGCGAGCACCTTCAGCGACCTGAGCTGGTCGGCGATGTCCGCCAGGGCCACCGACTGGAGTTGCCCGCGTCGCCCGATGGCCTCCTCGTAGAACGCGATCGCCTGCTCGGCCGCCTGCCCGGCGGCGGTCAGCTGATACAGGGACCGCTTTTTGTGAAAGTCCTCGACGGTGGTAACGCGGCTGGTGTCGGCGTCCGCGCGCAGGTTCCCCCACACGACGAGCTGCTCCAGGGCCGCGGCCAGCTGCTCGTCGGGGTCGATCCGGAACTCGGCGGCAACGTCCTCCGGCCGCAGGTGCACGATGAAGCGCTCCTTTGCCCGCGCGAAGGTACACAACAGGCTCCGGTAGAGGCCGGCGTTCGGGACGCTCAGATGCGTGAACGGTTGCGGCTCGTCCTGACCGCGCGCCGGCTGGGGGGCTCCGCTAACCACCACTACATCGTGCCGCACCCCGCCGACAAAATGGCTCCGCCTCGCGGACGGCCGGGCGGCGCGCTGCAGTTCCCGCGCGAAATGACCAGGCGCCTGTGCATCCGGAACCGGGTCGAATTGCGGGAGAAGCCCGACCACATCGGCGTCTGGCCGGACCAAGCCACCGATCAGGAACCATCGGGGTGAGTCAGCCGCGCCGTCCCGGCCCGCGGCGGCCGCGGAAGCCCCCGGATGCGGCGACGGCGCCACGGCCGGTGGCCTGAAGGGCAGGCGGTGCCTGGCGGGCGAGCTTGGCCACCGGAGCGGTGCGCCTGGCCGGGGGCCCGGCGATCGAGCGCAGTACTGCCGAGCCGGGACCGGCGGCGGTGGTATGCGGTGTCACGCCTGCCTTGCGCATCAGGGTGCGGACCTCGGCCGCCTGCGCCGCCGTCTGCACGGTGACCACGGTCCCTGCGGCGCCGCCGCGGGCGGTCCGGCCCGACCGGTGGACATAGGCCTTGTGCTCGGCCGGAGGATCGGCGTGGATCACCAGGCCGATGCCGTCCACGTGCAAACCGCGGGCCGCGATGTCGGTCGCGACCATGGCGCGGACCTCGCCGGACCCGAACGCCGCCAGGTTCCGGCTGCGCGCTCCCTGAGCAAGGTCGCTGTGAAGCTCCGTCGTCGGCGTCCCGGCCATGGTCAGCTGGCGGGCGAGCTTGCGTGCTCCGTGCTTGGTCCTGGTGAAGATCAGCACCCGGGCTTCGCCGCTGGCGAGTGCCTCGATGACCCCGGCGCGATCGGCTGGCGTGACGGTAAGCAGATGGTGGACGATCTGAGTCGGCGGGGCGGCGGCGTCCACGTCGTGCCGCGCCGGGTGGGCCAGGAAACGCCGCGCGAGGACGTCCACCTCGCGGTCGAGGGTGGCCGAGAACAGCAGCCGCTGGCCTTCCGGCGGTGTGGCCTCGAGCAGCTGCCGCACCACCGGCAGGAACCCCAGGTCAGCCATCTGGTCGGCTTCATCAAGCACGCTGACCTCGACGTCTCCGAGGTGGCAGTGGCCTTGCCCGATGAGGTCAACCAGACGCCCTGGGCAGGCTACGACGATATCGGCACGCTCGCGCAGCGCGGTCACCTGCGGCCGTTGCGGGGTCCCGCCGAAGATGGTGGCGACGGTCAGTCCCATGGCCCCGGCCAGCGGCGACAGGACCGCCTGGACCTGGGCGGCCAGCTCGCGGGTCGGCACCAGCACCAGACCGCGCGGGCGGCACGCCATCGTGTACCCCCCGGCCAGCCTGGCCACCAGCGGGAGGGAGAAACCCAGCGTCTTACCCGAGCCGGTCTGGGCCCGTCCGAGGACGTCGAGGCCGGCCAGCGCGTCGGGCAGCACGGCCGCCTGGATCGGACGTGGCGTGGTGATGCCATCCTCAGCGAGGATAGCCACCAGGACCGCCGGGACGCCGAGGGCGGCGAAGGTCACGCCAGGAGCGCGGGCAAGCCCGTGTTGCCGCCCAGGCCGCCGCGGCACGGTCGTCCGTGGTCGGCCAGCGGGCATGCTTACGGGATTTTCAGCAGGCAGAGCTGACAAGAGATCGTCTCCAGGACTCAGGTGGCCGCGTTGTCGAAGGCGCCACGTCCGTGGAAACCAGCTCGCTCACCGAGCGACATACGACCGGCGCGCCCTCATGGCTGCGCCCTAGTGCGCCTAAGCGCCACTCGCACTGTACCGCATGTGAGCCGACCGGCCACGACAGCCTAGACAGCGGCGGCGGTCCCGTGCATCTCGCCGATCGCGTGCTGAGCTGACCAGCCGATTCGTGGCTTCGGCTGGCCCGCATCGCGGACGCCTTGGTGAGCTCGCGCGCCGGTAGCCTCCGGCACGGTGGCGAAGATCTCGAACCGTGAGTCGAGGCCGGTGAGATGGAGGATCGTGGCCGTCAACGGCGCAGGGGAAGCCAGGCGCAGCAGGCCGCCCAGCAGGCCGGCGCGCCGGCTGGCGGCGACCAGCACGGCAAGCCCGCTCGCATCGCAGAAGGTGACCCCGCTCAGATCGATGACGATCCGGCTGGCATCGGGCCGTAGCAGGCCAAGGAGTTGCTCGCGCAGCACGGGCGCGGATGCGATGTCGATTTCGCCGCTGATCGTCACGATCGTGTAGCCATCGTGACCGTGGACGGAAAATGCGGGGCCGGGAAGGACATGATTGAGTTCGTGCGGCGCCATCGTCGGCCGCCCATCTAGGTTCTGGGGTAGAACCAGGTCGTCGTGCGCCCAGGGCGACGCCGACAGGACTGTCGGCGCACGAGGAGTCCCAAGCCCTGCCCACGTTACCCTCCGCAGCCCGTCGTGCCTATGGCGCCGGTCCTGACGTCGTGGCTGATCGTGCCATCAGCCATTGCGGTGGCTGTCCACGTGGGCCTCTTCCCGTCATTCAAAGCATTCCGGTACGGTGCTGCCAGCCGCGGCATGGTGTTAAATGAAGCTGCCTGCCACGGTCCGCAGACGGCAACGCTCCCCTCGCGGGGGTGCGGACTGCGGGACACGGAGGGCGAGAGTGACCGACTTTTACGGAATCCAGGCAGGTACGATCCCCGGCTTCGCGGAGACCGGCGGCGGGAACTACATGAGCGTGACGGGCCTGCCAGAGCCCACCGTGCGAAACATGGTCACGTTCATGGGCAAGCTGCGCAGCATGCACCAGCAAGACCCGCTGGCGTTCGAGGTGTGCATACGGCACGTCGCTTCCGTAATCGAGGACCAGCGCCGCAGCGAGGGTCATGCTGACCCGCGGGATGACGCCGACGGCTGACACCATGGCGCCCCGGCGCACTCGGCCTCGTCCGCGATCGCACAGCGGGTCAGCGTGATAGCCAGCAACAAGCGGTCAGCGGCCCGGACGGCTCCAGCTCTGCTCGCACGCCGAGGCGCGGCACAGCGGGCCGCCGGATGCCGCCGACGGAATCAGAGCTTGACCAGCTTCGCGCATGGCATCGTGATCCGCACCCGGCGCGTGCCGAAATCGATGACCAGCGATTCGTCATCATCGACGCTGATGACCCGGCCAAGGCCGTACTTATCGTGTGTTACCTGGTCCTGCTCCGCGAACTGCTCGGCGGGCGGAGGGGGCGGGGCGGGGCGGAAGGGACTTGTGGACAGTTGGCGCCGGGTGGCGGCGCGGGCAGGTTTCATTACGACCAGTATGCGCCCCAGACGCTCGCCATCACAGTGGCTCGGTAATCCACTGCCAGCCACGCGTCTCGTCGTGGGCCGCCCGGACCAGGAAGGTTCCCGCCGCGTCGGACAGTTCGGCGATGACGCGAAGCAGTCGGCGGTGAAAATCGTCAGGCCGGTGCTCATCACGATGCGCCCGGTGCCCGGCAAGCGTCACGACCGCGCCGTCTGCGCCGGCCAGCCGCACCGTGACGCTTCCGTCATAGTCCAGGCCGGCGGCCGCGATATCCCGGGCGCGGACGATCTCGTTACCCTCATCATTCACGACCCATACGTCGGTCACGTCCTGCCTCCTCCCGCCCGCTGCCGCACGCCGCGGGCTGTGTCAAGTGCGGCCCCGCCATCGCACTGACGCGCGCTGGCGGCAGGCCCGGCGGTCACGATCAGGTCGGCGCCGGTCGGGGAGAGCCAGCATTTCACCGATGGTGCGATGTTAGCGAGCGTCTGTGTCCTGCGCGCCGAGGACCGGAAGGCGGGCCTGGTCTGGGACCCTGTGGTTGCCGATAATCTCAATCCGGCCACCGTAGCCAAGATCCTGGCCATCGGTAGCTACGACGGCACGGTACGGCGCGGGACGTCGCCACCGGCCAGCAGATCGGCATCCCCCTCACCGGCGACACCGACTTGATCGAGCAGGTCGCGTTCAGCCCGGACGGCGAGATCCTGGCCACCGCGAGCGCCGACGATACGGTGCGGTTGCGGGACGTCGCCACCGGCCAGCAGATCGGCACTCCCCTGGCCAGCGGCAACGGCAGCGGATCGCTCATATTCTATTCGGTGGCTTTCAGCCCGGACGGGGACATCCTGGCCGCCGGCGACGGCGACAACGACGTGCAGTTGTGGGACGTTGGGCTATCTGACGAACGTCGTGTCCTCCCTGTGCGCGTCCCTCACGCACGCCGAGCGGTAGGCGTCCCTGCCCGGTGCGGGGTACATGACCCTCTGCTCGTGGGCTCGTGGCCGATCGGGCCGCGCCATCGACATGACCGGCCGGATCGAGCGCAGCCAGGTCGTAGGCGGCCTGATCAACGAATACCGCAGAGCGGTTTAGCGAACGCGAAACACCAGTTCAGCGACGGTGAACAAGTTTTGGCACGGCACAG